>JAFXIL010000090.1 GCA_017563185.1 Kiritimatiellia bacterium | reverse complement strand
GGGGCATGGTGGCCGCGCTTGCCGTCTACCAGGCCACGGCGATCAATTTCTTCTCGTACGAGGAATACCGCGGGTCGTCGCGCGGCATGGAGGTGAGCATAATATATCTTTTCTCTCTCGCCGTTCTCGTCGCCGCCGCCATAAGGGGCTCGCTTCCCAGGGCGGTGCCTTCCTGCGGGGCTTTCCTCTATGTCGTGTATTTCATGCTCTGCCTCCCTTCGCTCGGCGCGGCGGAGAATCTCCTTTTTTCGTGGATGGAGATATGGAAGATGATCATGATCTACATCGTGTATCTTTCGGTGCGCGCGTATCTCGACATGACGGACGGCGTGAAGGATCTCGTCAAAGCTTTCGCCGCGTTCTCCGTCTGGACTCTCGTTCTCGTCCTGGCGGATCATTTCTCGGGGGTGTACCAGCCGCATGGATCTTTTCCCCACCAGAACTGCCTGGCCATGGGGATGCATCTTTTTTCGGGAGTGTTTTTCGCCTGCTTCATCGCCCCTGCGCGCAGGAGGCCGCTTTTCGTCTCCGCCGCGTTCATCGCTTCCACGGCCTGCATCGTGCGCACGTATTCACGCGGCGCTCTTGCGGTGCTCCCGGTTTCGTTTTTCACCGTGTTCGTTCTGTCGTTCATGTCCGCGAAGAACGGGAAAGGCGTCGCCGTGATGCGGCGGATGCTGCCGGTGGCGTTCATCGGGCTCGCCGGACTGTGCGCCGCGCTGCCGCGCATAGTGGAGCGTTTCAGCACGGCCCCGGAGTCGTCGAAGAACACGCGCATAGAGCTTGCGATGTGCGCAAGGGAGATGATCGCCGACGAGCCTTGGCGCGGAGTGGGCATCAACAACTGGGGAATCAAGATAAATCCTCCGTATGAATACGCGAAGCGCGCCGGGCGCAACACGAACCGCGGCGAAGATTTCAAAGACGGAATAGTGGAAACCGTCTATCTGCTCGTCGGCGCGGAATGCGGCATCCCGGCGCTGGCGGCCATGGTCGCATGGCGTTTTCGTATCTCTTCGCCAGCGTCAGGCTTGCAAGAAGACTTTCGGGAACGCCGTACGCCGCATTGCCGGCGGGGCTTGCCGGCGGCCTTCTCGCAACCTATCTCCAGAGTTGTCTCGAATGGGTCCTGCGCCAGCAGATGAACCTCGTCGTCCTCATGATGTTTTTCGCGCTTCTCGACCATCTGGCCGCCTCTTCCGCGAACTGCAAATCTGAAACGCCTGCCGGAGGAGGAGTGTGATGCATCATGGCGTTTTCGCAGTTCTCGCCGCTTCGATGCTGCGCTTCCTCGATCCGTACACGTCGCTGTACCAGACCGACGACGACAGGGAAGGGCGCGTGCTTGCTTCAGAACCCGGCTTCTGGCCGTCGGCAAACGGGCAGAAAGATCCGCTTGCCGAAAGACCGAAGGCGCGCATCCTCTACAATGTGTTCCGCACCGGCGACAAGCCGTTCCCCGGATACGATCCGCAGAAGCCGAGCCTTGTTTTCAAGGTCAACCAGGTAGGCTATGCGCCTGACCAGGCCAAGTTCGCCTACATGGGCGCGTGGCTCGGCCCCAAGCTCGGGGCGTGGAGAATCAGGGAAGAGGGAAAAGGGAAGAGGGAAGAGGGGTGGAAGATTGTCGACGCGTCGACGGGCGACGCCGTGTTAGTTTCGCCGGCCATGCCCGTCCATCGCGTGGACGACGGTTTTACGAAGGAGGGAACGCCTTTCACCGGAGAGTACACCTATGAGATGGATTTCTCGTCCGTTACGAACGAAGGCGTGTACTATGTCCAGGTCGACGGCGTCGGCAGAAGCGCCGACTTCCGCATCTGGCGCGGCGCGGCGGAAGACGCCTTCCGGGTGCACATGGGCGGGCTTTACCAGAAGCGTTGCGGAATCGCGAAGTGCGAGCCGTATACGCACTGGGCCGCCGGGGCGTGCCACACGAACGTCGTTCGAGGCCACTTCCCTCCGGAAGAGGGCAGGCTGCCGAAAGACGTGCGCTGGTTCGACATCATTCGCCACAACACCGACTGGGAGAAGGGCGAGAGATTGCATGTCGCAGGCGGCTGGCACGATGCGGCAGACTACGACCGCCGTCCGGCGCACCTGAACATAGTGAACGACCTCTGCGCCGTCTACCTGATGAAACCTGAGAACTTCAGCGACGGACAGCTCGCGATACCGGAGAACGGGAACGGAATCCCTGACATCCTCGACGAGGCGGAGTGGGGCCTTCGCCATCTCCTTGCGGTTCAGCAGAAGGACGGAGGCGTCGGCACGTGGATCGAGTCTACGGGGCATCCCGGCCCCGGCAATGTCGCGGAGCGAGACCCGATGCGCTACGCGATTTCCCGGGCGACGCGCGCAAGTTCGCTCGCTTATGCCGCGCACGCCGCGCTTCTCGCGAGATGCCACGACGCTTTCAAAGAGAAGTATCTCGAATCCGCAAAGCGCGCATGGGATTTCGCCATGCGCTCCGAACCTGCGTCGGAGACGTTCGTCGCCAGAAAGAAAGACGGATGGTTCTCGTCCCGCGGACTGGAAGTCGAATGGCGCGAGAGCGCCGCGTTGCCGGCGGCGAACACCGTGAAAGCGGCGATAAATCTCCATGCGCTGACCGGCGATGGAAAATATCTCGAGGCTCTTGCCGCCAAGAAGCGGGAAATCGACGAGGACTTCAAGAAGAACGAATGGCGCTGGGGGGCGCTCGTCTTCGCCGGCGAGCGGGAGCTGGGCATTCCGCCGCAGGCTGCGAAGTTCATGGCTGAATGGGAACGACGGCTTAAGAACCGTGCGAAAGAAATGCTCAAGCAGGTTGACGGGGCGTATGCCTACCGCTGCCCGTGGTGGGCGCCGGGGAAGGGCCATGCCAACGCGATGAGTTGGGGCAACTGCCATCCTCTGCGGCGTGCGCAGACTTTTGTTGCGGCGCACAGGCTGACGGGGGACGATGCGTATCTGCGCGGCGCGTTCGCCGCGCTCGATTTCCACAACGGATGCAACCCTGTCGGCATGACGCTTACGAGCGGGCTGGGCCGCGTCTATCCGATCGCCTTTCTCGATCTACCGTCGTATGTGGACGGGATAGCGGAGTTCGTTCCCGGCATAACGCCGTACAGATGGAACTACGGGATGCCGGCCAAGGCGGTGGAGATGGTGTATGGCGGCGACAAGGCGCTGGCGACGAAGTGCCCGATCTGGAGGAGATGGGGCAATGTCGAGAACCGCACGGTCGCCGCGAGCGAATACACCGTATGGGAGACGATCGCGCCGGCGGCATCGGTATGCGGGTATCTGCTGACGCCGACGGGGACGAAACCGCCGGTCCGGCCCGCTCCGGCGAAAGACGTGCGCGAGCTGCCCGGATACTGGGCGGTTCCGTAGTTTTGTCGAAAGGTTGAAAAGCCGAAGAGGGAAGGACAGAAAGGATTCGAGATGGCAAAAGATGTTTCCACAACAGTCGTGACGGCGGGTGACAGCGCGTATGCGTGGGGCGCGATCATGCTAGTCGCAAGCATGAGGATGAGCGGCATGAGACACCCAGTCGTCGTCGGTGCGATGGAGTGGCCCGATGAAATGAAGCGGCGAATTGTTTCCCTTGGGGATGTCACCGTCGTGAATCTTCCCGCTACACGACAGTGCGTCGCCTGCCAGAAACCGATTATGATGGCGAATGACGCCGTGAAGACTGACTGGGTCTGTTGGGCTGATGCCGACGGGATGTTTGTCGGCGATTGCAGTGAATGGCTATCCGGCGAAGATGCGGACGAAATCGTGATTCGCAAGTATTCGCCCGTGCCGCCGGACTTCACACCGGAGAATCTGGAGATATGGCGCCGCGACGTGGAGCGCGTCTGCGGAAGGGCCCTTGCGAAAAGCAGGTACGATACACGGGTCAATACCGCCTTTATCGTCGTCAACAGGAAATGGCGTCCATTTCTTGCGCGCTGGAAGCGGCAGCTCGACAGTGTCCTTCCGTCTGACGTCGGTATCATCATGCAACATGGGACAGCGTATTTCCAGACGGACGAGAGCGTCCTGGCGAGCCTGCTTTGCTTCGACCCCGAGGTGCCGATGGTAACCGAGAAGTACAAGGCCAACGGCAGTGCCGATCCGTCGAGGTACTTTGCGCATTTCGCATACAACCCCAAGCCGTGGCAGATGTGGAACAAGTATGCCACACGCTGGCGTGACCTCGCCTATTCGGCTGCCGACTGGCTTGTGGCTGGCGGTTTTGCCAGGAAGTCGGACATACCGCGCCCGTTTCGCCGCGGCTGGTGGCCGTTCTACCGCTGCATCGCGCCGGCCGCTCCTTGGATTTGGCGCTTGATAAAGCTTAATCGCAGGGTGTTTGGATGACATGAAGCTCGACTTCAAGAAGAACGTGAAGCGAAACATGGTCGCGAATGCCGCCTCGAGCGGCATCCGCCTGCTGTTTCCGTTCCTCAACCGCACGCTGTTCCTCTGGCTTCTCGGTCCGGCGTACCTCGGCCTGAACGGGCTCTTCAGCTCAATTCTCGGCGTCCTCATGCTTGCCGAGCTCGGCTTCGGCACGGCCGTTGTCTGCTCGATGTACAAGCCAGTTGCCGATGACGACCGGGAGCTGCTCTGCGCATACCTGAAGTTCTACCGGAGCGTGTACAGATGGGTTGGCGCGGCGATCTTCTTCGGAGGGCTTGCGCTTCTTCCGTTCCTGGACCGTCTTGTGCACGGCAACGTTCCGCCGGACATCGACCTGCACGTCCTCTACGTGATCCACCTCGTGAACACGGCGGCGAGCTACTTCCTCTTTGCGTACCGCGGGGTGGTTCTCGGCGCGCACCACCGCAACGACGTCATCACGAACATCCGCACAGGAGTCTCTGTGGCTCAGTACGTGGCGGTGTTCCTGATCCTGCTCGTCACCCGCAACTACTACCACTACATCCTGGCCACGGTCGTGTTCACCGTTGTGCAGAACGTGCTGCTCGTCAAGGCGTCGAGGCGTCTCTTCCCCGACATCGAGCCGCGTGGGGAGCTGCCGAAGGACATACGCCGCAAGGTCGTGTCGGACGTCAAGTCAATCTTCATGCACAAGGTCGGCGGCGTGATAACGAATTCAACGGACAACCTTGTCATATCAGCGTTCCTCGGGCTTGTCGCAGTTGCCGCCTACGGAAACTACTACTACGTCGTCACGTCCGTGTCCGGGCTTGTCGCAGTCGTGTACTCCTCGATGACAGGCGGATTCGGCAACAAGATATACACGGAGTCGAAGGAGGAGAACTTCCGTCTCTTCATGCGCATGAACCGGCTCTCGATGGTCGTGGTCGTGTTCTGCGCCGCGCTGATGGCGGCGCTCTACCAGCCGTTCATGGTGGTGTGGGTGAAGGGGGATCCGGAGCTCATGCGCCACGCGCTCACGCCGGTGCTGATGGTCCTCTACTTCTACATCATGCAGTCGCGGCAGGTGCTGCTCGCGTTCAAGTCGGCCGCCTCGCTCTGGAAGCAGGACCGCTGGAAGCCGATTGTCGCAGGGGCGGTGAACCTCGCGACGAACATACTTTTCGTGATCTTCCTGCCGGACGCCTACAAGCTCGACGGCGTCATATTCTCTACGATCATCGGCTTCGTGTTCATACAGATCCCGTGGGAGTCGCATGTCGTGTTCTCGGCGTTCTTCGGCAAGGCGGAGTCCCGCGCCTACTGGCGCTCGTACGCCGGCTTTGCGGCGTTCTCCCTCGCGCTCTGCGCCGTTGCGTGGCTTGCAGCCCGTGCCATACCGCTTGACGGTATCCCGGGCCTCGCTGCAAAGGCTGCGGCCGCGACGCTCGCCACGGCGACGTGCATCGCGCTCTGCTTCCGCGCCGACATAGCCGAACTCCTCGGAAAGCTCAGCAGGCGCCGCTAGTTCCCGTCGCCGACGATGCGGTCCAGCAGCTTGCGCTGGCGCTCGAGGTATGCTTCACGCGTGAACAGCCTGGCGCGCTCCGCGCAGTGGCGCAGCATCCTTTCGCGGAAGCCCGCGTCGGCGGGAAGCCGCGCGAGGGTCCTCGCCGCGTCGCCAGGCTCGTGGTACGCCAGTTCGGAGGCGTCCACGATCTCGGTCGTGCCGCCTTCGTCCGGGACGATGGGGATGAGTCCCGAGACCAGGTATTCGGCCACGGATATTCCGAACGCCTCGTCTCGCTCTGCGTGCAGGGCGTACGAGCCGGACGAGAGGAACCGCTCCTTCTCCTCTCCGTACAGCGCGCCGCAGAGCCTGAGCCACGGGCGCTCCGCCGCAAGGGACTCGAGCTTTTCCCCGTATGCAGGAGTCTGGTCTAGTCGCCCGGCGACATGGAAGGTCAGGTCCAGCCCCGAGATGCCGCGCGCCTTTTCGACGATTTCGACAAGCTCCTCTATGCGCTTCGCGGGGACGATCCGCCCGATGTATACGACCTTGAGCGGATCGCGCGCGCCCAGGGCGGCCGGCCTTGCCTCGAAGAGCGTAGGGGGGTAGAACATCGTGCTGCTGAACGGGCCGTAGTACGCCGCCATCAGCCTCTCGACGAACAGGGAGTTTGGATAGATGTTCTGGCGCCTGTCCTGGATTATGCTCCGCTTGGAGCGCATGCCGAGAAGCGGCCTTATGATTTCGTCGGAGACGAAGCGTTTTGCACGCGCGAGAGTCCCCTCGTGCGGACCGGACTTGCCGTTGGCGAAGGCGGTGAATGCGTCGTCGCCGAAGTCGATCATGTTTATGAAGTGGTGGGCGGGCTTCCCGAAGTCCATGATGCATGCCGTGGAGATGCACACGTCGGCGTCTTTTGCGAGCCGCTTCAGCTGCCTGAACCTGTAGAGGGACGTCTTTGCGCTGTGCCGCTTCGGGTCGTAGCCTGGCGGCGTGACCTGGACTATCCGCAGCTTCGACCGGTCGATGTCGAGGCCTGCGCCGAAGGCCTCGTAGGAACAATCGAAGTTGCACGCGAGGTCTGCGGCAACCGTCAGGTTGCTCGTCTTCTGGAGCGCGGCGATGAAGGAGAGGGGCAGATATTCCCCGCCGCCTAGCGCGAAGCTGAAGCTGTAGTAGAGGAGGACGTTTTTCATTTCGGCTTCCCCGAGTGGCTGTGGGCGTTTGCGAGGCGGAAGTACGCCCGGAAGAAAAGCTCGGCCGTTCCGCGCAGCGCCGGATGGCGCACGAACGCGCGGACCCACCATGCGGCAATGCGCCGGGCCCGGGACAGTGACCCTGTCAGCGCGGCGAAGTCGGCGAACCCGTCCGCAAATATGGCGCCGAGCGTTTCGACCCTCCGCGCGCGCTGGATCGAGCGGACGTTCGACGGGTCGAACCAGAAGTAGAACAGCCAGCCGGTCCACTTGCGCCCCCAGACGTCCGATATCCTCCTGTCGAACCCCGGCTCGGCGGACACCTTTGCGTGGAAGGAGAGCAGTGATCGGATGATCGTTGCCCAGTCGCCGTGGAAGTATCCGTGCCCGCGCGCAGACGAGCCGACCGCGTTCTGGCGTATCCGGTAGAGGTAGAAGGGCTCGTGGAGAGGCGTTACGCGCTTCGCGAGGTAGAGCGCGCGCGGCGAGAACTCGCTGTCCTGCCGGCGAAGCCCCTTGATGCACTTGAGCCCGTTCTCCACGAGGAACAGCCGCCTGAACACGGTCAGCTGGAGCATGGGGCAGACGTCTTTCGTGAATCTCTCGGACGCCAGCACCGCCTCTGGCCCGGTAGTCGTGTCGCTGAAGTCGGGCGGGTAGTTGTCGCGCAACTCTTCGTCCTTCCCCGTCATGTCATTGTGCACCCTTGTCGCACACGGGTAGAGATCCGCCCCCGGTCGCTCGGCGATTTTGTCGTGGAGGCGCTGGAGGGAGCCTTCGACAATCGTGTCGTCGCCATCGAGGAAAATGATGTACTCGCCTGTGGCCATGTCGATGCCGGTGTTGCGCGAGGCGGAGCAGGACCCTGAGCGCGGCCCCGTGAAGACCTTGAAGCGCGGGTCTTTAGCCGCGTATTCGCGGGCTATTTTCTCCGTGTCGTCCTTAGACTCCTCCACGCCGAGGAGGCATTCCCAGTCTTTGAACGACTGGTTCGTAACCGAGTCAAGGCATTCGCGCAGATACGGCGCGACGTCGCAGCATGGGACGATTATGGAAAAGAACGGATTCATAGCCCGTGATACTCCT
>JAFXIL010000089.1 GCA_017563185.1 Kiritimatiellia bacterium | reverse complement strand
CGACGATTCCAAGCACAATGCAGAACTGGTACACCAGAACGAGCCTACCCCTCTTCTTTGGCGGCGCTATCTCGGCTATGTACATCGGCACGGCCACCGAGACGCCTCCCGTGCCGATTCCGCCGATGAACCGCATCCACGCGAGAACGTGCGGACCAAGCACCTTTCCGCCAGGCGTCACCGCACATCCGGCCGCCGACACGAAGAAGAGAATGCCCAACCACACGAGCGTGGGCTTGCGCCCCAGAATGTCGCACATCTTCCCCGCCGCGAGCGCCCCGAACACGGTCCCTATCAGCGCGCCCGCCATCACAAGCCCGTGCCAGAACGGCGCCAGCGCGAACTCTTTCTGCACCGCCTGGTCGCATCCGGAGATCACGCCTGAGTCGAAACCGAACAGCAGCCCTCCCAGAGAGACGGCGCAGACTATCCAGTAGAGCGAAAGATTAGATTGGCTTTGCTTGCACATCGCTGTTCCTTTGAAAGTTGGATTGCGTGATGGTTTGAAGGTTTTACGGCTTGCCCAGACACTGCCTAAGTTCACTACAGATGCGGATAGTATAACAAATCACCTTTCGACATGCAATGTGCGAAATTCCGGGCAGAAGCGCCGTCTGTTTTTGGCGGACCGTCCTCTTCGAAGGGTAAAAATGTGATATAATATTCGCGCTATGAACATTGTAATTCTTCTCGGCGCCCCGGGATCGGGGAAAGGCACGGTGGCGGGCAGGCTCGCCGCCGAACATTCTAATCTCAAGCACGTCTCGAGCGGCGACCTGCTGCGCGGCGCGGTGGCCAAGGGCACTGCGGCCGGCAAAGAGGCAGGCGCGTACATGGAGGCGGGCAAGCTGGTGCCCGACGCCCTCATCGCCACGATGATAAAGGATGTCGTGGCCGAAACGACCGGCGACGTCACGATGCTCCTCGACGGCTTCCCGCGCAACCTCGCCCAGGCGAAGATCCTCGACGAGATGGGAGCCCCCGTCACGCACGCCGTCCTGATCGATGTGCCCGACGACATCATCCAGGACCGCATCGCCGGCCGCCGCACCTGCCCGAAGTGCAAGGCCGGATACCACGTGAAGAACCTCCCCCCAAAGGTCGATGGCATCTGCGACGTTTGCGGCACCGCGCTCACGATCCGCAAGGACGACAACCCCGACACCGTCAAAGACCGACTCGTCGTGTACCACCAGCAGACCGAGCCTCTCATCGCCTACTACAGGGACAAGGGCATCCTCCGCACCGTTGACGGCACCACCGGCGTCGACAACGTCGCCACCGCCTTCCTCGAGGCCATCTGACGCGATGAAGGTCGACATCAAGACCAAGGCCGAAATCGACCGCATGCGCACGGCGTGCCGCATGAGCGCCGAGGTGCGGGACCTCGCCGCCGCCGCCGTGCGCCCAGGCGCCACCACCGGCGACATCGACCGCGTGGTGCGCGAGTACTGCCGCCGCAACAAGGTCGCCGCCAGCTTCCTCGGCTACGCCGGCTTCCCCGGCGCGATCTGCGTGAGCGTGAACGACGAGGTCATACACGGCATTCCAGGCGATCGGATGATCATGCCTGGCGACCTCGTGAAGTGCGACGTGGGCATAAACACGCTCGGCTTCAACGGCGACACGAGCCGCACCGTGATGGTGGGCGTGAGCGATCCGGAGGTGATACGCCTCGTGGAGACCACGAAGAAGTGCCTCGCGGCCGGAATCGCAGCCGCCGGACCCGGCGTGCACCTCGGCGACGTGGGCTACGCCATACAGAAAGTCGCGGAAGACGCCGGCTTCGGCGTCGTGCGCGACTGGATAGGCCACGGCGTTGGCCGCACCGTCCACGAGGATCCGGAAGTGCCCAACTACGGCAAGCCCGGCACGAAGCTCGTCCTTAAGCCCGGCATGACGATCGCCATCGAACCGATGATCACGCTCACAAAGGCGGGCGCGAAGACCTACGTGAACAAGAGGGACGGCTGGACCGTGCTGACAAGCGACCACTGCATGGCCGCGCACTTCGAACACACCGTGGCAATCACGGACGACGGAGCGGAAGTGCTTACCGTACCGGCAGACTACCCGTAAAAGACAAATCAAAAAAGCATGATTTCTGGCGGACGGACCCGAAGGCGCCACGGTCGAACGGTGACTGATTGTCCGTCCGCCAGATTTTTTGCCGCATCTAGACCTATGCACCACAAGTGACGGACATGTTCCCGGGGCACAGTCCACTCGGCTTCATGCCAAGTCAATCGCATCCACGTCGAAGGCGATGCGAATATCCTTAGGCGCGGGACGCTCCTTCTCGATCCACTTCACGGCAGCCACGATGTCCTTCGACGCTGGCGCGCGCACGACCACCTGGTATCTGAACCATCCCTCCGCCTTGGCGAGCGGCGCCTCGGCCGCCTCGGAAACGCGGAAGAGGTCCGCGCCGCGCGGCGCGTTGAACTTCGCCGCCCACGCGGCGAGCGACTTCGCGTAGAGATCGGCCCATGAAGAGGCGAGCGATTCGCTCTGCGAACGGAACACAAGAGTCGAGAGGCGGCAGTATGGCGGTAGATACGCCCCGCGGCGGGCGGCAAGCTCCCCGGCGGCGAAGGAGGCGAAACCGCGCTCCGACGCTGCGGCGGCGATCGCGGGGGCGTCCGGGGAGAACGTCTGAAGGTACACCTCGCCCGGCTTCTCTGCGCGTCCGGCGCGGCCGCTCACCTGCGCGAGCAGCTGGTATGTGCGTTCGCTCGCGCGGGGGTCGGGACGATGCAGCGACGTGTCGGCGTTGAGCACGCCTACGAGGGTGACGTTCGGGAAGTCGAGGCCCTTGGCGATCATCTGCGTGCCGAGAAGGACGTCCGCCTTGCCGGCGCGGAAAGCCGAGAGGATGTCGTCGTGCGAGAAGCGGCGCGAGGTCGAGTCGGCGTCCATGCGCAGCACGCGCGCATGTGCGAAGCAGCGCTTGAGCGCTGCCTCGGCGCGCTGCGTGCCTACGCCCGTGTAGGAGAAGTCACGCGCCTTGCAGTCAGGACACTCGGAGGGCAGATGCGTCCAGCCGCCGCACACGTGGCAGCGCAGACAATGGTCCGCCTGATGGTACGTGTAGGGGAGCGAGCAATCCGGGCACTGAGCCGTCCAGCCGCAGCTCTGGCACTCCAGCACCCGCGAATATCCGCGCCTGTTGAGAAAGAGAATCGTCTGCTCGCCGCGCTCAAGGCGCAAGTGGATGGCATCGAGGAGCGGCGCGGAGAATATCGGCACATGCCCAGTGCGTGCGGCCTCCTCCTCCATGTTCACAAGGTGTACGGCAGGAAGCGTTCGGCCCGCCACGCGGTTCGGCACGGAGACGAGCGCATACTTGCCCGTCTGGGCGTTGCGCCAAGACTCTAGCGACGGCGTGGCGCTGCCAAGCACAACGGCCGCCCCCTCTAGGCGTGCGCGCACAACGGCGACGTCGCGCGCATGGTAGCGGGGCGTCTCGCCCTGCTTGTACGAAGGGTCGTGCTCTTCGTCCACCACCACGAGCCCAAGGCCATGCACCGGTGCGAACACTGCGCTGCGCGGCCCCACCACCACGCGCGCGGCGCCAGTGCGTATGCGCTGCCATTCGTCGTAGCGCTCGCCGTCGGAGAGCGCCGAATGCAGCACCGCCACCTTGTCGCCGAAGCGCCCCGCAAAGCGCCGCACCGTCTGCGGCGTGAGGGCGATCTCCGGAACAAGCACTATGGCGCCCCTTCCGGACGCCAGCACGCCGGCGATCGCCTGCAGGTATATCTCCGTCTTGCCGGATCCCGTCACGCCATGCAGCAGCACAGGACGCGGATCAGCCGCGGAAGCTCCGTCCGCCGCAGGCACCGCCCGCATCACCGCCTCAAGCGCGGCCGTCTGCTCGGCGTTGAGCGGCAACGGCTTCGTTGGCATCACGCTGCGCCCGGCGAGCGGATCGCGCCGCTGGGCGCGCGGCGCGATCTCGAGCGCGCCCTTCTCGGCCATAGCGCGCAGGGTTGAAGGCGAAGTCTTGAACTCGCGAACAAGCTGCTGCATCCAGCCGCCGCCCACGCGCCTTATCTCCGCAAGCAGCCTCTGCTGGTGCGCGGTGAGCCCGTCCGCCACATCGAGCGCATCCACGTACAACAGCTCCTTCGGCTTCATGGTGGGCTTCAGCACGGCGGCCGGAAGCGCGGCCTTGAGCGTCGTCTCGATGGGTGAGGCCGTGTAGCTGGCGATCCACTTCACAAGCTCCAGCAGCTTGGGCGAGAAAAACGGCGAGGCATCCTCGATGGCCATCACCGGCTTCAGCTTGAACGTGCGCTCCTCGCCCTTCTCCGCCACGGCGTCATCCGCCAGCGCCATCGCGAAGCCACGCGCGACGCGCCCCCCAAATGGAACACGAAGAAGCTGCCCAACGAGCAGCTTCTCCGTGAGTTCGGCCGGCACCGAATAGGTGAACAGCCTGTCAAGCGCCAGATCTATGGCAACCGATACCGTCAATTACAGGCCAACCGGGATATAAGAGAACTCGGCGTCGGTGGGAATCGTGAAGCTCTGGCGGTTGTACACCACGTTGAGCTTGGAGTACTTGAGCTTGATGCTCTGCGCGGCGCCGCCCTTGCGGATGAGCACCCAGGCCTTGTTGGAGAACGGCACGTCGCTCTCGCCGCCGTTCGCCTTGCCCACGGGAATCTCCGTGGTGGAGGTGCCGTCGTACGAGTCGGTCTTCAGCTGCTGATAGGCGACGTTGCGCGTGCAGAGCACGGGGAGCACGTCTTCCATTTCATCAGTAAGGCCGAGCGCGATGATCCACGTCACGTTCTGCGGCTGGATGTTCTTGCCGGTGAAGCCGGGAACGCCCGAGCCGGAAAGAACGCCGATGTCCACGCCGGAGACGTAGGGCGACCACTGGTCGGTGCCGAAACGCTCGAGGTCGAAGAGCTCCTTGAAGTACTCGGTGGAGGAACTGAACGGCCCCATGCCGGCGATGTCCTCGGTGTCGTCGCTCTTGTTCTTGCTCGACTTCGGCCACACGGACGAAAGACCCGCCGCCTCGCGCTCGGTGTTGGCCGTCGTGATGCCGACATAGAGGTTGCGACCGCGCATTGAGCAGGCAGACAGGTTGGCGCTGAGCAGAGCGGCGGAGATCGCCGGGAACAGCGCGCCCATCAGAATGCCGAGAATGCCGATCACCACAAGCAGCTCGACGAGTGTAAATCCTTTGGTGTTCTTCTTCATTTGAAGCTCCGTTTCCTTTAAGGTTGGAAGAATTTGTTTTTTCTTTTGTCCGTTGCGCGCGTATTATCGCATAAAGCACGCTACAATGCAAGCGCAAAATCGAAAAAAAATGATGCTCGGCCATTGTGCGGCCTGCGCAGAGTCTGCGGCGGGCACCATCGCGACCCACCTACGTCAGAACGGCATGAAGACGACGCCGTAGATCGAGGCGGGCTTTCCGCCAACGGCGCGCAGACCATGCTTGACTACGCTGTTGTAGTAGGCGGTGTCGCCAGGGCCAAGCACCGTCTTCTCGCAGCCGTAGGTGAGCTCCACCTCGCCGGCGATGCAGATGATCAGCTCCTCGCCCTCGTGCGACGACACCTCGTCCACGCCGTCCGCCGCGAACTCGATGCGGAACGGATCCATGTGGCGGTCGGGCTTGCCGAGCGCAAGCGAGTGCGACGCGTAGCAAAGCGTGTTCGCCCCCTCCGCGGCCACCTTCGCCGCCTCGAGGTCCACTGCCCGCGTGATGATCGGATCGGGCTTGAACTGGTCGTCCATGAACGTGCCCAGCCTCTGGCCGAGCGCGCGAGAGAGCTTGGTCAGTACGCCAAGCGCCGGCAGCACCTCGCCGTCTTCGATAGACGCGATCGTCGCCACCGACACGCCGCTCTTCGCGGCCAGATCTCCAAGCGTCATCTTCAGCTTGTCGCGGAACATCTTGATCCGCTTTCCAACATTCTCTTCCTTTGACATTTTCTTTCGCTCTCTTCCCGGTTCGCCGGGAACGTCGTTTCGTGCACTTGGGTTTCCCTCAACATTAGAGGCGCGGGCCTCACGCCCGCGCCTCCTCCATCCGGCGCGGGGCCGGGTCTCGCTGTTCGCGCTTAGCCCTCCACGGGGACAATCGTCGCGTACTTTCCGGTCTTCTTCGTGATGAACTTCACCTTGCCGTCCTTAAGGGCGAAAAGCGTGAAGTCGCGGCCGCAGCCAACGTTCGCGCCGGGGTGGATCTTCGTGCCGCGCTGGCGGACGATGATCGAGCCCGCCTTGACAAGCTGGCCGTCGTAAGCCTTGACGCCGAGGTACTTGGGGTTTGAGTCGCGGCCATTGCGCGCAGATGCAGAAGTAGCCATTGTCTTTTATCCTTTCTGCTTATGCGATTGCCTTGACCATAGCCACCGTGTACTGCTGGCGATGGCCCACCGTGCGGCGGTAGCCCTTGCGGCGCTTGGCCTTGAAATTGATCACCTTCTCGCCCTTCTTGGCGGGAGCGACGATTGTGAGCGTGACCTTGGCGCCCTCCACGTAGGGCGCGCCAACCTTGAGCGTCGTGCCGTCAGAGACGGCGCAGACGGTGTCGAGAGCGACTTCGTCGCCCTCGTTGACCGAGAGCTTTTCAATCTCGATCGTGTCGCCGGCCTTCACAAGCACCTGCTTGCCGCCGGTTTCGAGTACAGCGTATGCTTCCATGATTTTTCCTTGTTGTACCGCCTTTTCCATGAGAAGCACCTGCCTCTCGAAAAAAGCGCGAAATAGTATATCAAAACAGCACTAGCAGAACAAGTGGAAAAATCATGAATTAATTAATCGAGAAGGATGGCGCTCCAGAGATTGGCGGTGCCCCATAGCTCGTCGCGCGAGATGCGGATGAAGAACTTGTCCTGATTGCCCTCTCGCCATCCCATCACGCCGATTCCATCGCCGCGCACGCGGCGCAGAAGGCGCAGCACCACCTGCAGCTTCGCGCTGTCGAAAGGCATCATCTTCGCCGCGACCTTGGGAAGGCAGTGGCGCATCACCGTGGCGGGCGAGCAGAACATCACGTTCGCCGTGGAGGGAAGCGCCTTGGCCTCGGGGAGAATGCGCTCAAGGCGCTGCGCGGGCGGAAGGCCTGCCGCGGGCGCGTCGGCGACGTCGAGGAAGTAGTCGCTCGAAGCGGGGCGGTTTATGTAGCGCAGCGACTGCTTCACATAGGAGCTGAACTCAGGCCCCGCCATGGCGAAGACGTCCTGCGCCACATGAACGTCGGAAGGCGTTGTGGTGACGCCGAAGAGCGGCGCGTTCACCGGCACCCCCGCAAACGCGAAGGCCCCCTTCGGCAGCGGGCTTCGAACAAGCGTACCCATGTGGCCGGATCCGCGGATCTCAAGTCCGTTCACGCCCATGCGCACGGCCATCGTGCCGCCAGCCACAACGCCCGCTCCGAAGAGGGCGCGCGCGCCTGAGGCGTCCATCTGCACGTAGGCGAGATCTCGGCCGAGCGGGCGCTTGCGCGCCTTCGCGGAGAATGCGTACGCGTTGGCCGCCATCGCCGGCGACGGACCCAGCACCGCCCACTTTCCGTCGGGCGCGAACCACGCCCAGAGAGTGCGCCTCGAATGACGGCCCGGCGGCACGCGCAGAGTGCCCATCGCGTCCGGCACCGCAAGCGGATTGCGCTGCGCGAACGCGGCGCGCGACATCGACGTGGGATAGACGACGGTCCAGCGCTTGACGCGATCCAGGTCGGCCTCGGCGGGACGCCTAGTCGCCGCCACGCGCGCCGCGATCGTCGGCTCGACGTAGCACACCGCCACTCCGTGAGCCCCCGGGCGCATCTGCCCGAGCAGAAGCGCCACGCCCTGGCGGCGGATCGCCGCGGGCACCGTGTATGTGAGCACGATGTCCTTCGAGCCCGGGCCGGCGATTCCGGCCACTGTCTGCGCAATCGTCTCGAGGTTAGCGAACGCCACCGTTCCTGCCGGACGGTACGCCAGAGCCGGGCCTGCCGCGCGTCCGCGCGGCGGCGCGGGACGCGGCGCCGCCTTGCGCGGCGCCCCGAAGGCAACAGCGGCCGTGCAGAGAAGCACGGCCGCCGCGATGAAGGACTTCTTCATTTCGTTTGCTGGTTTTCTGCTGTTTGCGATCACTGCGCAGCGGCAGCGGCAGAGATGATTCCGGCGAAATCGGCCGCCTTGAGCGCCGCGCCGCCGATGAGGCCGCCGTCGATGTCCTTCTTGGCGAGCAGCTCGGCGGCGTTGCCGGGCTTCATCGAGCCGCCGTACTGGATGCGGACGGTATCGGCCGTCTCGGCGCCGAAGAGCTTCGCGAGCGTCGCGCGGATGAACGCGTGCACGTCCTGCGCCTGCTCGGGCGTGGCGGTCTTGCCGGTGCCGATAGCCCACACGGGCTCGTAGGCGATGACGAGCTTGGCGCAGTCGGCAGGGGTGACGTCCTTGAGGCCGACCTTGAGCTGACGCCCGACGACTTCCTCCACGAGATCCGCCTCGCGCTCGGCCAGCGTCTCGCCAGCGCACATCATCACCGTAAGGCCCGCGGCTATCGCGGCGCGCGTGCGCTTGTTGACGGTCTCGTCGGTCTCGCCGAAGTACTGGCGGCGCTCGCTGTGGCCCGTGATGACGTAGTTGGCACCAGCGTCGACGATCATACCGGTCGATATCTCGCCCGTGTACGCCCCATGGTCCTCCCAGTGGCAGTTCTCGGTTCCAACGCCGACCTTCGTTCCCGCGGCGGCGGCAACCGCGGCAGGGACGTCGATCGCGGGCGTGCAGCATACGATCTCGACCTTGTCCGCAAAGGCCGCAGTCGCTTCAGCGATGGCCTTCACGAGGGCGGCCGTCTCGGACGGCTTGATGTTCATCTTCCAGTTGCCGGCAATGATTTTCTTGCGCATTTCGAATTCACCTTTCAGATTGAAAAAAGTCCAAGTATTATACCATTTCCGCTGCCGCCGCGCAAGTGCGCGGTTCACGCGATTCAGGCGTGGCCGCCCATGCGACGGTCGCGCGAGGCGTAGGCGGCGAGGGCCTTGTAGAAGTCGTCGCGGCCGAAGTCGGGCCAGAGCACGTCGGTGACGTACAGCTCGCTGTAGGCGCACTCCCAGAGCAGGAAGTTCGAGAGGCGCATCTCGCCGGACGTTCTGATCACAAGGTCTGGATCCGGAACGTCAGGGGCGTAGAGGCACGCCGTGAAGCCGCGCTCGTCACGCTCACTCTCGGGAAGCGCCGCGAACTTCTGCGCGGCGTCCACGATTTCCGCCCGCCCTCCGTACGAGATGGCCACCACGAACTGATGCTCGAACCCGGCGGTCTCGGCCTCGAGGTCTGCGATCTTGCGCTGCAGCGGCTCCGGGAGGTCGCCGCGCCTGCCTATCATGCGGAAGCGGATCCGCTCGCGGAGGAGCAGCCTGCGCTTCTCGCGGAGGAGGGCGCCGAGCAATTTCATCAAGCCCGTCACCTCGGCCTTCGGACGCTTCCAGTTCTCCGTGGAGAAGGCATAGACGGTGAGTATCTCCACGCCCGCCTCCTTGCACCAGCCAAGCACGTTCTCGAGCGTCTTCGCTCCGGCCATGTGGCCCTTCAGACGCGGCTGGCCGCGGGCTATCGCCCAGCGTCCGTTGCCGTCCATGATGATCGCCACGTGCCTCGGCACGCGCGCCGGCGCGGCCGCGCCGCTGCCGTTCTTTCCGTCTCTCGTCATTTCATTTCCCCGCAGGCATGAAGTCCAGGATGCGGCGGTCGAAGTCGACTGACGCCACGCGCACCTTCATCTTCGTGCCGGTGCGCCACGTCTTGCCGCCGCCCTCAAGAGTCTCGTCGAAGTCGTTCCAGCGCACGTACGCGTTCGCGAGCTTCGACACGTGCACCATGCCGCCGAGGGCGAGAGATGGAAGATCCACGAAGACGCCGTAGCGCGTGCAACGAGAGACGACGGCGTCGAACACGGTGCGCGGTCGCTTCTCGAACACCTCCTGCATGAAGCGGTACTTCTTGATCTCGTCAAGGGCGCGCTCGGCGTCGTCGGCGTTCTGCTCTCGCTCGGAGCAGTGGAGGGCGGCGGCATTGAGCCATGCAATATCCATGCGCCCGCCCTTCCCGGCGAGCCAGCTGGCGAGCTGACGATGGAGAACGAGGTCCGGATAGCGGCGTATCGGGCTCGTGAAGTGGGCGTAGAACTTCTTCGCGAGGCCGAAGTGGCCGATGGCCTTGGCGGAGTAGAGCGCCCTCTTCATCGCGCGCAGCACCATCACGGAGAGCACCCCCTCCAGCGCGCTTCCCTTGATCTTCTTCAGGAAGCGGGCGAGGTTCTTCTGCTCGGAGAGGTCGCCGCACGAGATGCCGAGCTTCGCGAGGTTGGCGCGCAGCTCCTCGAGCCGGTCGGGGTCCGGCGGCTCGTGAAGCCGCGCGAGTATCTTCACTCCGCGCGTCCAGAGCTCCGTGGCCACGGCTTCGTTCGCCGCCACCATGCACTCCTCCACCATCTGGTGCGACTCGTCGTATTCGCGCACCTCCACGCCGGTCATCATTCCGCTCTTGTCGATCTTTATCTCGGCCTCAGGCACCTCCATGTCGAGCGCGCCTGCCGCGAAGCGGTTCCTGCGCAGCTGCTGGGCGAGCGCGTGGATGGCGAGGATCGTCCTGCGCTCGCGCGGCTTGAGCTTCGGCGCGGGGAGAGCCGAGGAGGCTGCGGACGCAGAGCCCTTCACGCCGCCCTCGGCCCGAAGCAGGTCCAGCACCTGCTCGTAGGCGAAGCGCGCCTTGGAGCGTATGATGCTCTTCGCGAATCTGCGCGCGATGCACTCGCCCTTGTCGTTGAAGGTGAGGAAGGCGCTGAAGGCGAGGCGGTCCTCGTTTGGGACGAGCGAGCAGGCGCCGTTCGAGAGCTGCTCGGGCAGCATGGGCACCACCTTGTCGACGAGGTACACGGAGGTCGAGCGGCGGTACGCCTCGCGGTCTAGCGCGCCGCCGGGCGACACGTAGTGCGAGACGTCTGCGATGTGCACGCCGAGAACGCGGTTCCCTGCCTTGTCCGTCTCGAGCGACAGCGCGTCGTCGTAGTCGCGAGCGGTCTCGGGGTCGCACGTGAAGATGAACTTGCGGCGCAGATCGAGGCGCCCGCCGGGCACGGACGACGGGCTGCCGTCGGTGCGCGGAAGCGCGCCCACGCGTTCGGCCTCCTCGATGACCGCTTCAGGAAACGCCTCGGGAAGGTCGTACTGCTTCATCACGGAGATCGTGTCGAGCGACGGATCGTCCGCAGGGCCGATGACGTCCGTTATCTCCCCTTCTGGGGCCAGACGCGGATTGTCCCACCGCACGAACCGCATCACAACGCGGTCTCCCTCACGGGCACCGTTCGCGCTCGGCGCCACGAACTCCTGGCGGTACGTGGGCGAGAGCGGCTGAACGCGCACGAAGCGACCCGTGGACGCCACCGTGCCCACTATGGCGCGCGGCGCGCGCGCGACGATTCTGATCACGCGACCTTCCGGACCCTCCTTCTCCCTGGCGGCAGGCACCGGGCGCCGGAAGTCCTTCATTCGCCTCGGCCTGTTCGCCGCCTTCGGTTTGGCGGGCGTCTTCAGCTTGATCGTGACGGTGTCGCCGGCAAGGGCAGTGGAGAGGTCGTCGCGCGCTATCCACGTGGCCTCGCCGGTGTCGGGGTCCACAAGGAACCCCACGCCGCTGCGGGCCATGTGCAGCTCGCCGGTCATGGTTCCAGTCTCATGCGGAGACTGCTTCTGTCTTAGCTTCTCTTTTCTCTTGTTCATGTCAAACTCCCTTTCATCCTGATTCGCCGCCCCTCCTCATCCTAGCCAAAGAAGGCGGGGCCGTGGCCCCGCCTTCTCCGCATGGCCGTCAATTGGCCGCCCCGGCTTACGCGCCCGTACGGCCGCGAAGCGAGCCGTGGCGCAGGAAGCCGTCGTACTTGCGCACGAGCAGGTGCGACTCCATGATGCGCAGCGTGTCGAGCGCCACGCCCACGATGATCAAGAGCGACGTGCCGCCGAAGAACGAGGCGATCACCCACGGCACCTGCATCCATCCGTTCAGGATCTGCGGCAGGAGGGCGAGAATCAGAAGGCCCGTGCCGCCGATGAGCGTGAGACGCGTCATGACGGCGTCGAGGTATTCGGCCGTTGCGCGGCCGGGACGATATCCAGGCACGTACGAACCGTCCTTCTTGAGGTTCTCGGAGATGTCAACCGCGTTGAACTGCGTGGCCACCCAGAAGAACGCGAAGAACATGATCACCACGGCGTATATCGTCAGATGCAGCGAGCCTCCCATGTCGCCGAGCTTGTCGCCGAACGTGCGCAGCGCGCCGAGGAAGCCGGTGGACTCGGAGGGGATCTTCTTGAGCAGCATCGCGGGAATCTGGAGGAGCGGCTGCGCGAAGATGATGGGCATCACGCCCGTGTAGTTCACGCGCAGAGGCATGTACGTCTGCTGCATGCCGTAGCTGTTGCCGCCGGACATTGAACGGCGCGTGGCGTGGATCGGCACCTTGCGCACGCCCTGCACGAGCATCACCGTGCCCATGACAACGGCGAAGCCGAACGCAAGCAGGATAAGAAGCTCGACGGGCGACTTGGTGGCCTGCAGGCTGCCATGGCCGAAGTAGCGCTCCCACGCGCTGTAGATGGCGGAGGGAAGACGCGAGGCGATGTTGATCATGATGATGAGCGAACCACCGTTGCCCACGCCGAATGTGGTGATCTGGTCGGCCACCCACATCACGAAAAGCGCGGCCGAGGTCATGCCTATCACCGTCATCAGCTGGAAGCCGATGCCGGGGGTCGTGACGATCTGCACATTGCCGAGGCCGAGCCTCGCGGGATTCATCAGAACGGCAGCAATGCCCCAGGCCTGCACCACGCAGATCACGATCGTGAGATAGCGCGTGATCTGAGCGATCTGCTGGCGTCCGCTCTCGCCCTCCTTCTTCAGCTTCTCGAGCGAAGGAATCACGGAGGAAAGCAGCTGTATCACGATCTGCGCCGAGATGTACGGCCAGATCGAGAGCGTGCCGATGGCGCATTGGTCGAGCGCGCCGCCGGTGAAAACGCTGAACCAGTCGAGCATGCCGCCGCCGGAGCTCTCGCGTATGGTGTTCATCGTCTCCTGCAGCAGGCGCCAGTCCACGCCGGGCGTGGGAATCTGCGACACGAGACGGCACACGGCCACGAGACCGAGCGTGATCAGAATCTTCTTGCGAAGCTCTTGAATCTTGAAGGCGTTAGAGAAGCCTTTTAGCATCGACATGTCTTTGTAACTCCAATTGAACTTTCTTTTCTATGCGTTGAAAAGATATTATACCACAAATGTCCCATGCCGCGCAAGGGCGTTTTGAACAGCGGAAACTGGTCAACAGGTTCAACGTCAGCACGGGTCTTTTGCGCCCAAAAGCAAGTCCATGAGACCGCTTCCCTTCATCGCTCCAAGCGAGCCGAGCGGGCACGTCTTCTCGGAATACACCTCAACCGCGTCTGGCGCTGCGCCCGGCTGATGCACCGACACCGGCACGGGCGTGCGCGTGTGCTTGCCGATGTGGATGGGCACGGGATGGTCGGGCAGCACGCAGTACGCGGCCCCATCGCCAAGCGCCGCGCGCACACGCCCTATGATGCGCGAGTCGAAGTCCTCTATCACGCGGATCTTCAGAGCGAGATCCTGCGCGTGGCTAACCTCGTCGGTCGCCTCGAGATGCACGTACACGAAGTCGTATCCGTCGCACACGGCCTTGATCGCGGCATCGGCCTTGCCTTCGAAGTCGGTGTCGATGTAGCCCGTGGCGCCCGGCACCTTTATGACGTCGAGGCCCATCACGCGGCCGAGACCGTTTATCACGTCAACCGCCGCCACGATCGCTCCGCGCACGCCGTAGCGGCCGGGGATCGAATGGATTGCACCGGCCTTGCCGCCACTCCAAGGCCAGATGCCGTTCGCGCCGCGTCCCTTCAGCAGATCGGCCGCGCGCGCGATGACGTGGCGCAGCACGGAGGCGGAGTATTCGCCATTTGGATTCTTGGCGCGGGGGAGGTGTTCGGCAACGGGATTGCCGTGGTTGTCGTCCGGCTTGTCGTACGCGACGTCTGCGCCGGAGAACGCGGCGCCATGCGTGACGAGCAGATTGCGGTAGCTAACGCCGGCGTGGAAGCGTATCCACTCACCGGGCGCGCCGCGCCATTCGTCCGCGACAAACCGGTTGAGCATGTCGATCGTCTCGCGCTGCTCCTCGGCGCCTATGTGGCCGCCGGAGAAGTCCTTCAGCACCCCTTCCGGCGTCACCGTCACGAGATTGACGCGCCACACGACGTCGTCGGGACCCATTGGCAAGCCCTGGCTTGCTGCCTCGAGCGGCCCCCTCCCGCAGAGCTCCGTGGCGAGGTCGCCGCCAAGGACGCTCATGTTCGCCACGTCGCTCGAAGTGGGGAAACCATCCGGCAGCGTGAGCAGCGTGCCAGACCGCCCGCTGCGCGCAATCCAGTCCATGTTGGGCGTAGCCGCCACTTCCAGCGGCGTACGCCCGCCCAGCTCCTCCATCGGCTCGTCGGCCATGCCGTCGCCGAGAAAGACAACCGTAGGCACTCTCTTCATAGCCTTGTCGCTCGCTGCGTCCTATGCCTTCTTGAAACGGAACTCGGTGATGGACTCCATCACCTCGCCGGGCTTCACAATCGTCGTGGGGAACTCGGGGTGGTTCGGCGAGTCCGGGAAGTGCTGCGTCTCGAGGGCCACGCCCGCGTTGCGCACGGGAAGGTAGTAGCCGTCGTACACCTGCATTCCGGGCTCGGTCGTCCACACTTCGATCTGGCGGCCCGTCTTGGGGCTAGTGAGCGTGCACGCGGGCGTGAGGCTCTCGCCGGGCGTGCGGCGCAGCACCCAGTTGATGTCATAGCCGGCGCCGTAGCGAAGGAGGTCGTAGTCTTCGTCGTGGCGCTCGCCGATGGCGCGCGGGGCGCGGAAGTCGAACGGCGTGGCGGCGACTTCGCGAAGCTCGCCGGTGGGGATCATGTCGGGACCGTACGCCGTCACGCAGTCGGCGTTGATGTAGAGCGAGTGGTCCATGCACGTGGTGCCGGCGTCCACGCCGTCGAGGTTCCAGTAGGCGTGGCATGTGAGCGAGATGGGCGTGGCCTGGTCGCTCGTGGCGCGCCAGTCGATGCGCCACACGTCGTTGTCGTCGAGCGTGAGCGCGGCACGCACGGTCACGTTGCCGGGATATCCGCCTTCGCCGTCGGGCGAGGTGATCTCGAGAACAAGCCCCACCTTGTCGGCCGTGTGGATCTCCTCTACGGCCTTCCAGCTTCTGAGGGCGAAGCCGCGGAGGCCGCCGTGCAGGGCGCATGGAATGCCGGCGGGGGCGTTGTTGAGCTCAAGCGCGTACTCCTTGCCGTCGAGCGTGAACTTGCCCTTCCCGATGCGGTTTCCATAACGGCCAACGAGCGCGCCGTAGTAGGTGCCGCCATTCTCGGCGACGTACTCGTCGAACGTTGGCCAGCCGAGCGTGACGTTGGCGGGCCTGCCGTCGCGGTCCGGCACGATCGCCTTCACGAGGCGTCCGCCCCAGTTCGTGATCTGAAGCTCGAGCCCGTTGGCGTTCACGAGGCGCCACAGACGCACCTCTTCGCCCTCGAACCGGCCCCAGGGCTTGGACTCAATCAAATTGCTCATGACATCTCCTTCTTTTTTTTTGAAAGAGATTATACCACAAACGAGGCGTTTTGTGGTAAACTATCAACTCAGCGCCTAAAAGCCCCTGTAGCTCATCTGGACAGAGCAGCTGCCTTCTAAGCAGCGGGTAGGAGGTTCGAGTCCTCTCAGG
>JAFXIL010000088.1 GCA_017563185.1 Kiritimatiellia bacterium | reverse complement strand
CCGCGTGAGCGGCGTGCAAGTGAAGGATGGTTATGTCACCGGCGGTCCGGCCGACTCCGGATTGGAGGACGTCGGCGTTGGCGGTCTCGCGGGCAAGATTGACTCCAAGTCGCTGGTGGACGGCTGCTGGTTCGTCGGAGAAGTCTGGAATACAAGCAGCGCCAACGCCGGCGGCTTCGTCGGTTACACCGCAGACGCGCCCGTCATTCTCCGCTGTTGCGTGGAAAGTTATGTGGTGAACGAGTCCGGCAAGTCGTACACGGGCGGCTTCGTCGGCAACCACGGCGGCGGCTTCATCGCGGACTCGAGTGCCCAATCGTCAGTGGACAGCACCGGCAGCAGCGACGACAGACACGGCGACAATGTCGGCGGCTTCGCGGGCGGCGTGTCGAAGACGGCCCGGATCGCTAACTCCTGGTGCTACAGCTACGTCTCGAGCGATGGGAACTATCGCGGCGCGTTCGTCGGCCAGGCCAGTTCCGGTCTCGTCACGGGTTCCTACTATGAGGACACCGAGAACGGCCTGAAGGCCGTCGGCACGAGTAGCGGCTCCGACGACTACGCCGGCATCACGCCGCTCGGCGACGAGGAGATGCAGCGGAAAGAGTCCTTCACAGATCTCGACTTCGCCGACGTCTGGAAGATCGACGAAGAGACGTATCCGTACCTGCGGACGCTCTTCAGCGCGTATGAACTCTGGCTGAATGACGTCGGCATCACCGACGAACCGAAACCGGAAGACATGCCGAAACCGGAAGACATGGTGAACGGCATTCCGGCGGGAGTGCGGTACGTCTTTGGGATCGATCCCTCGATCGGCCCCGCCGATCTTGTCGAGCCGCTACTTGACATCACGTTCGATACGAACGGCAAGCCCTGCGTGAAGCTTCCGCCCCAGGCGAACACCGAGGGCGTGGCGGTGACAGTGCTTGCCAGCGAAGACCTTGTGGATTGGACGCATGCCGTCGAGGTCCCGTTCGACGCCGTCACCGGGCGCTACGATCCCGGCATCGACCCCGTACCGCCGAAGATGTTTTTCAAGTACCGCATTCGGATCGACGGCAACTGACGCGGCAGCGGAGTGCCGGACCGCCGCTGTCTTTGCCGAGTCCGTCTCCGCCCGTTGCTTCTTTCCTCTTTGTTAGCCTCGCCGAAATGTGATAGACTTACTATCACTTTGACAAACCCACACCATGAGGCGACATGGAACCATCACCCTTCCGCAAGATTCGCACGGTTTTCGCCGCGCTGCTCGCAGCGGCCGCGACAGGCGCGGCCATCCCGGCCTCGTCCTCCACCGTCCGCTTCTTCCGCCTCAAGGCCGCGGAGCGGTAGCACACGGAATATTCATTGCCGTCCATCCGAGTCATTTCGCGGCGATTTTGAGCCCGACGATTCACGCGACGATGAGCGCGGAGGAGGCGATCTTCTCGCAGCACAAAACACGTGTCTCAAGTCCATCGGAGGAGTTCTTCACGATGTCGTCATCGAAGCGCACGGCACCAGCTTTCGCCACGAAGATCACCGTCGAACCGCCGAACTTGAAGAATCCTTTTTCCTCGCCCTTCGCGTGCCTGTCGCCGGAGTACGTCTGGACGATCGTCCCTACGCCGAATGCTCCTACGTCCACGAGGTAAAAGTCTCCGAAGTCGGCACGGCACTTCACGATCTGGCGTTCATTGTCCGCATAGACGTCTGGATACCTCATGAGCGCGATCGGATTCACCGAGTGGTATTTTCCAGGCACCACGCGAACCTCCCCAACGGTCGTGCAGTCGCACGGGAAGTGGAATCGGTGGTAGTCGACCGGCGCCAGGCGGAATACGGCGATGTCATACTTGCCAGCTGGCGCGTCGCCATCAAATATGGTCCTGAGGGACCTCTTCGCGCCCTTAAGCGGGAACGGCGTGTCTGCGTCCGCATCCAGATACACGCGCAGCCTTCCGTCCGCCGGGCTCACGATCCCATCCCCCACCGGACGCGCACCGGGCTTCAGGCGGCGCGTGAAAAACTCGTTGAAGCAGGCGTACTCTTCGACGGGCTTCTCCGCCTCCTCCGCACGACAGCCGGGGATGGCGGCAAGCTTCGCGATGTCCTTTCTTGATCGTGGCGAGTCGTATCGTCGGCCCATGAACGCCGATATGGCGCGGGAGCCGAACAACACAGGCCACAAGGTGCGCCCGAGCAACGTCTCGTACGCGAACCTCAGGGCCTTGTCGCCCATGATCGACTCCGCGACTCTTTTCCCGCTAGCGCGGTCTATGTATTCCAGTTTCTCCATGCCGTATATTATACCATAATGAAAAACCGCTCGCCGGAACGTCGATGCGTTGTCAAAAGTCAGGCAGAACTGGTACGTTTACTTTCGCAATGGTGCGTTTACTTTCGCGCGCTACAGGATTATTTATAAGACAATCAAGAGGAAGATTTTGACCGTGTAGAACGTGTAGTTGATGAGTTGAAAGGTTGAATGGTTGAATGGTTGAAAAGTTCCATGACAACTTATTGTGTCACCCACAGCAATGGAGAATCAAGGGGAGAATTCTATCCATGTAGAACGTGTAGAAACATGTAGAATTTTGCGGGGACACTCCCCGCAGGGGATTTTGGCCGTGTAGAAGTGTAGAATTCCTACACGATCTACACGTTCTGCATGGACAAATTGAGGGATTGGTAAATGTGCGCGGGCGAATTCGCCCGCGCACCATCAACAAGCTGTTTTCAACTTGTTCTATTTGATGATTATGCAGGAACCGGCCTTGAGAGACACGCGAAGGCCGTTCTCGTCCGGCACGACGCGGAACCTGGCCCTCGTCGCGGCATCCGAGCTGAACGCGACGTCGGTGGGAGGCGAATCCCAGGAGAACAGATAGCCGTTGGGCTTCCCGGTTTCCGCGTCCTTCGACCTTGCCAGAGCCGTGAGGGCCGTCGTCGCCGGTTCAAGCTTCAAGGTTATGTTCGCGCCGGAGGCGTAGGCGATCGTCGGCGATGCAACAGGGAACTCCCCCGTCCACTGCGTGAAGTCGAGCGTCGCGCCGTCGGCGAACGTGATGGTATGTGCCGCCGTGCCGGAGACCGGCGCGAACGATCCGGCAACCGAGACAGCGTTTCCGCCGAGCGTCACCGTGCCAGTGACGACGCTCGTGCCGCAGTTCGCGACCTCGAGCGTGCCGCCCGTGATGTTGATGACGCTCGTGCCCGCCGAGCCGACGGACGCCGGCACGGACACCGTCGTGCCGCTTGCCGCATTGATCGTGCCGCCATAGGCGAGCGCGCCGCCCATGGAGAGCGTCCCCGCCGAGACCTCGATGCCGCCGGTGAAATACTGCCCCGTCGTGGGCGCGACGAGCGTCCCCGCACCTTCCTTCACGATCTTCACATTGCCCGCGATCTTAGACATGTCGGCGAGCGAGAGCGTTGCATTCTCCGCCACGGTGATGTGCAGTTCGCCGCCACCGCCAGTCGCCGAATATGCAAGTGTCCCAATATTGAAATCAGCAGTGCTGGCACTGTTGCCGTTTACATAGAACTTGTTGTTTTTCCTGTCGAACATTCCGGGCTTGCCGTCGGTGATCCTCATCGCAGGCACAAAGTCGCGTATGACGGTTTCGCCCTCGCTTATCTTGCAGTAATACACGCGCACACCCACGTAGGGATTGTCGTAAAGCGTCCCGTTAAGGTTATGATGGCCGAAGATGTATGCCGTGACGGGAGTCGTCGAACCCCAATCCACGCCGTTGCCGGTGCAATATTTCGCCCCGTTGATGGTGCAATCTCCGCTCTTGTTCAAATGGACCGTGAATGCAGTATTGTTTTTCGCGGTTCCCCAAGCGCCTTCAGGCGATGTTCCGGCGGATTTCCAGTGGCTTGCATTGATCATCCACCCGCCCAAGGCGTAGTTCTGTCCCGCCGAACCACTACCGTTGCGTCCGCCGCCGCCGAAATACGAATACCACTTGCCACTGCCATCCAGAGACGGATTGTATTCGACTTTCATATCAACTACTGTTCTTGGATTATGGCAGTAGCCCGTGTCGATAAACTGTTTTCCGGCCGAGGTGGAGTGCAACCACGTCGCTTCCAGACAGACATCGCCATTTTCTCCATAGTAAATACCGCTGGACTGGCAAGAAGTGTCGATTATCGCACCTCCCGATACGCTATTCGCCACTATGAGCACCTGTCCGTTGAGGTCGAGCGTTACGCCTTCGCCAAGAGTTATCGCGCCCTTGGCCGTCCAGTCGGCGTCCGCCGCAAGACGGAAGGTGAGGGTCGTGTTATCGGGAAGCGTCGTATTGGCGAGCGCGACGCCGTATTTGTTCGAGCAGCTCCAGTTGCCCGGATCGTCGAAGTTTCCTGCCTCGCCGAGGCCCGTCCACACCGCCGTCCTGGGCGAAGTCAAACTCTCCACCTTGATTGCCGTGCCGCCCTCGATGCTCGCCTCGTATGCGGTCGGGTCGGCGAACGAGACGAAGCCGGGAGCAGCAGTCACGCCGGTGCCGACATTGAGCGCCGTCGTGTTCAGCTGGAACGTCGCGCTGGAGCAGTCCGTCATGTCGATGGAGACGACCGGCTGCGCGTCCGCCGCGCCTGTCGCGAGCGCGAGCGTTCCGGCGATAGTCGCCGTCGTGGTATTGCCCGTGCCGGAAGCAAGCACCTTGAGCGTGCCGCCCGCGAGCGTAAAGTTGTTGGCGTAGGACGTGCCGTCGGCGACGGCTATCTCTATCGTTCCGCCCGCCGTCGCGACAATCGGCGTTCCGGCGAGGAAGGCCGCCGTCTGCGTCAAGGAGAGCGTTCCGCCCGCGATCTCGAGGCCGCCCGCGAAATACTGCCCGTCCGCCGGAAGCGTCAGCACGCCCGCGCCCTCCTTCACGACCTTTACGTTGCCGCAGATGGTCGCCAGACCACCCAACGAAAGCGTCGCGTTCTCCGCCACGGTGATGTGGAGTTCGCCACCGGGCGTTTCGCTTTGCACCACCGGGCCGGCGGTCAGTTTGCCATAGCCGCTGTTGCCGTAGAACTTCTTTGTCACGTCGCACCAGAAACCGGCCTGCCCCGCCTTCGCGCCGGAAATGCAACGCACAGGGACGAAGTCGCGCTCGAGCGTGTCGCCCGTGTAAACCTTGCACGAATACACCTTGCACTTGCACGGCCAGTATTTGCCGCCGTTCGGTACCTGGTTGTTGGCGAAGATGTAGTCCGTTCCGTATGTATTGCTATCGCCGACTCCGTTTCCGGTGCCGAGGGTGGATGCGCGCGTACCATCCGCGTAGTTGGCGTAGCTGGAACCGCCTTTATCAAGACGGATGTCGTATATTCTGCCGGTATAGGCGGTCGAGCCGTCGTGTTCGCTCGTATCGTAGTAGTAGAACTTGCTGTTGTGCAACCAGCCGCCGAGCTGGGCGGTTTTATAATTGTTCTGATCGCGGCAGCCGTAGTAAACCGCATAGCCGTAGTTGCCGGAATAGCTCACGTCCTGGAACTCGACGCGGATATCGATCTTCGTCGTGCCGACGTGGTAGTATCCCGTATCGACATACTGTATCTTGTTCTGGGCGCTGTTGCTCGCGCCGTCCTGCGTGGCCTGGACGTACTTGATTTTCTGGTACATCGAACCGTCGTCCGCGACAATGATGTCGGCGGCGGTCGTATCGGTGACGACGCCTGCACCAGTGATGGACGCCGCCGTCAGGTTGTGTCCATTGAGGTCGAGCGTCACGCCCTCGCCGAGAGCGATCGCACCCTTGGCCGTCCAATCGGCGTCGGCATCAAGACGGAAGAGGACGGTATCGGCGCTGGGAAGCGTCGTATTGTCGAGCAATCCTCCAAGTTTGTTGTAGCAATTCCAGTTGCCCGGATCGTCGAAGTTCCCTGCCGTGCCATTGCCCGTCCACACGGCGGTAATCGGCGCGGCCAGGCGGTCGAGCCGTATCAATGTCGAGCTTTCGAGCGTCACGCCGTAAAGCGGGTTCGCCGTCGCAATACATTCGGATGCCGTCGCGCCCTCGCCGAACGTGATGCCGCCGACCGTTAACTCCAATCCGGCGCCGGAGAAAGCGGTTGTGTCGAAGAGCAGTTTCGCACCGGCCTCCAGCGACACCGCCGCCGGCATAACGGCGCTCGCCGCGCCCGTACATGCGATTGACACCGTGGTTCCCGCCTTTATCGAAAGATCGGTCTTTATCGACGCGGCCAGCGCGTCAGTGGTCTGGAACTGGCCGTCCTGCACTTCAATTCCGCACACCCAGTCCGCCGAGACGTCCTGCACAAGCGTTCCCTTGCCTGTCTTCACGAGTTTCACCTTGCCGTAGAGCTTCAGCGAGGAAAGATTGACGCTGTCGCCCTCGTCGATGTCGAGGACGAGCGTTCCGGCGGCGGCGATTTCCGCGGCCGTCGCGGTGAGCGTCGTCGCCGTCGCAGGACCGGCCGTGAAGTCCGCCGTGCTGTCCGGGTTCGCGTTCGTGTAGAATACGTCGTTCACCTTGTCCATCATGCCCGGCTTGTCGTCGGCGCGGCGTTTCATCGGGATGAAGTTGCGGACCAGATTGGCGGCGGCGGTGCCGCCGTCCTTGATCTCGCAAAGATAGATGCGCGAACCGGCATAGGAGCTGTTCAAGGTTCCATCGAGGTTGTGGTGACCGAACAGATACGCCGTCACCGGCGTGACGTCGGTCGGCCACTCCGTCGCGCTCGCCTTTTCCACTCCTGTGACCAAACCGCTGTTGCTTGCGTTCGCGACATAGCAGTTGCCGCTGTCGCCGGCCGCCGAACTCTTCCTGATGAAGAGATGGTAGTCGGTGTTGGCGCTCGAACCCGCCCAACTCCCTTCGCCGCTTCCAAGCGACTTCCAATGGTAGTATCTGCCGCCGGTATAGACGATCCAGCCGCCGAACGAATACTTCGCGTCGCGCCCGCCGCCGCCGAAATAGGAGAACCACGTATAATTCTTCGGATAGGACGGATGCCGGAACTTGATGTGGACGTTCGACCTGGTGCTGTGGATGTATCCGGTATCGATGAACTGCTTCCCCGCCGTGGTCGATTCAAGATATGTCAGTTCCTGATAGAGCGCGTACTGGTCGTTCAAGGTGTCGGTAATGACACCCTGACCGGTCACGCCCTTCACGGTGAGCTTGTGGCCGTTGAGGTCGACTGCCGCGCCGTCGAGAATCAGCTGCCCGTTGACGGTGACGTCTTCGGTCAGTTTCGTATCGGTACTTATGGTATGGTCGCCGTCAATCGTCTGGGCAAACGACGTCAATGACGCCGCCGCGCAGATTGCAACCGCAGCGAATGCAATCCCTCTTCCGAACTGCACGCGCGAACTTCCACGTTGCACTTTTCTTGCTACCATGGATGCTTCCTTTCTCATTTGCACAGACGCCTCTTCGGGAACATCACCGCAACTTGCAACAATACCCCCAAAAATTATATGTATTATTTTACCCCCCCCCCTGCCATTTTGTCAATTATAATTTTGGATTATTTATAAGCTTGGGTAACGTTCCGACGTTCGGTGTCAAACACGTGTTCTGCATCCGTGCAACCGATGCGCCGCCCCCACGCGATCATCTTTCGCCCGTTTCGGTCGTTACCAAATAGCTCGACAATGCATTTCATGCGCACCTCGTCTCTGCTGATGTTTCACCCGTGATCGTTTCCGCATGAGGACAATCGCAATGCCACTTCCAGTTTGCCCATGCCGCCGCATTATCCTCTCGCCAGTTCGCCGATGCGTTGCGCCACTTCGCACATTTCATCCGGCGTGAACTCACGGGCGTTGACTCCGCCTTTTTTGAGGTTGCCGCCAACCTTCTTGTAGGCGTTGATGTCGATGAAGCTGAACACGAGCCGCGAGGTGTAGCGTGCCAGCTTGTCGCCAAGACGTTCGACCTTCGCGGGAATGTCGGTAGAACTTACGGTCACGCGGGATCCGTTGCGTGTGGCTCGTGGGAGCTCAGCCCCTTGCAGGCGCACGAACCGAGATGCCATTGTCACGATCATCGGCATTTGCCCTCCTCGAGTTCATAATGCTCCCACTGGAATCAGCGCCGTAGTTGCGTCAAGCGCTCCGAACGTTCTACTGACAAGCACGACGGCACCCGTTGAAGCGCTTGGCCCCGTAGTCGCACGGAAGACATCCATGTTGCGCCTTATGTCAACCGCCTTTACTGCAGTTGCGCGCTTTATTTCCACCGGATACAGGCCTCCACCGTGTTCGATGACGATATCGACCTCGTGTCCTGCCGCATCGCGGAAGAACCAGAACTGCGCATCCGAGCCTGAATACCAATGACTCTTCATGATTTCCATCACGACGTACGTCTCCAGCAGCGCGCCGCTCGCCGGAGAGGCAATCGCAGCATCGGCAGTTGAAATTCCGAGAAGATGCGCACAAAGCCCTGCATCCGTGAAATAAAGCTTCGGTGTCTTGACCGCGCGCTTGATAAGATTGTTGTAGTACGGGTGAAGTATGTAGACAATGCCAGACGTTTCCAGGAGCGATAGCCATGCACGAGCGGTCGGTACGCTGATGCCAACGTCTCTTGCAAGGTCGGCGTAGTTCAGAAGTTGCCCCGTACGTGCGGCGCAGACGCGCATGAAGGTCCTGAACACGCCGACATTCGCAATGTCCACCATCTCGCGGATGTCGCGTTCGATGTAGGTTTCCACGTATGATGCGAAATACCGCGATATGTTCATCCTCGGTTCGCTGAAGCATTCAGGATAACATCCCCTGACCACGGCCTCATAGACACGCCTAACGCCCCAATCACCCGAAACTGGCCATCTGCGAGCGTCCATGTCGGGAAGGAAGTGAGCCGCTGACGGCCTTTGCTCGATCTCCGCCTTGGAAAGCCCTTGGAGCCGAAGGATCCCCACTCGACCGGCAAGACTTTCCTTCGCTCCTTTCATAAGGCTGAACTGCTGGGAGCCCGTCATCAGATACTGTCCTCGGGCATCCGATTCGTCGAGAGTCCGCTTGAGCGCGGGAAATAACGCCGGGGCGCGCTGCACTTCATCAATATAAAGGGGCGCCGGATGCGCCTGAACGAACAAGCCCGGATCGAAACGCGCTTGCTCGCAAAGCGAATCGTCATCTAACGTCACCATGGAATACCCTCCTATCTGCGCCGTCAACTTGCGCAGAAGCCACGTTTTCCCCACTTGTCGCGGACCACAGACGATCATGGCGCGAAAAGTTGTAGCCACCTCCATCGCCGTGGTCTCTATATGGCGCAAATACTGCATCGAACATTTCCTTTCGCACTGTTTGCGAGGAGAGTGTACCATATAATCGTAAAGCCGTCAATCGGATAATCGTAAAACCAAGCAGACGGAAATCATAAAATTGCCGCAGGCGGTAATTGGCACTTATCCCCGTACATAAGAAGAACGATAGGAGCGGGTGTGCCTCACTCATCTCACCGTCATCAGCTCGTCCCAGCGGGTTGTGGGGCGTCGGGAGAGCTTCCGCCGCTTCATGTGCCACGACCGCGCGCCCAGCCCCTGGGCAGCGGAGAACACCTTTCCCTTGCCGTAGCGGGCGTTAAGAGCATCCACGGCGGCGTACAGGCGCGACTTCTCGGATGACGGCATAGCGTCGAAGAGGTCGGTCTGGTGTGCAGTGCCGGGCTTTTCGAGGCCGAAGAACACGATGCCCGTCTTGCGGTAGCGCGTCCCTGATACGTAGAGCGCACCCACCTCCTCGCGGATGGCGCGGAGCATCTCGTTCGTCGCGTCCGTAGGCGCAGGAAAGACAACAGTGCGACCGATAAAGTCTCCGCCTCCGCACGGAGCGAAAACCTGCGCGTAGATGTTGCACCCGGACGCGAGAAGCCCGTGCCGGCGGAGTTTGGCGGCTGCCTGCGCGGTGTAGGCGGCGATGGACTCCGCTAGCGCCTCCGCCGTGGTGGCCGGCTCGCCGAACGAACGCGAACAGGAGATTGAATCTGGGTCCGCATCGTAGTCCAGCCCCTCATGGCACTGGATGCCGCGCAGCTCCATCGCCGTGCGCAGGAGCGTCACGCCGCCGACGGACCGGATCGTATCGTCGGCGGCGTCGCGGAGCTGCTGGGCGGTGATGATCCGCACGGCGTGGAGCTTTGCGGGCAATCGCCGCCCTACGCCCCATACCTCCTGCACTGGCAGGGCGGAGAGTATTTCCGTAGGATCGTCCAGCATGAGAAACACGCCGTCGGGAAGCTTCTTGCCGATGTGGTTCGCTATCTTCGCGAGCGTCTTCGTGGGCGCGAAACCAATGCCGCACGGGATACCCACCCAGCGGAGAATCTTGGCACGTAGGCGCCGCCCGTAGATGGCGTAGTCTGCGGCGGCCGTCGTTGGCGGGAAAATGAACGCCTCGTCGATGGAATACTGCTCTACATCCACTGCCTCATCGCGGAGGATGGAAATGATGCGCCGCGACATGTCGCCGTACAACTCGTAGTTGGACGAGCGGAAGAACAGCTCGCCCGCCGCCTCGCGATCTTTCAGCTGGAAGTACGGCGTGCCCATCGGAATACCGAGCGCCTTGAACTCGTTTGAGCGAGAGACGCAGCAGCCGTCGTTGTTGGAGAGGACGGCCACCGGCCGTCCAACGAGGCGGCGGTCGAACACGCGCTCGCAGGAAACGAAGAAGTTGTTTCCATCCACCAATCCAATCATCTTATCTTTTCCCTGCAAATCTGTGTATACAGGCCGTCACCTTGCCGAAGTAGTCAAGTTCCTGTCCGGGATTGAGACGGATGACGGGATAGTTGGGGTTTGCCGGTTCGAGCCGAACGCCGTCCTTGTCATGGCGGTAGGTTTTGACCGTAAAATCACCATCGACGCTAGCGATGACCACGTCGCCAGAGGCAGGGCGGAGGGAACGATCAACCACGAGCAGGTCACCGTCGTTGATGCCCGCGCCAACCATCGAGTCGCCCTGAACACGGACAAAGAACGTCGCCGAGGGACGCTTCACCAGAAACTCGTTCAGATCAAGCGGCGGTTCAAGGTACTGTTCGGCCGGCGACGGGAAACCGGCCACCACCGACCCCGATACTTTTACTGTTCTACTCACAGCGCAGACTTCCCTATTTTTCTTGGCGGCCATGATGCCCCATCCCCAACGGTCGCATCAGATTATAGGCCATCATAGCCGCCAAGAACACGGCAGACGCCCAATGAACGATGGAAAGCGAGTGTCTCGTAGATGCGACCGAGGCAGACATGGGCAGCGCATTTGGAACCATGTTGATCGCAATGCCGCAGAGGATTGCGCCAACTATGATCACAGCGACGTATGCGGCTGCGGCCTTGCGTCCGACTAGGGCGGCAACGGTCGTGAGCGACATCGCGTTCATCGCGGGGCCTACCATCAGAAACACGAACGCCGCTCCAGGCGAGACACCCTTGGCTACGAGCGACGCGGCGATCGGAATCGATGCTGTCGAGCATACGTACATCGGGAACCCGACAAGAGCCATCACCGGCATCGCGATCCAGTCGCTGCCGTGGAATGCATCCGCGAAAAAATTGTCGGGCACAAGTACCGTGACAAGCGCAGAAACGGCTAGACCTACCGCAAGCGGCTTTGCGACGGACCCAAGAAGCCGCCTGTACGCCTGCCAGAATATCGCTCTTATCCCCCGCGAACCGGCGGATGCATCCTCAACGGACACCGTGGCCGCATCTTCTCCGCCTACCGCCGAGACCACAGCGCCGCCCACGATTCCCGTAAGCGCGGCGGCAACGGGACGCGCCACCGCAAAGACAGGACCAAGCAGTGCGTATGTTGCCAGAACGGAATCGATGCCGGTCTGCGGCGTAGATATGAGAAGTGCGGCGGTTGGGCCCTTCCCCGCGCCGTGCTTGCGCAATCCGGCGGCGATAGGCAGAACGCCGCAAGAGCAGATCGGAAGCGGCACGCCGATTGCGACGGCACGAAGAATGCCGCCAAACCCGGAACGGCCACCCATCATGCGATTGACCCAGCCTCTCGGAATCCATACGGCGATGACACCCGCCATGAGGAATCCGAAGACGAGCCACGGTGCCATCATGGCAAACACATGGACAAAAGCAAGCAATATGTCATTCATGTCCCGAACCTCGTTCAAGCCATCTTCGAGAAACTTTCAAGAGCCTCGGCGAACGATTCAATCGTCTCGTCGGCGTTCCCTTTTTCGATGCCCTCGCGCACGCAATGGCGGAGATGCCCGTCGAGCACGATGAACGACAGGCGATGTAGCGCCCCGTTCGCAGCGTTGAGCTGAGTGAGGATGTCCTCGCAGGGAATGTCCTCCACAAGCATCTTCTGGACACCAGTCAGCTGTCCGATTATCTTCTTCAGCCTAAGCTGGAGCGACGTCACGTCTTCAATGCATTTTTTCATCTTTTGTCCTTTCAATGTCTCATCGGCCGCATATTATACCATACCCCCGTAGGGTATGTCAATGTGCTTGCCCGTCTGCCGCGCCGTCGCGAATCCCGTCGCCGCGCAAGCGACTGCCGCGACCACACCCTTCGCGAAATGCCAAGCAAGCGCGATTTCGCTCATCGTCACGCCGCGGTGGCGCTTTCACGCGCGATGTCACAAGTGTGTTGTAGGCATCAACCAATGCGCTCTCTTGCAATCCGCCAGCAGAGCCAGGCGGACAATGTCTTTGAATCGAATATCGTGCCGTTGCGGATAGCTTCTTCGACCTCGGCCTCGGAGAGGACGACGGGGTAGACGTTTTCGTCCGGGTCCTGGTCCTGGGCGTGCGCCGTCTCGGACAGCTCCGCAAAGTAGAGGTGGATGCGCTCCTCGCAGTAGCCGGGCGTGCAGATGATGGTCGTGAGGAACTTTATGCTCGTCACCTCGTAGCCAGTCTCCTCGGCCGTCTCGCGCTTTGCGCCCTCGATCGGGTCTTCGCCCGGTTCGAGTCCGCCCGCGATGACCTCGATGAGCGCCTCTTCCGCCGCCTTGCGGTACTGCTTCACGAACACGAACTTGCCGTCGGGACGGCGCGCGAGTATGGCGACCGCGTTGCCGTGGCGGATGACCTCGCGCTTCGCCTTGCGTCCGTCAGGTAGTTCGATGTCGAGAAGATCGACGCTGATGATCTTCCCCGTGTACTTGCGCTCGGTCGCGAGCGTCTTTTCAGTCAGGTCTGCCATTTCGATATTCCTCACATCAGCTCCTTGCCGCAAGAGAACGCCTTGGCGACGGTCGCGCCCATAAGGCGATAGACGTGCTGGCAGGTGTCGAAGCAGATGGGCTTCATCTTGTCCGCGTCGGGCTTGCCGTCCGTCAGCGCGGACTCTTCCACCGCGCAGTTGAGAATCTTGCCAACGACGTTGCAGTTCTCCTCGTTCATCGAGACGAGTTCGCATTCGAGGACGAGCGGCAGTTCGTTGACGACGGGCGCATCCACGAATGTGCTTTTCATCACGGTGAAGCCGCTCTTCGCCACCTTCTCGGGCATCTTGTTGCCGCTCGCGATGCCGAGGTAGTCGCAGGACTTCACGGCGCCGGCCGTGCCGAACGCGACGGTGAACGCCTTGCGTGCGGCGATGTTCGCCCAAGTCTTGTGCCCGGTGTCGATGCAGATCGTGATTTCGTCCTCAAGCGTGATCCCGCCCCATGCGGCGTTCATTACGTCGGGCGTGCCGTCCGCACCATAGGTGCCGATCATCAACACCGGCATCGGGAACATCCAGTTTTTCTTTCCAAGGTTCTTCTTCATTTCGTTATTCCTTTATCAGTGTTTACACGGTTCTCCATCACACATCCAACAATGTCGGCTCGTAGGCGATTTCGTACCGCTCGTCGAGACGCGAGACGTTGTAGATTCGGCTGGATTCGAAATCGACGCCGTCCATTCGCGGAAGCGCTTGTTGATCCACTTCTTCTGGTCGTTGACGTGCCAGGGGCCGCGTCCCCGCAGCGGCGCGACGTCGCCCGCGAAGACGACGACGTCCGCCCCCGTCGGGTCAAGTCCGTCAAGATTTCCGTGCAAATCCGATGTCGCCATGATGCGCATCTACCCAAACTCCTTTTAGCCTATTTGATAGAGCAAGTCCTTCAGAAATCCTTAGTTATCTCCGCTGGTTTGTAATGACAATGTAATTATATCAGATGATATCGTAATGGTCAAATGGCAACTCAAATCACCCGGAAATTACAAATGAGGGGGAGGGACGCGCTTCATCGCGTCCGGCTGGGTGCTGGGATGTATCACGCGGAGGCGCGGAGAGCTCGGAGAGGGCAAAGCCCCCCCCCTCAGGCACAGAGTCCTGATCCTCGACATGAGCGCCCTGCGCTCCGCCGACCCTTCTTGTGCTTTTTTTGACATAATGAGTAATTATACTCATTACCTAAATTTTTCATTTGTAAGTTCCGGATTCGTTGTTGCCGCCGGAAGAAAAAACGGCCACGCAAAAGCGCGGCCGTTTTCCGTAGCTGTGCAACGGGCGCACGCCGCGTCAGTCGGCGTCGCCCATTGTCGCCTGGAGGACCTCGCGGAGGGATGTCATGCCGGAGGCCACCTTTAGCATGCCGTCCTCTCGCAGCGTGCGCATTCCCATTTCGCGGGCGCGCTGGCGTAGGATGGTGGAGGGGGCATGGTCGAAGATGAGGCGCTGGATCGTGTCGTCGACCTCAAAAATCTCGAAGATGCCCTTTCGTCCCTTGTAGCCGCCGTTGCACTTGGGGCAGCCCTTGCCCACGTACATGTGGTCGGGCAGCACCTTGGCGATGGAGCCGAGCATCTTGAGGTCGCGCTCGGTGGGGAAATACTCCTCCTTGCAGTTCACGCAGATGGCGCGCACGAGACGCTGCGCGAGGCAGGCGCGCACCGCGGATGCCACGAGGAACGGCTTAACGCCCATATCGGTGAGACGGGTGATGGCCGAGGGAGCGTCGTTCGTGTGCAGAGTGGAGAACACGAGGTGGCCGGTGAGGGCCGCCTCCATCGCGATGTCGGCCGTTTCGTCGTCGCGGATTTCTCCGATCATCACGATGTTCGGGGCCTGACGCAGAATCGAGCGCAGCGCGGCCGCGAAGTCAAGGCCCACGTCGCGGTTCACCTGCACCTGGTTTATGCCGCTCATCTGGTATTCCACAGGGTCCTCGACCGTGATGATCTTGCGGTCCGGCAGGTTGATCTGGCCGAGGGCGGCGTAGAGGGTGGTGGATTTGCCGGAGCCGGTAGGCCCGGTCACGAGCACCACGCCGTCGGAGAGGTGGATGAAGCGCTCGAACTTGTTCTGGTCGTCGGAGAGGAAGCCAAGCTGCGGCAGGCCGAGCGAGAGGTTCGACTTGTCGAGAATACGCATAACGATCGACTCGCCGTGGTTCGTCGGAACGGTGGATACACGAAGGTCGAGGTCGCGCCCGCCCACGTTCACCTGGATGCGACCGTCCTGCGGGATGCGCTTCTCCGAGATCTTGATCTTCGACATGATCTTGATTCGCGAGAGAATCGCGCCCTGCAGGCGCTTCGGCGGCGAGTCCATCTTCCTGAGCGCGCCGTCGATGCGGTAGCGCACGCGGAACTCCTTCTCCATCGGCTCGAGATGGATATCGGAGGCCTTCATCTTGATGGCGTTGGAAAGGAGCAGCGAGCAGAGGCGGATTACGGGGGCGTCTTCGTCTCCGGCGGACTCGTCGCCGCCGAAGCCGTCGTCGTTGCGGGTGGTGATCTCGTCCGCCCCGGTGGGGTAGAGCTTGTCCATCACCGCCTTAACCTCCTCCGCGGGCGCGAGCACGGCCTGAACGTCGCGGCCGTGCAGCACATAGCGGAGCGAGTCCACCGCGTCGTATCCCATCGGATCCGAGAGGACCACGGTGACGGAGTCTGCGTCGGCCATCACCGGGGCCACGCCGTACTTGCGCGCCACCTCTGGCTCGATCTGCTTCGCGACCTCGGGTTCGATGGCCGCGGGGTCTATGCACACGTACTTGATGCCGAACGTGTCGGCGATTGTTCCAAGAACGTCGTCCTCGCTCACGGTGCCCGAAGCCACCAGCACGTCGAGGGTGGTCTCGTTCTCCTCGCGCATCGCCTGCGAGGCGGCCTCGAGCTGTTCAGCCGAGACGTAGCCCTTTTCGCGCAGAAGCTGCAGCACATATTCGTCGTTTGAAGTCATTGTCCTCTATGTCCTTTGGGCCGCAAATGCAAGATCGGGCAAAGCCAACCAGAGCCGATCTGCTGCTTTGCGTCAGCCGAGGGTGGTCCAGTACGGCGCGTTCGCCGGTGCCGCGAGGTACTTCGCGCACGTATCGCAGCACTTGCAGAGAATCATCTGGAAGCCAGCCATCTCCTGCACGGTGAGAAGCTCGTCGCACTTGCCGGGCAGCACTGTGACGCCCATCGCCTCGAGCATGGACTTCGCCTTGCGGTAGCAGATGAGCATCTCCATCGTGGTGGTGGATCCGGAGCCGTTGATGAGAAGAAGCGCCTTGTCGCCCGAGGCGAGCTTCGTGGCCTTCACGAGCGAGGGCAGCATCTTCTCCACCGTCTCGTCGGCGGTGCACATCTTCGAGATGCCGCCGCCGCCTTCGCCGTGCTGGCCCATGCCGATCTCCATCTCGTCGTCCGCAAGGGCGCCGATCTCGCCGCCGTTCTGCGGATGCGTGGCCACCTTGAGCGCCACCGAGAGCGTGGCGATGCCCTCGTTGAACTTGTTCGCAAGCTCCACAATCTCGTCGAGGCTCTTGCCCTCCTCGGCTGCTGCGCCGACGACCTTGATGAAGGGAATCACGCCGCCGAGGCCGCGCTTGTCCTCGATCGGAGTATCGGGACCCTGGGCGATGTCGTCGTGGATTACGATCTCGACCACCTTGAGCCCGGCCTTCTGCGCCTTGCGCATGGCCTTCGAGCCGCTCATGCGGTCGCCGTTATGGTTGAGGGTGATGAGCAGCGTGCCCGCGTCGCGCTTCACGTAGTCGAGCGCCTCGAACACCTTCTCGCCGCCAGGAGCGGCGAAGATGTCGCCCGCTACGCACGCGTCGAGCATGCCCTGGCCCACGAAACCGTGCATGGCTGGCTCGTGCCCGGAGCCGCCGAACGCGACGAGCGCCACCTTGTCGGGGCTCTTGGGCGTCTTGCGCACGACGATCTTCTCGTTGACGAGGGCAAGGGTGTCGGAATAGCAGCCCACGAGACCCTCAAGGAGCTCCTTGGTGAGGTTCGCGGGATCGTTCATGAATTTCTTCATCGGCATGGCTGTGACTCGTTTGAAGGTTTGAAAGGTTGAAGGCTGGGCGGAAAGGTCAATTCTGGAAGAACTCGACCTGCGGACCGTTCGGCCAGCCCACGTAGGCAATCGCGCACGTGCCGCCGAGGGAGTACTTCGGCAGAAGCACGTCTGCGCCAGCGGCGACGGCCTCCTTCACGGCCTCGTCCACGTCCGCCACGTTGTACGCCACATGCGTCTCGGCCACCATGCGCCAGGCGCACGGGGTGTCCTTCTCCCAGTACAGGTACTCGATCTTGTACTCATCGTTGTTGCAGATCCACACCTTGAGGCCGGGCATGTAGTTCATGCCCTCCATCTTCTCGGCCACGGGGATGCCCGTGTGCATATAGGTCTTTTCCATGACAGGCTCCTTTTTTCTGTTGCAGATTCACATGCGGCGGCGTCAGCCGTTCTTCCTCTCGAACTCCTTCATGAAGTCGACGAGGGCGTCAACGCCCGACATCGGGAAGGCGTTGTAGATCGAGGCGCGTACGCCGCCGACCGAGCGGTGGCCCTTGAGGGACGACATCCCGAGAGCTGCGGCCTCCTTGATGAACTGCGCCTCGAGCTCCTCCGTGGGCAGACGCCAGGTTACGTTCATGTTGGAGCGGTACTCCTTGAGCGCGGTGCCGCGGTAGAAGCCTGAGCCGTCGATCACGTCGTAGATCTTCTTCGCCTTCTCCTCGTTGAGACGGAACAGGTTCTCCTTGCCCATCTTCTTCACCCACTTCATCGTCTCCCCGAAGATGTAGATGGACCAGCACGGAGGCGTGTTGTACAGCGAATCGTTGTCGACGAAGGTGCGGTACTGCAGCATCGTGGGGATCGTCTGCGAGCCACGCGCGGCGAACTCCTTGCGGATGGCGACTACGGCCATGCCGGAGGGACCAAGGTTCTTCTGCGCGCCGGCGTAGAACATCGAGAACTGCGTGTAGTCGCGCTCGCAGGAAAGGATGTCGCTGGACATGTCGCAGATGAGAGGCGAGCCGGTGACGGGGAACTTCTTGAGCTCCGCGCCGGAGATCGTCTCGTTCGAGCAGATGTGGCTGTAGGCCGCACCGGGAGTCCACTTGAACTCGTCGTCGGCCGGCATGCGCGCAGGGATGTCCTTCTGGCAGTTGGCCGCCACGTTCACGCGGCCGATCGCCTGCGCCTCCTTGAGGGCCTTGTTGGACCACGTGCCCTGGTTGGCGTAGTCGGCAACCTGCCCCTCGCCGAGGAAGTTCATCGGAATCATCGCGAACTGGTGCGACGCGCCGCCCTGGACGAAGCACACGCTCCAGTCGTCGTTCAGGCCGCACAGCTCCTTGAACGTGGCGATGGCCTCCTGGTGGATGGCGTCGTAGGTCTTGCCGCGGTGGCTCATCTCCATCACGGACATTCCAGTGCCCTTGTAGTCCACAAGGTCTTCCTGCGCGCTCTGCAGCACTTCGAGCGGCAGCACGGCCGGACCGGCCGAGAAATTGTATGCACGAGACATCTTTTTATGCTCCTTCTGTTTCAAACATCGGTGATATTATACTCCTTGGACGGAGTTTTGGCGATTCAATTTGACGAAAAACATTGAGAATTATTCCCGACGCCACCGCCGCCGTCAGCAGATTCGTGCCCCCATAGCTTATGAACGGCAGCGCTATGCCCTTTGTGGGAAGGCACTTCGTGACCACGCCCAGATTGAAGAGCGCCTGGAACACTATGAGGAAGGTCATGCCGTAGGCTATCAGGCGGCCCAGGCGATCTGGAGAGCGCGCGGCCGCGATCATGCCCAGCACCATCACCGTCACGTACAGCGCCAGCAGCGCAAGCGAGAACACAAGCCCCAACTCCTCGGCGCCAACGGCGAAGATGAAGTCGGTGTGCGCCTCGGGAAGATACTGAAGCTTCTGCATGGACTTGGTGTATCCCACGCCCGTGGTGCCGCCGTTGCGGATTGCCACGAGAGCGGCGTTCGCCTGGTGCTCGACCGCCTTCTCCTTGGCGGTGAGCACCGCCGCGCCGCCGTCTGACACGCTGCTCTTGAACCACGAGAGAATCCGGTTCATGCGATTCTTGTTGAGCATAAGCGGCACGCCCACCGCAACGCCGCCCATCACGCCCAGCGCAACCAGATGAAGTATCTTCATGCCCGAGATGAAGAAGAGCGCGCCGGCCGTGATGCCGATCACCATCGTGGCGCCGAAGTCGGGTTCGGCCACCGCAAGCCCCATGATCACGGCCACCAGAAACGACGCCCTCACGGCACCCTTCCAGAACTTGGAGATGCGCCAGCCCGCACGGTCGATGAACACAGCGGTGGCGATCACCACCGCCAGCTTGCCGAACTCGCTTGGCTGAAGGCGCAGCGACGACGTGATCTTCAGCCATCGATGCGACCCCTTCACCTCCGGAAACGCGAACACCGCAGCCATCAAGCACACCACGACCAGATACAGAAGAACGGTGAGCCATGGCATCTCGCGCCATTTGTGGTAGTCGAAGAAGTAGGCTGCCACGCCGACCACGATCGACACGCCCACCCATACGACCTGCCTGACGAAGAAGTGATTGGCGTCATTGTACAGGTACAGGCCGTACGCGCCGCTGGCCGAGGCCAGAACCACCAGGCCGATGGCCAGCAGCGCGACGATGGAGAGGAGAAAAGACAGGCCGGCGCGCGTCACTGCTACATCCCAGTTGAGCAGCGAGTCGACTACTTGTCGCCCTGAGGCTTAGTGGCGTGCGCAGGCAGCTTGAGCACCTGGCCGGGCTTGATGCCATCGCCGGCCTTGAGGCCGTTGAGGTCCATCAGCTGGCTCGGGCTCACGCCGCAGGCGATGGAGACGGAGACGAGGTCGTCGCCGTCCTTGACCACATACGTGTTTCCGGCGTCTTCAACGGCGGGAGGGGGCGTGGTGACGGCAGGCTCGGCATCGACGACGGGCTTTTCTTCAACCGGCTTCTCCTCGACCTTGACGGGCGCGACGACGGGCGCCGCCTCGGCGGGCTTCTCCTCGACCTTGGCGGGCTCGACGGCCGCCTTCACCTCGACGGGCTTCTCCTCGACCTTGACTTCGCTCTTGGGAGCGTCCTTCGTCTCGACTGGCTTCTTGTCGGCCGCGGGCTTCGTCACCTTCTCGGCGGGAATGAGCAGCACCTGGCCAACGCGCAGGTTGTCCTTCGTGAGCTTGTTCATGTCCTTGAGCGCGCGGATGGAGATGCCGGCGTCGTAGGCGATCTTTCCGAGCGAGTCGCCGCTGCGCACCTTGTACTCCTTCGTGGGGCCGGTGTAGGGCTTGAATGAGGAGGTCGTCTTCACGCCGGAAGCAGGAGGCGTCTTCGTCTTGACGGCGGCGGGCGTCGCCTGCGAACCCTTCGCCGGAGGCGTGATGTTGGCGGCCGTGGGCGTGGCGGCGGCGTTCATCACCGCAGACTGCTCGGGCTTAGGCTGCTCAGGCTTTGTCGTGGCGACCGCGGCAGCGGGCGCCTGCTCGGCGGCAACGCCGGGGATCACGATCTTCTGGCCGATTCTGATGCGGTCGACGTTGAGCCCGGGGTTGGCCTTCGCGATCGCCGCAAGGCGCACGTTGTAGCGGCGGCTCACGGCATACAGCTGATCGCCGGACTTGACCGTGTACACGAAGCCATCGGCGGCGGCAGGGGCGGCGGGCTTCGCACCGGCGGCAGACGTCGTATGGGCGACGGCTGGCGCCGCGTGGGCCTTCGGCGGCACCGGAGGCAGCGGCTTCACCTCACGCACCTGCGAGGGCTGCGGCGGCGGCAGGACAGTGGCCGCAGGCTGAACTGCGGGGGCAGGCTGAACCGCAGGGACAGGCTGAACTGCGGGGCCAGGCTCGATCGACACGCCGGATCTCATCGTGGCGGGCGCCTGCTGGCTGATTTCCTGGCCGGCGAGGGGAGCGGTGGCCGTAGGCGCCGCGACCTGTTGCGCCGCCGGAGCGGGCGCGGGATTGTTCATCACAACCGTCGTGTTGGGAGGAAGCGACGTGTTGCCGTCCTTGACCGCCTTGCAGCCCTGCATCATAAGGCAGGCGGCTGCCATGTTCACACTCAGAACCAATCCGAGCTTCTGCACCTTCATTGTCTTCTTCCTCGTTTTTGCTGGCCCCGCGCCGCCGTCACGCCCCCGCACGAACGAGAGCAGCGAACGCATCGCCGCGGGCACCATAATTTTGAAATTGATCGAAACTGGCCGTGCCCGGAGAGAGCAGCACGGCCTCGCCGGAAACGACATCGCGCCGGGCTGCCTCGACCGCCCGGTCAAGGGTCCCGCAGACCTCGCACGGCACGGTTTCCCGCCACGCGTGAAAGAACTGTTCTGCGCAACGCCCTATAAGATACACTTTTTTTACCCCAGAACGCAAGCGCGGAATCACAGAAAATGGATCATCCCCCTTCGAAAGGCCCCCTGCGACGAGCAAAACGCCCGGCTTCGAGCCCGGCTCGGCGCGGCCAAGCCTCGCGGCGGCCATCTCCACGCCCGCCGCAAGCGCCGCGAGAGAGGTGGCCTTCGAGTCGTCGATCCACAGCGCGCCGCCCTCCCCGCACACCGTCTGCATTCTGTGCGGCAGCGGCTCGAAGCGCGCGAACGCCGCCGCGATCGCGCCGTCCACCACGCCTGCGGCGCGCATCAGCGCCACCGCGCAGAGCCCGTTGCGGAGCAGGACGGAATTGTCGAAGTACGATCCCGCGAGCAGAGCCTCGCCGCCAGGCGCAGGCGAGGCGCCGGCCGTGCCGTCCACCTTCACGCGCGCCATTCCGAGAAGCCGCCGCTTGAGGCCATGGTACACCTCGGCACTGCCGTGCCTGTCGAGGTGGTCCTCCTGCAGATTGAGGAGAGCCGCCGCCCCGAATGCGTTATGCGGCAGATCCGTGGTCTCCATCTGAAACGAGCTCACCTCCACGACGGCCCATCCCGCCGCGCCGTCCGCCCCGCGCTCGTCGCATTCGTTCACCACGTCGCAGAGCGGCAGGCCGTAGTTGCCGCACGCAACGCCGCCCACCGCCTCCGCAACAATCTTGACGACCGAGCTCTTGCCCTTCGAACCCGTCACCGCGAGCATGCGCCCGCCGCGCGCGCGCCAGCGCTCCGCGCCGAGCTGCAGCTCCGAGACCACTTTCAAGCCGCGCCCGCGCGCCGCGCGCTGCCAGGGATGGTCGAGCGGAATGCCGGGGGACGTCACGCAGAGGCCGAAATCTCCTTCGGGGAACGGCACGTCGCCCTCCAGCACCGTCACCTCGGCGCCCTCCCTGCGAAGAAGCGCCGCGGCCGCCTTGCCGCTTCTGCCGCCGCCCAGCACAACGACGCGCGCCGCTGACGTAGCCTCGCCCATGCCGCCAGTTCCTACGCCCCGCCGGGCTTGAGGTTGAACGAGCACGTGACGGTGGTGCCCTTGCCCATCACGCTCTTGATGTCGAAGCGGTCCGAGACGCGCTTCGAGTTCGCAAGGCCCATGCCCGCGCCGAAGCCGAGCGAGCGTATCCAGTCGTTCGCGGTGGAGGTGCCGTCCTTGCAGGCCCACACGACGTCGGGAATGCCCGGCCCCGTGTCCTTCGCGATCACCGTCGCCTTGTCGTCCGCGATCATGAACGTGAGGTTGCCGCCGTGCGAGTGGATGCAGATGTTTATCTCGAGCTCGTACGCGGCCACCGCTATGCGGCGCGTGAGACGGCGGTCCACATTGTGTTCGCGCAGTATCGCCTTGATGTCGTTCGCGGCCTTGCCCGCGTTCTCGAGGTCGTTGTGCAGCACGGACCACTCGCGCAGCAGATACGCCGCCTGGCTGTTGCCCGAGGCCTCCGCCTGCGAGTTCTGCATCGCCTTCTTCTCGAGCTTGTTGATCTCAAGCGTCAGCTCGTAGAGAAGCGTGCGCGTGACGTCGCGTTGGCTGATGAGCCCGACGAGGCGATGCTCCTTGTTGAGCACGGGGAAGCGGCCGTAGTTGTAGTTCTCGAAGTACTTGAGCGCGAAGGCGAGCGGCATGTCGGCCTCGAGCACGATGAGGTGGTTCGACATGTGCTTCACTATCACATCGTCGATCCAGCCGCCGGAGAGCGCCTGGATGATGTCCTCCACGGACACTATCCCGTACAGCCTCCCGCCCTCCGCTATCGGTATTCCGCTGATTCTGTTGCGGCGCATCAGATCCTGCGCGCGGCGCATCGTGTCGCGCCGCGACAGCACCACCACGTCGGTGCGCATCACGTCGCGTATCTTGATGCGCTGGAGAAGCTCCATTATGACGAGCGGAGAGTCCTCGTCCGTCGCCACGCGCGGAATCGGCGGATGGCGGGCAATGATCTCGTCGTCGCTCGCATGGGGCGGGGGCAGTATTACGGGCTTGTGGACCTCGGCCATCGCGCGTTTTCCTACGCGGACTTCTCCGCCTCGAGAGCCGCATGCAGGCGCACGCAGCTCTCGTACTTCGAAAGCGGCGACGACACAAGCGGGATCTTCAGCTGTCCCGCCACCTGGCTCATCGTCGAGGGAAGGGGCTTCGAGTCGTGCACCACAACGCCCATCGCGCCCACGATGTGGGCCGTGCGTATCGCCTGATCCGACGCGAGCGACGTCAGGAGCAGGATGTCGTCTGCGTCCACGAGCAGCACGTCGCTCATCAAGTCGCTTGCGACAACAGCCCCCACGGCGCGAGACGCCATCGCGTCGCCCACCACAAGAGAGCCCTCAAGGATCTTTGCTACATCTGAAATTGTCATGACGCACGATATTATACATTATCATTGTTGTTTGCGCAATACCAAAGCGAACGGGCAGGATGTCCGCTCCCAGTGTTCCGAGGTTCTGGCCTCTGGCGGCGGCGTGGACAAGCGCCACGGCGGCCAAGACAAAAAACATGGTTTTATTCACTGTCTTTCTAATGATCTCTCACACATTCTGCGGCAGTCTCCAGCACCTTCACGGCACGCCATCCGCCCCATACGAACGGATGCCACGGCCTGATGTTGCGCACGGTCTTCACCACGCGGCCGTCGCGGTCCAGGAACGTGGCGTCTATCGCGAATCGCATGAAGAACGTGTGTATCGCGTTGCACTTCAGAATGAGCATTCCCTCCCCGGGCGGCAGCGATCGCCGTCCGATCAGGCCGCGCAGCCTCTGGAAGAACGTGCGTGCCACCTCGGCGCGCACGCCGCATATCAGAACTCTATCCATCGTCATGTCAGCATTATGGCGTTCAGGAGTTTGACGGCGCGCTCCCATGGGTCGCGCTCGATGCAGCGTATCTGCGTGGAGTACATCAGCCGGCGCGCGTCGTTCTCGGGAGTGGACGCCGCCGGCAGGCGGCCCTGCACGCGCCGCAGCGCGTCCGCCCACAAGCGGCGGAGCAGCTGGCACATCATCTCGGCTGGCGAAAGCTCGGAAAGCTCCGTGGGCGCCCTTCCAAGCATGATCGCGTCAAGCCACGCGCACTGCGTGGCGGGCAGCTCGGAGCGCAGCGCCGAGAACGCGTTCGCCTCGCCGCCCTCCCTCGCGCGCCACGCCGCCGTGAACCAGCGCGTGAACTCGTGCGCGAGAACGGGGTCCGGCAGATGCGCGGCCGTCAGCTCGGCGATCTGCGCATCGCCCTCGTAGGCGAAGAGGAGCTCGCAGAGGGCGTGTTCGGCCGGCGGCAGGGGAGCCTCGGCAGGAGGCGGCGCCGCTTCGGGCGCACGCGCCGGATCCAGAAAGTCGTCGTCCTTGCGCTCAGTCTGCTGCGCCTTGTCTGCGCTCTGCGGCGCCGCCGAGGCGGCGCTCGGCGCACGGCGGGCGGCGGCCGCCTTCGCCTTCTCGTAGTCCTCCTCGAGCGCGGCCTGCGGCACGCCAAGCATCTGCGCGGCCTCGGCAAGGAGCGCGGCGCGCATGACGGCTGATGGGCACTTCACGATGGTTCCAAGCGCCGCGCGGCTCACGCGCGCCATCGCGTCGATGGAGTCGGGATTCGGCTCCTGCGCGCGCAGCGCGCGTATCTGGAAGCTCGTTATGGACTCCGCCTTGCCGAGGCATTCGCGGAAGGCGTCTGGTCCCTTCGTGCGGAGAAGCGAATCGGGGTCTTCGCCCGCCGGCAGCGTTGCCACGCGCACCGGCATCTCAACCGCAAGGAACTCGCCGCCCACCTTTATGGCGGCCTTCTGCCCGGCTGCGTCGGCATCGAACACGAGCACCACGGAGTCGGCGAACTTCTTGAGAAGCTGCACGTGCTCCACGCCGAAGGCCGTTCCCTGGCTCGCGACGGCGGTGTTGAAGCCGCATGCGTGGCAGCGGATCACGTCTATCTGCCCTTCGCACACTATGGCCTCGCGTTGCGGGGCGTGGAGTATGCCGCGCGCCGCCTTGTCGAGGGCGAATAGGACGCGCGACTTCTTGAATATCTCGGTCTCGGGCGAATTGTAGTACTTGGCCTTCGTCTTGTCGTTCGTGAGGATGCGGCCCGAGAACGCTATCGGGCGGCCGGAGCGGTCGCAGATGGTGAACATGAGGCGGCCGCCGAATCCGTAGAACGGGGGCGAGTTGTCGTACCTGCCCTTGCGCAGCACGCCGGCTGCGAACATCTCCTCGTCGGAGTAGCCGTACTTCAGCGCCCACTTCTGGATCGCGGCGACGGATAGCGGGGCGTAGCCGATCGCGAAGCGCTCGGCGATTTCGTCCGAGAGGTTCCGCTTCGCCATGTACTCGCGTGCGCACTTCGCCTCGGGCGCGCTCTTCAGGCAGCGGCAGAAGAATGCCGAAAGCTCGGCGTGCAGCTCGAGCAGTCGAGCGCGAAGGTGCGCCGCGCGCCGCGCCTCGGGGTCGTCGGCCTGCACCTTGATCTCGACGCCGCACTGCTTCGCGAGCTTCTCGGCCGCGTCGGCGAAGCTCAGGCCCTCCATCTTCATCACGAACTTGAAGGCGTCGCCGCTCTCGCCGCATCCGAAGCAGTGGAAGTAGTCCGGATGGACGATGCAGCTCGGCGTCTTCTCGTGGTGGAAGGGACAGCACACGCTGAAGTCGGCGCCTGCTCGTCGCAGGTCGATTCCATACGACCGCACGAGATCTGGCAGGTCGATTCGCGCCTTGATCTCGGCGAGCGTTGACTCTGGGATGAAGCCCGGCATTTATGTTCGGCGGGATGCGCCAAAAAGAAGACCGCGGCGTGGCGCCGCGGTCCCCTTTAGCAGCGTTTGGACGCTTCTCGTTAGAACTCGAAGCCCCTGCGGATGTAGGGCTTGATGAACGAGTTGGCCTTCTCGTTGTCGAACTGCTGCTTCTTGGTGCACCACTTGAGCAGCTGGTTGGGCAGGCGCTGCGCCACGGTGCCCACGAGAATCGCCTCCATCATCGGGATGGAGTAGTCAACGTCGGAGTAGCAGCGGGAGTTCGTCTCCTCGAACTTGGCGCTGGTGCCAAGGATCGCGGTGAGGAACTCGACGTAGTGGCCGTCGGCCGAGAGTGCGGCGGCGCCGGAGCTCTTGTCCATTCCGCCAGCGGCGGCCACGCCCTTGCAGAGCGGAATCGGGCGCACGGCCTTGAGGGCCTTGCACGCGGGATGGTCCTTGGTGTTCTGCACGACCTTCTCGCCCTTGAGGGCGATGAAGGCGTCCTGGCCGTAGTCGTTGGTGGAGCAGAGGATGCCGTTCGTGCCGATCACGAGGCAGCCGGTGTTGGGCACCTTGCCGTCCTTGGCGATCACCTGCGGCATGAGGTCGGCGCTGGGCTTCTCCTGGCCGTCGTACCAGTATAGGGTCACGGCGGGCAGCTTGACGCCCTTGCGCACCTTGGACTCGCGCTCGGCGTAGGTGAGCTTCACGATGGACTTGAGAGGATAGGCGATCTTGTTCTCGCTGTCGATCATCGTGCACTGGGCGTCCTTCACCGCGCCCAGCTCGAGGCCGCGGAACGGCAGGTTCATCGTGTGGCACGCCATGTCGCCGAAGGCGCCCGCGCCAAAGTCGAAGAAGCCGCGCCAGGTGAACGGATGATACACGTGCTTGCCGAGCTTCCAGGGGTCATAGACGTCGGTGCCGGCGGGATACATGTCGAGGAACGGACGCTCCTTGGCGATGCCCAGCCAGATGTCCCAGTTGAGGGACTTCGGAATCGCGTCGCCCGTCGTGCGGCTGGTGACGTACTTCTCGACGTTGAGGCCCTGCGGCCACACGGGACGGTTCGTCCACACGTGCACTTCCTTCACGTCGCCGAGGATGCCGCTCTGGAGGATCTCCACGTTGCGGCGGAAGCCGTTGCCGCCCGAGCCCTGGTTGCCCATCTGGGTGACCACGCCGTACTCCTTGGCCGTCTTGCCGAAGTACTCGGCCTCCCAGAGGGTGCGCACGAGGGGCTTCTGCACATAGACGTGGATGCCCATCTTCATCGCGCGGATGGCGATGGGGGCGTGCATGTGGTCGGAGGTGGAGACGGTGAGCGCCTGGATGTTGAGCTTCTTGGCGTCGTCGAGCATCTTGCGGTAGTCGTGGTAGAACGGCACCTTCATGGGATCCATGAAGTCGGCGGGCAGCTTGCCCTTCTTCTTCTCTTTCGCGATGTTGTTCGCGGCGCTCTTGACAGTGTTGGCATCGGCGTCGAAGAAGGCCACCACTTCGGCGAGGCCGCTCTTGACCATCGGCATCCAGTCGCTGAAGCCCTTGCCCATCACGCCCGCGACGGCGAGGCGGATCTTTCCGGTGCCGCCATAGCGGGGGGTCGGCTTTGCGCAGCAGCATCCTGCGGCCGCAAGTGCGGCAGCGCCGCCAACGAACTCTCTTCTGTTCAGATTGAACTGCATCTGTTTGTTCCTTTTTGTGGTTTATGCGCCTAGCGCGAAAATCAACACGGCTAATGATACCATTTTCCGCGCCTCCGCGCAACAGGGAAATGACTAAGCCGGGTGACGCGCCGACGCAACATCAACGGCGCACCATTGCGGACGGCTCGGAAAGCCGTCCCTCCCTGCGGCGAGATGGGGGCAACGTCCAGATACCGCTCGTGTCGAACTGCAGCCTCTCAGTTTCGCAGGCGTCTTTGCGAATTCGAACTAGGAACCAACCTTGACGGCGCTGAGGATCCAGTGCGGCATGGGCGGAGGCACTGGATGGGCGTCGGCAGGATCGAAGCCGGTCTCGACAAGCCAGCGCTTGAGCTCCTCGTCGGAGAAGACCCAGCCGTTCTGCGTGGTGAGGGCCATGTTCACGGCGAAAAGCGCGCTGAAGGCGGGCGAGGCGTGAGTGCGATCCGTCATCATGTCAAGGATGAAGATGCGCCCGCCGGGCTTCAGGGCGCGGTTGGCGCGCGCAAGGATGTCACAGATCTGCTCGGGAGACTCCTGATGCAGCGCACCGAATATGGTGACGGCATCATAGGCCGCGCTCTCGTATTCGTCCGTGTGGTAGTCCCCTGCGCGGCACTCGATGCGGTCCGAGAGGCCGGCAGCCTCCACGCACTCCGCCGCGACCGCGCTCACGGCGGGCACGTCAACCGTCACAACGGAAAGACCTGGATTCGCCTGCGCGATAAGCTCGGCGTAGGTGCCCGGCCCGCCCGCAAGGTCTAGGAGACGCGCACAGCCCGAAAGGTCCAGCATCGGCACGACGCCGCGCCCGATCGCAAGCGCCCTGCCGCGCATCGAAAGCGCAAACCGACGTGTGCGCTCCGGATCGTCGCCGAGGTGGATCTGCGGCGGCTCCACTGGTTCGCCGGTCTTCGCAAGCTCGGCAAGTCGTCCCCAAAGGGGATACACGTCCTGATTGTAGCGGATTGCCTTCGAGAGATCCGCCGGGCCGCCGGGCACAAGGGCGGCCTTGCCGGCCGAGGTGTTGAAATAGACCTCCTCCTCCTTCCCGAGAATCCCCGTTGCCACGCATGCGTCCAGAAGCAGCCTTAGCCCGCGCGGCGAAACGCCCATCTCGTCGGCAAGCGGAAAGAGCTCTGTCGAGCCGCCCGCCTCCTCTATCGCCTTGAAAACGCCCAGATCAAGCGCCGCGAAGAGCACGGCGCTTCCGTAGAAGGCGCTTGCGAGATCCACTATCTGCGGAACGGACTTTTCACTCATTTCATCACCCTTTCAAGCACCGCGGCGCAGCCGCCGCAGTGGCGGCAGTCGTTCGCATGCGGGCACGCCGCCACGGTCGAGGCGAAGTCCTCGGGGAACGACTTGTTGTCTATGACGTGCGGCGCAAAGAGGTCGGAATGCACCGGATCCATCAGATCAAGCAGATTCCCGTCGTAGGAGTACGTCGCATAAGCGTTCAGCACCTTCACGGGGAATCTGTGGCGGCGCGTGGCGAGCTTCACCACGTCCACGTACCGCTCGACGGCCGGCATGTCTTCGGGACGTATCCACGTGGCCCTTATGAAGTCCTCCCAGTTTCTGCGCGCGTAGTTCGTGCGGCAGCGGAACACGCTGAAGTCGAACTTCGCGCCCACCCCGCTCTGGCGGATGCGGTTGTGGCCGTGCAGATTGTCGTGGAACTGCTGGAACGGACACTGCCTCAGGCAGCCCGAGTTCGCCTGCAGCCCCATCACCTTCCCGTGCGCATCGGCCCATTCGCGCGCATGGGCGAGAGCCGCCGGATCGCGCTGCACCTCGCGCGAGACGTAGAACGAGTCGAACAGCTCCTCCACGCACTCGAAGCCCGTGGTGCCATGCACGCGCAGATTCACGCTCCAGCGTATCTTCACCCGGGGGAAGCGCTGGCGCAGCACCGTGGCGATGAAGGGAGAGGTGGTGGTGACGATGTCGGGGAAGAGACCTCGTCCGTTCATGTCGCGAAGCGTCGCCTCCACGAAATCCGCAAGCTCGGGACTGATTGCGTTGTCGCCATAGCAGTTGCAGTTGAAGAGAGCGTCCAGCAGGATGCCGTTCTCGCGGCACCACATGAGGTCTGCGAACATCCGCCCGCGGATCTCGTCGGTGAACTCCGGCGCGGGGCGGCAGCTGAGCACGCCCGGCCACGCGAAGAACACCTCGCGGATGCGCGCGGCATGCGGGATGCAGGCCTCGACGAACGGTTCGTTGAGGAAGTGGCCGACGGCCAGGTTCCGTAGAGGCTTCTTCATGCGCTGCGTCTTTCAGGCAGAGGGATCAGCCCTTTGATATGGAGGCGTGGTAGCTCTGCAGCGAACGCACCTCTCCCTTGCCCTCGCGCGCGGCCTTGATGCCCTCGGAGGCGGCGAGCGCGGCGGCGACGGTGGTGAGGTACGGAACGCGGTACTTGATGGCGGCGCGGCGAATGGAGTTGTCGTCCGCACGCGCGTCACGGCGTCCGCTCGGCGTGTTGAGGATGAGGCATATCTCGCCGTTCTTGATGAAGTCCAGCACGTCCGGGCGGCCCTGGCCGATCTTCGCGACCATCGTCGCGGGAACGCCCTTCTCCCACAGGAACTTCACGGTGCCCTCGGTGCCGACGATCTCGAAGCCGAGGTCGGTGAAGTTCTTCGCGGCCACAGCGGCATCGTCCGGCTTCGTGGAGAGCGACACGAGCACCTTGCCGGGCTTTGTCGGAAGCGGGGAGCCGGCGGCCTCCTGCGACTTGTAGTACGCGAGGCCGAAGGTGTCCGCAAGGCCCAGCACCTCGCCGGTGGAGCGCATCTCCGGCCCGAGGACGGGATCTACCTCGGGGAACTTCTCGAACGGCAGCACGGCCTCCTTCACGCCGAAGTACGGCACGATGTGGCGGCGGTCGAGGCCGAGGTCCTTCACCGTCTCGCCGAGCATGAGCCTCACGGCGATCGGCGCCATCTGCGTGCCCGCCACCTTCGAGACGAGCGGCACGGTGCGCGACGCGCGCGGGTTCGCCTCGATCACATACACCTTGCCGTTCTCGATCGCGAACTGCATGTTCATGAGGCCCACCACCTTGAGCTCCTCGGCTATGCGGCGGGTGTATTCGAGAATCGTGGCCTTGTTCTCCTCGCTGATGGAGGCGGGTGGGAGGACGCATGCGGAGTCGCCGGAGTGGACGCCCGCGAGCTCCACGTGCTGCATGATCGCGGGGATGAACACCTGCCTGCCGTCGGAGAGCGCGTCAGCCTCGCACTCAAGCGCGTGGCAGAGGAAGCGGTCGAGGTAGAGCGGACGGTCGGGCGTGACGCCCACGGCCTTCGCTACGTACTCGCGCAGCATGATCTCGTCGTAGATCACCTCCATGCCGCGCCCGCCCAGGACGAAGCTCGGGCGGATGATGAGCGGGTAGCCGAGGTCGTTCGCCACCTTGATGGCGCCTTCGATGTCGCTTGCCATCTCGCTCTCGGGCATGGGGATGCCGAGGCGGTTCATGATGGAGTGGAAGAGGTCGCGGTCCTCCGCGGCGTCGATCGAGTCAACGCTCGTGCCGAGGATGTTGCACCCGGCTTCGGCGAGGCCACGCGCGATGTTGAGCGGCGTCTGGCCGCCGAACTGCACGATCACGCCCAGCGGCTTCTCCGCGCGGTAGATCTGCAGAACGTCCTCGAGCGTGACCGGCTCGAAGTAGAGCTTGTCGGAAGTGTCGTAGTCGGTCGAGACGGTCTCGGGGTTGCAGTTGACCATGATCGTCTCGTACCCCTGCTCGCGCATCGCGAGCGCCGCGTGCGTGCAGCAGTAGTCGAACTCGATGCCCTGGCCGATGCGGTTAGGGCCGCCGCCGAGGATCATGATCTTCTTCGGGTTGTCGGAAACGACGACCTCGCTCTTCTTGCCATTGTACGACGAGTAGTAGTAGGCCTCGTTCTCGACGCCAGAGACGGGCACCGCGTGCCAGGTCTCGACGCAGCCGAGGGACTCGCGGCGCTCGCGGATCTGCTTCTCGGGAACGCGCAGAAGCTGCGAGAGATACTTGTCGCTGAAGCCGTCCTTCTTCGCCTGCACGAGCATCTCGTCCGGCGGCAGCGTGCCCTTGTACTTGAGGATCGCCTCCTCCTCCTCCACGAGCTCGCGCATCTGCTGCACGAAGTACGCCTTCACGCCGGTGAGCTGGAATATCTGGTCGTCGGTGGCGCCCTTTCTGAGCGCCTCGTACATCTGGAAGTGGCGCTCGCTGTTGGGGATGGCGAGCATCTTGAGAAGCTCGTCTAGCGTCTTCTCGTGGAAGTCCTTCGCGAAGCCCAGCCCAGCCCGGCCCTTCTCGAGGCCGCGTATAGCCTTCTGCAGGGCCTCCTTGTACGTCTTGCCGATGGACATCACCTCGCCCACGGCCTTCATCTGCGTGCCGAGGCTGTCTTCCACCGCGCGGAACTTCTCGAACGCCCAGCGCGCGAACTTGAGCACCACGTAGTCGCCGCTAGGCGTGTACTTCTCCAGCGTCCCGTCGCGCCAGTACGGAATCTCGTCCATCGTCATCCCCGCCGCGAGCTTCGCCGAGACGAGCGCGATCGGGAAGCCGGTCGCCTTGGAGGCGAGGGCGGACGAGCGGGACGTGCGCGGATTGATCTCTATGATCACCACGCGCCCAGTCTTCGGGTCGTGCGCGAACTGCACGTTGGTGCCGCCGATCACGCCGATCTTCTCCACGATGCGGAACGCGTCGCGCTTCAGGCGTTCCTCGAGCTCCTTGGAGATCGTGAGGAACGGCGCCGCGCAGAAGCTGTCGCCCGTGTGCACGCCAACGGCGTCGATGTTCTCGATGAAGCACACCGCGATCATCTGGTTCTTCGCGTCGCGCACCACCTCGACCTCCAGCTCCTCCCAGTTGAGGATCGACTCCTCGATGAGGCACTGGTGGGTGAGCGAGACGTCGAGGCCGCGCTGGCAGATGGTGCGCAGCTCCTCCACGTTGTAGCAGAAGCCACCGCCGGAGCCGCCCATCGTGTATGCGGGGCGAACCACCACTGGATAGCCGATCTCCTTGTCCACAAGCTCGACAGCGGCCTCTACCGAGTGCACGATGCCGCTCTTCGGCGTCTCGATGCCAAGATCCGCCATCGTCTTCTTGAACACCTCGCGATCCTCGCCGCGCTCGATGGCGTCGAGGTTCACGCCGATCACCTTCACGCCGTACTTGTCGAGAATGCCCTTCTTCGCAAGCTCCATCGACAGGTTGAGGCCGGTCTGCCCGCCGAGGTTCGGCAGGATCGCGTCAGGACGCTCCTTCTCGATTATCTGCTCGAGGCGCGCCTCGTTGAGCGGTTCGATATACGTGGCGTCGGCCATCACCGGGTCGGTCATGATCGTGGCGGGATTCGAGTTCACCAGCACAACCTTGTATCCGCACGCCCTCAGAGCCTTGCACGCCTGCGTGCCCGAATAGTCGAACT
>JAFXIL010000087.1 GCA_017563185.1 Kiritimatiellia bacterium | reverse complement strand
GTACTGGTTGAGGAAGTTTGCTGTGTAGGTGCGGCTCGTGCCGAGGTCGAGCGACGAAAGCCGGTTGCCGATGTCTTCGTACTGGTAGGCGTATTCGTCAGCCGGGACGGCGCCCGGCCCTCCTGCGTCAAGCTCGGCAGAGGTCAGCCGGCTGCCGGACTCATCGGGGACAGTCCCCGCGCGTTCTTTCACACACACCTCCGCGTCTCTGCGCCTCTGCGTTAAAGACAAACCCGCCGGGGACAGTCCCCGCGCCGTGGCGGAGAGAGGACTTCGGACATCGGACGCCGGACTTCCGGACGCGGCTACGCGCCGGCCACGCGGCCACCGCACGCAGCGCCCGCCCGATCCTGCCGATGTCCGACGGCTGAAGTCGGATGTCCTAATCTCATTTCTCGCTTTTTCCCGTGACATGTTGCCGTTTGCCTTCCTTTCGCTGTTGCGGGAATCCTGGCCGGGACGCGACTTCTGCGTCATGGGTCTAGGATCCCCTTCAACCACTATAAAGCCAAATGGGCACAAAAAATTCCAAGTGAATTTTAAAAAAATGAAGAAATTTTTCTAACCGAGATTTCACGCGCCAAATCAGCCATTTGTAGAAGTTACAGCGAAGGCCATTTTCTGTCAGTTTTCTTAAACGAGAGAATTTTAGCATTTCCACGCGCCCGAGACAAGGCGAAAGTGCGAGTGTTTGAAGGTTTGAAAGTTTGAAGGTTTGAAAGTTTGAAGGTTTGAGAGTTTGAGAGTTTCAAGGTTTCGGCTCTGCGGGGACTGTCATCGCACATCCATTCCCGTACGAATCGCGGGCGGCGGGCTACACGGGAAAATGGGATTTGCGGCTCGGCGGGACGCCTCGCCCCACCATACGAACCGGCAGGGGCCGACTACCGGGAGGTGGGGCGTACCCTCCGGGTGAGCCGGGCCGGCGGTCATCCTACAATACAACCATCTGCTGCTGCGGTGAGTTATTCGTAAACGAACTGCACGGTCGCAGTGCAATCGCAATCCGCCACGGCGCGAACCCAGTACGCGCGCACGGCGCTCAGGTCGTCGGTCACCGGCTCCTTGCCAACCTTGTAGCTCTTGAGCCTGGCCCATGTCCCGCAACCTGTGATGTCAATCTCGAGCGTGATCGCCGCCTCAACCGACGCGCGCATGCTCACCGTCTTGCGGTCATAGCCTGTCATCAGGTAGGGGTCGCTCGGCACGCCTTTCTTCACCTCCGCATCCAGCCAAGGGCCGCCGTGCCCGCGCGGCTTGCCGTACTTCCACAGGTCGTCCACCACGCCCAGCCATACCGCCGCCGTGCAGCGCTCGCCATCGCCGGTCACGATGCGCGGATTCGCCGAACGCCCGAAGCGCATGATTCCCGTCATCGCCAGAAGCCCCCGCCACGTGCAGTAGTCGCAGATGAAAAAATTGCCATGCGTCGCGACGGGGCGCAGCTTCGCGAATCCGCCCGCGTTCTCCGCAGGCAGCTCGTAGAACGTGCCGCCCACGTTCAGGAGGTCTCTCTCGGTACACACTTCGCGGCAAGTGCGCCCGGGCTGTCCCTTCCAGCCCTCGGATCGCCATCCGCCGCCCCATGGAAGCCGCCACCGCGCCCCTTTGCCGTCGACGATCAGGATGGATTCCCTTTCCGCAGTGATGCCCTCTCCGTCCTCAATCTCTCTGTTCGACACGCAACACTTCCTGCGCATTTCCTCCGCCTGCCTCGAACCGCTCTCCGCCACTTTCCTCAGCTTGAGGTCGCCACCCATCTCGTAGCAGCCGCCCCTGCTGTTGCACGTCACGTCCAGAAGCTGCAGCTTGAGGTCTCCATCCCCGTCGCCGCACCTCACCACTGCCTCGCAGTCGCCCTTCTGCGTCGTCATCCCGCCGATGCCCGCGAAAATCGGATCAGGCGTGGGCGTGCGCCTGTCCTCGTTCGCGTAGTTGAAGAACGCCGTCACGCGCTTCGCGCCGGATTTCGCGACGAGGCGTATCCATTCGCCCTTCACGGCGTCGAGCGGCACGATCGCAACCGCATTTCCGGCCTTCGCAGAGGCGCCCAGCCCCTCCACGCGCCGCCAGCTGCCGTCGCCCTTCTCGTCCACCTCCACATCGAACGTAAACTCCGTATCGCTCGAAACGTAGAGCGTACGCCTGTCGTAGCCGGCAAGAAGATACGGGTCCGAGACGGCGCCCGCCTTCACGTCCTCCTCCTGCCACACGGCGCCACGCCCGATCGCGGGGCCAAACGAGTCAATGTCCTTCGGATCGACAAACCACAAATTGGAGTTGGACTGCCCCGGACCCGCCACGCCGCCCTTCGCGCGGCGCTTGTTCAGGAACTCGTTCTTCGCTGTGTCGTCGCACCCGAACACCACCTTGCCGCCCCATCTGCAGAAGTCGCCGACCACCTTCAGGTAGTTCGAGCGCGGACGTATCCCGGCGGAATTCTTCGCGCTCATCGTCGCCGGGAAATGCCAGAACGTGCCGTGCATCGTCATGAGGTAGTCGTTTCCCTCGCCGATCTCGCGGATACGCGGCCACTCAGTGTTCCATCCGTGCGCGCCGTCGTAGCTGTGGCTGCCCTTCGGCAGACGGAACTTGTGCCATCTGCCGCCGTCAAGCACCATGAGGATCACGCTCCTATGGTCCCATCCCACCGACCACAGCGGATCGCGCGCTGGATCGGATGCGCCGCAGATGCCGCCCTTCGAGGTGACATCAGTGAACTGGTTGCGCAGCACGACCTTCCAGCTTTCCCTGCCCGGCCTTCCGTTCCATTCGGCCAGCACGCCGCTCGTCGCGGCGGGGTCTTCCCTCGCGGCCCGGCTGTACTCGCCGTTGTTCGCGTAAACAAGCAGCCCCTGACCAACGTATGCGCCCTTGCCATGGTAGCCGGGCAGAAGAGAGCCGGCAAGGCCGCCCTTCTGGAGATTACCGTCGCGGAAAATCTCCGTCACCGCGAGAGTGTTCACGTCAACCTCGTAGATGCCCTCCTCCATCGTGGCCATGTACACCTTGCGCGCCGGATCGCAAAGGTGGCGCGTGGTGGCGGTGAGGCGCCCGTAGAGGTTTGGCGAGCCGTCGGGCCTCTTCGGCGGGATCACGCGCACGTTCCCCTTTTCGTCAATTGCGTACGGACCCATGAAGAGCTGACGCGATTCACGATGCACGAACCGGTTTGCGTGAGTGCCGCCGATCGACTCTGCGCGGACGACGCGCGTCATGTCCGGCTTGATCTCGTAGAGTTTGTCAGTGGAACCGGCCGGCGCGTGCGGCGCATACGAGACCACCCACAGGCTTCCCGCCCACGGTACCACCGCTCCCGTACCGCACTCGCCTTCGCGGTTGCAGGTGTGAAGGTTCGGATTCACTCCTGAAATAAACGCTGCGGCAAGAAGCGACGGGACTATGGTCATCTCAGTCTCCTTTCTCGGCAGGCGCGGGGGCGTCGGTCTGCCATGCGATGAAGTTGAAGAAGATCGAATAGCGCGTGCGGCCGTCGGGACGGTCCTCGCTTTCCCACAGCGACCAATACGGCGCCCAGTTGCGCTCGATGCCTTCGACGTGACGCACCGGCATCAGCTCTAGCATGCGGCGGCGAGTGCGTCCGTTCACAGTCTCCGAGCTGTAGAACGGCCATATCCGCATGTAGTCGTCCACAAGCCCTCCCTTCCTCCAGCGTCTCTCGCGCGTGAAGAACGGGAAGAAGTTGAAACGCTTCTCGAGCGTGTTCTTCGTCTCAAGGTCAGTGCTTTCCACGAGCTGCCAGCCAAATCGCCACGTGCGCTCCTCGACGGGGCCCTTGAGCCGTTCCGCCGCACCCTTCGCGCCGGATGTGCCCGCGTACGAATAGCCGCGCACCTGCTCCCAGATCGGCCACACCGAAATTCTGTCGCGCTCGCGCGAGCGCAGCACCTCCACAAGCGGCCATGGCAGGCGCCACCGCACTGCGGCATCGGTCTTCGCGTACGAGAAGAACGGCGGCAGCACCATGGTCTGCGACTCGCGCGCGCGGCGCACTTCGCCGTAGAACGGCAGCAGCCACCATGAATGTCCAGCGCCGGAGGTGTCGCGGTCCTCATCGTACTTCGCCCACGTCACAATCGGCCACAGCGCGTAGCCGTGGCGGCTTTCGCGCTGACGCGCCGTTCCCCAGAAGGGCCATATCCCGAGGCCTTCGCGCGGGGCGTCGCGCCAGGTGATGAACGGCCACAGCACGGCGCGGCTGCGCACGCCCTTCACGGTGTACGTGTGCCAGATGGGCCAGAGAATGAACGACCAGTCGTCCATCAGGAGAAAATGCGGATGATTGCCATAGAACGGGAAGAAGCCCCAGTAGCCGTCATCCGCACGGTCAGCGCCTGAGAACCAGAACGGAAACACGTTGAAGCTCCATGTTGGATCGTTCGCGCGCGAGTCGCCGTACGCGATCAGCGCGCGCCACCACGAGGCATCCGCGTGGTCATGGAGCGTGAAGAGGGGCCAGAGGGCATCGTAGACGTGCGTGCGGCCAGCGTCGTCGCTGATCTGCGAGTAGAAGGGACGCACCGCCCAGAACGTGGCGCCGCCCGGCTCCACGCGGCGGTACTCGAAGAACGGACCAACGTGCCAGTTTGAGACAAGGCTCTTTCCGCCACGCCGAATGCGTTCGGCCTCGCCGTCCGAAGCAAGCAGCGCATGCGCCGCGGCAATGCAGCAGACGAACGTCGGCAGCGCGCGGAGCATTTTTAAGCGAGACTTTGCCATGGACTACCTCCGCAGCAGACGATATCCCCAGTAGCCGAGAATCTCCTTGAAGGTGATAGACTTGACGTACATGGAGTCGGGGGAGGGGAAAATATCCGTGAACTTGAACGGCCGCTCGCAAACTAGTCCATCGTAGTCCGCAGCCGCCGGCACGATCTCGATCGGCGCCTCGCCTTCGCCGCATATCTTCGCGAACGCCCGCTCGAACATAAGAACCGCGCGGCGCATGTGCATCGCGCTCGTGACAAGCAGAATGCGTCTGGCGGCGCCTGGCGAATCGGAGGGCTTTCCGTTCGCCTTCAGCCACTCAGCCACGTACTTCGCGTTCTCCTCGGTGTTGCGCGCCTCGTTCTCAAGCACGATCGCGCTCTCCAGAACGCCGAGGTCGCGCAGGAGGGGATACGACGCGTCGGCCTCGCCTTCGCCGGAAGTGATCACCACAGGCGCCTTGCCCGCCTTCCAGAGGCGTGCCGCATGCCATACCCTGTCCGCCCCGAGATGCATCTCGGCGTACACGAGCGTATTCGTGTTCGCGCTAATTCCGCCGCCCAGCACGACTATCGCGTCGGCCTTAGGCATGTCCTCCGCGCGCTGCGGCGGATACATCTCTTCAAGCGACTTCTTGAAATCGGGGCTCGTGAAACCGAATCCCCAGAACGTGAACCACACAAGCGCCGCCGTGGCGAACCACAACCCAGTGCGCCGCCACCTCCGCCAGCCGAACACCACCGCCGCCAAGAGGAGCAGCAGCCCCACCGACATCGGATTCATCAGTCCGAAAACGATTTTGTTCAGGTAATAGAACATGACTCGTCACTTTGCCTTGGGCGCAGGCGCGGGCTTCTGC
>JAFXIL010000086.1 GCA_017563185.1 Kiritimatiellia bacterium | reverse complement strand
CGTTCTCACGCACCAGCTCCGCCGTGCGGTCGGTGTTGTCGTGGAGTATGCGGAAGTATTCGCGTTTGAAGTCGTCGAACGTGGCGGCGGCGAACTCGCCCTTGGCAGCCTTGTCCATAAGCTCCACAATCGGCTGCGGCAAGATGACGCGAGTCGCACTAGTGCAGTTGCCCTTGGCGCGCGGCAGATACTCGAAACAACCCCAGATAAGAAGGTCACGGCATTCTTCGTCCGTGAGCCCTACCGGTTTCATGGACCGCGCCATATTCTCTTCACTCATAAGACAGAGCGGCGCGTGCTTGCGAAGCATATCGAGTGCCTTCCACCAGATTTCGTCCGGCGTGTTCTTCGCCATCTTGAGCTGGAACTTCGGTGTGGGGAGAGCCGTTTTCTCCACGACGTCGAGGATGATGAGCGAAAGCGGATTGTAGGCGCTTGTGCCGTCCTTGTTCGTGCCGCCGAGATAGATGGGATGACCCCAGTAGTTGTCTATCGAGCCGAACTGCCAGAGGAAATGACGAAAATCCTCACGGAACTGCTCTTCCGTCGTGCGGCCTGCCGCAAGATCCGCCTGATAGTACGGCCACCAGCGGACGTCGATATTATCGAACGTGCGCACCTGGAAGTAGTTGAGCGGCTCGGAAAGTATGAAGTACACCATCGTGAACTGCATGATGTCAAAAACCGTTTTCGGCGGTCCGACACGCAGACGCTCCAGCGATTCGATCTCACGTTTCATCCAATAGGAACCGGCATCTGGATGCGCCTTGGCAGTTACGATAAGCCGGTCGAGGAAGCGCATCATCGCGGCGGCGGCGCGGCGCTCTGCGCGGTAGAACGGCGTGTCCTGCGTGTAGGAGTCGGCACGCGTCTTCATGCCGGGGAAGCCGATCTTCAGGATATCCACCCAGTCCGGCGCGGAATGATCGAAGTCCTTGCCGATGGTTGCGCGCCCTTCCTTGCGCATCATGGCGATCGCATCGCGGAGCCCCGGCGAGTACTTGGCGTCCACGTCCGCCGCGTGGCTCCAGAGAATCGCATTCATCGGGCGGGCATGCCGATCCCATGCGGAAATCGCCGGAAACCCGTCAAACTTGGAAAATCCTATCGCGACATTGTCGACGAGGAAGTCGAAGCAGCGCGCCGCGACATCGTACCAGTCCTCTTTGCCATCCTTCCAACCCGACTCGGTGACAATCTTCTTCACGCCAGCGCGAAGCGCGTCATTGTCGAGCCCCGTCTTAGGATCTGCCAAGTTCGTGCGCCATTTCCACTTGAGGTACATCGCCTCGTTCGTGATCGCCGCCGGACGCTTCTCCGTCCGCGTGGTGTACTGGTGGCCGCCCCAGTTCATAGGCACGCCTTCGTCGGGGATCTCCACCCCCGTCGAAAGCGTCGCCGCAAGAATAAGCCCTGAGATTGTCATGATCTTTATCCGTTCGTTGCCATTAGGTCGAGAAGATGCATTCGCGGCCCCATTGTCCGCTCTTTGCCCGCGAGCCTGTTGCCGAGCACGACGCCCGCGAAGCCGCGCGCCGGATCCACGGCGATCACTCCGCCCGTCCAGCCGGAGTGGCAGATGGCCTGCGCGGAGAATGCGGTTCGGGTCCAGTCCGAGAACGTCGAGCGCTTAGCCGCCATGTCCCACCCGAAGCTGCGCCGGTGCCCGTCCTTTTCGAACGACGGCGCGAACAGCAGCTCGTAGTACGCCTTGGGGAAGCACTCGCGTCGCAGCAAATCCGCCGCGAACAGCAGCATGTCGGGCGCCGTCGAGAAGTTGGCCCCGTTCCCCATCGGGCGCGGCGCAAGATGCGCGCAGACGTCGTTATGCTCGCCTATTCTCCGCTTCGGGCCAGAGTATGTGGACTGCGGATACTCAGCAACGTCCGGATCGCCAACGACAGTGTTCCAAGTCGTGCGCTTCATGCCGAGCGGCTCCCAGAGCATCTTCTTCGCCGCCGCGTCCAGGTTCTGGCCCGTCAACCTCTCCACGATCAGACCAAGATAGACGAAGTTCGAGCAGGCGTAGCAGAACCGCTCCCCGCGAGGCCACACGGGGCGCTTCCGGAAAAGCTCGGCGAACATCTTCTCCGAATCCGCCGTCATATACGGCTTCGAGTTGTCGAATCCGCCGGAATGCGTGGCGAGATCGCGCACGGTGACACGGCAGTTCTCTTTCGCAAGGACATGCTCCGGAATGTACTCCGTGAACGGTGCATCCACGTCAAGCCTGCCTTCAGCGTACAGAAGCGCGCAGAGGGCGGCGGTATGAGTCTTGCCGACGGAGGCAAGGTCGAAGAGCGTGTCGCGCGTCACTGGCAGACGCGGCGCGTCAAGCGTCCGCATCCCCTCAACATAGAGGTCTCCGGCGTTCGACGCACAGGCGAGTCCGGCATAGAGCCCGTCTGAAACGTATCTGCCGACGGCCGCGCTCACGGCCGCGCTTTCCCGAACCGCCATCAGGCAGCAGCCTCCGAACGCGGCCATCCCTGACGCGCACCCCGCAGAGCGCAGGAACTCCCGCCGTTGCATACGTGTCATGTTGCCGTCTCCCTTATAATCCCATGCTGTCGAGCCAGTCGACGATGCGGTTCTGCCAGCCCTTCGCGTTCTGCGTATCACCGAGACCGTGCGAGACGTTCCCGTATACAAACAGCTGCGCTGGTATCTTGCGCTTATGCAGCTCCGTATAGAGCAATACCGACGCCATCGGCGAGTAGTAATCCTTGTCGCCGTGCAGCATGAACATCGGCGGCGTCTTGGAGTCGAACTTGAACTCCGGAAGAATCGCCGCACCATCACCGCCGCGCGCGTTCGGTCCCGTCGCGCCGTCGTCCGCCACATACGCAGGATAGACCGGAACGGCGAAATTCAAATGAGCGGAACAGTCGTCGATGTCGTCGACACGGCCATACAACTGATCCTGGGAAGAGACGGCGGAAATGGCGGCAAGGTGCGCGCCCGCCGAAAAACCGACAGCGCCGATCTTCTCCGGAGAGAAACCGAGCCGCCCGGCGTTCGCCCGAAGGATGCGGATTGCACGAGCGGCGTCTTCACGCGGTGCGTCGTAGATCTTGCGCCCTTCGCGGCGCGGGATGCGGTAGTGGAGAACGGCCACCCAGCGTCCGGATTCGAGAATCGGCCGGCTGTCGCGGCAAAAATGCCCCATATGCTGCGAATCGTATCCGCCGCCCGACATCACAATCACCATCGTATCGCGCAGTTTGCCGAAAGGACGGAACAACACAAGCTCCGGCTGTGAGACATCGCGACGGCGCCAAACCTTTCTCTTCGCATCATACGCATAACGCCCGGGCGAGGAATCCTTCTCATGCGGCGCAAATTCTGGCCACAGGCGAATGCGCTCGACAATGCGGCTGTGCAACTCGCCGTACGCCTTGCCCTCGTTCTCCAAGACGACCGCAAACCCGGCTTTGACCG
>JAFXIL010000085.1 GCA_017563185.1 Kiritimatiellia bacterium | reverse complement strand
TGCGAAGCGCGGCGTTCGACATGATGAGCGCGATGGCGTGGCTGTAGCCGGCCTCGACGGGCGCGTGCGGATCCTTGCGGGCGCGGACGCACTCCATCCAGTTGCGCATGTGCGCGGAGGTGAGCGGATCGCCGCCGGTGTTGGCGGAGACGACGACCTGCTCCTGCGGCGCGGGCAGGGGCTCGCTCTTCGGCTCGACGCCTTCCACGCCCTCGTTCGTGACGTAGCCCTTGCCGAGATCGATGCAGCCGTTCGGTCCGAAGTACTTCTCAACCGCGGACTCGCGGTTCGGCAGCGAGCCGCCGGCGCAGTTGGTCTGGTGCGACTGGAACATGACCTGGAAGCCCTTGCCCTTCACGCCAGACTCGCCGTACTCGAGAAGAGTCGTGAACGTGTCGTAGCTCTGGCGCCCGTCGACCCACTGGTAGAGACCGCCCGAGGAGACGGCCGTCTTCGGATACGGCTGGCCGAGGAACCACGCGACCGTGTCGATCTGATGGCACATCCACTGACCGGTGACGCCCGACGAGAACGGCCAGAAGAGGCGGAACTCGAGGTACTTGCGCGGATCGAACGGATACTCCTTGGGGTCGCGGTCGAGGAGCCACATGTTCCAGTCGACGTCCTCCTTCTTGAGCGAGGCGATCAGCTTCTCGTCGCGGCGCCAGCGCCGCGGCTGGTTGACGTTCCACGTGAGGTGCACGTAGCTGATGTCGCCGAACTTGCCGGAGTCGATGTAGTCCTTGGCGGCCATGTACTTCTTGCCAGAGCGGCGCTGCGAGCCGATCTGGAGAATGGCGCCGGGCTTCATTGCACCGTTCGCGCGCTTGGCGTTGACGGCGTCCAAGAGCATGTTCGCTGAGTACATGTCCTCGGCAATCGGCTTCTCGCAGTATGCATCGCAGCCCGCCTCGATTGCATGCACCGCGTGCTGGGCGTGCTGGAAGTCGGCGGTGGAGATGATGACGGCGTCGAGCCCAAGGCGGTCCTTGGCCTCGTAGAGCGCGATGTCGCTTCCGAACGCCTCGACATCGTGGCCGAGCTTCGCCTCCATCTCGGGCTTCGCGTGCTCGTAGAGGCGCTTCTTCCAGAGGTCTGCGACTGCGACCATCTCGAAGTTAAGCTCCTTGTTGTGGTGCAGGAAGCACGGCAGCAGCGATCCGCGGAAGCGGTCGGAGTAGCCGACGCACGCGACGCGGATCTTGTTGTTCGCGCCTGCGGCGTAGAGCGAGGGGCCGTACCCGGCGGCGATGATGCCGGCGAGGCCAGCGGCTCCCTTGCAGAATTCACGACGATTTATCTTTTCCATCAGATGAGTCCTTTCATTGTTTCAATTGCGGTTTTTGCGTTCTTTGCGAAATCCTTTGCGTCGCCCCAGCCGCACTCGCAGCTGATGCCGCCCGAATAGCCGACGCGGCGAAGCGCATCGAAAAACGGCCTCATCCTTTCGACGAGCGCGGGGTCGTGCCCGGGGAAGAGGCGTGAGCCGTATTCTGCAACGTGCACGTGCTTCAGAAGCGGCCCCGCCTTTACGATCGCCTCCGGGTCGTCGCCTCCCATCTGCATGTGGAAGATGTCGGCGAGCTGTGCAAGACGCGGAGAGTTCACTTCGCGGCAAATCGCGAGGCCCTGGAACACATAGTTTATTATGTTTGATTCCTTCGGGCGCAGCGGCTCTATCACGAGCTGCGTCGTCTTGAGGTCCTCGACGCGCTTAACGAGCGCGCGGCAAAACTCGGCGTACTGGCGTGCACCCTCCTCGAGGTCAGGACGATCCTCCGCCTTGGAAGCCATGAAGTCGCCCGGCACGTTCCTGGCGCCGCCGGAACCGAACACAACCGTCTTCACGCCGACCTCGTCCGCACGGCGAAGCGCAATCTCGGCGTAGTCGAGGGCGGGCCCGGGATCGGCCTTGGGGCCGGTGATGCGGTGGCTCCACAGGAGAAGGCCGTTGCTGCT
>JAFXIL010000015.1 GCA_017563185.1 Kiritimatiellia bacterium | reverse complement strand
GGCGCGGATGTGGGCCTCTTCGGTGGCGTATGCGCGCAGGAACTTGCGGCGTGCGGGGACGTTGCAGAAGAGGTCGCGCACCTCCACGCACGTGCCGGGGGGCGCGCCGCAGTCCTTCGCCTCGGCGAGCGTGCCGGCGTTCACGACGATGCGGGTGCCCGCATCGTCGCAGTGACGGCGCGTGGTGAGGGTGAAGCGCGAGACTGAGGCGATGGATGGAATGGCCTCGCCGCGGAAGCCAAGAGTGTCGATGCGCTCGATGTCGTCCACGTCGCGGATCTTCGACGTGGCCTGGCGCTCAAGCGAGAGAAGGGCGTCCTCGCGCGTCATGCCGCAGCCGTCGTCGCGCACCGAGACGAGGTTTCGCCCTCCCGCCACCACGTTCACCTCGATGCGCGTGGCGCCTGCGTCGAGGGCGTTCTCGAGCAGCTCCTTCAGGACGGACGCAGGGCGCTCCACCACCTCGCCTGCGGCGATCTTGTTCGCCACATGTATGGGAAGAAGCCTTACATGGCCGTCGCGCTGCATGGAAGTGGCTCTATCGGTCCAGCGTGAGCTGGCGGCGGATGAAGGTGGGCACGTCGAGGTCTTCGTCGCCCCACAGGGTCTTCTCGGCGTTGTGGAAGCGCAAGGTGCCAGTGGGCAGCGGATTGCCTCCGCCGGCCTGCATGGAACGCCCTGCGCCAGAATGAAGGGCCACGGTCGCGCTCTCCTCGAATAGGAGCATCACCACGGAGAGTCGTCCGGAGAAGGTCGCCTCGTCGTTCACCGTGCCAAGTTCTAGCGTGGCGTTCGGGCCAAATGCCGCCGTTATGCCGGAAGAGATGGAGGCGACCTCGGAAAGGCGAAGGTCGTCGCCGGCGAGGATGCCGACGAGGATTCTGCGAACGGGCGGGCGCGACTGGTCGTGTTTGATGAGAGGAGTGCTGGCGAGCGAGGCGAGCACCTTCTGGACGCGGTCTTCGCCTGCCGCGGTGGCAGTGGCGAACTGGCCGCGTCCGCATCCCGTGAGGATTGCGCGCAGGCGTTCGGCGTCGAGGCTGATGAATCCGGGGCGTTCGATGATGCGCCAGAGCAGTGTGACGCCGGAGGCTAGGGTGTCCACGCCGCGGGAAAGCGCCTCCTTCATGTTGTCGCTGCCGGCGTCTGCAACGAGCTGGTCGAGCGGCAGCAGCACCGACACGTCGGCCTGCTGGCAGATGGGGCCTGCGGAGGTCTTGGCGATGCGCATGCGCTCTTCGCCCTCGAAGGCGAACGGGAGCGTGGCGAAGAGAAGCGTGGTGATGCCAAGGCCGTGCAGCCGCTTGAGCAGCTCGCCGGTTGCACCGCCGCCAGTGCCGCCGCCGAGGGCGGTGACGACGACGGCGGTGCGCACGCCGTCGAGGGCGGGGTCGATGAGCGACGGGGTGTCCTGGAACGAAGCGCGGGCGGAGGAGGGTTCGCCGCCTGTGCCGCGCCCCGCGAGGCGGTTGCCGCCAAGCAGCGTGAAAGGAACGTCGCTCGGCGCGCCGGTCTGCGCGTCGGTGTCCAGAACGAGCGAGCGAACGCCCTGGCCGTAAGCGCGCAGCACGCCGCGCGTCATTGCCGCGCCGGCGCCGCCGACGCCGATGAGAATCAGAGGTGATGGTAGAGGGTTCATTTGCGCAGTCCGAATATTTTCTTGATTGAATCGAAGAAGGACGAGGACGGTTCGCTCTGCTGCTGTGCGATGAGCAGCAGCCCCGCGGCGACGGCGCACGCCGCGGGGTGCGGGTGCTCTTCGAGGCCCTCGATTTCAGGCAGCAGCGAGCCCACGCGCACTCCGCAGCCGAAAACCGACGAGGCCAGCTCCACTGTGCCGGCAAGGGCGGAGCCGCCGCCCGTGAGGAACACGCCGGCGTTGAGCAGATGAAGGCGGTTCTCCTCGTCCACCTTTGCGCGTATGATCGTGAACAGCTCCTGCAGACGCGCGTTGACGACGGTGTTTAGTGCCCGGCGCGAGACCGTGATCGGCTTGAAGCCTGGCGTGGGGTCGGGCACGGTAACTCGTACGGACGCGTCGTCCTTCGATATGACGGCCGACGACATCATCTTGAGCTGCTCCGCCTGCGAGCGAGAGACGGGGAACGCCTCGTGGATGTCGTTCGTCACGTGGTCTCCGCCGACGCCAAGCACGCCGGCCTGCACGAGCTTGCCGTTCACCCAGACGGTGAACGAAGTGGAGCCGCCGCCCAGGTCGATCGCGAGTGCGCCGTCCTTCTTGTTCTGCGCGGTAAGCACGGCGGCGGCGGCGCATGAGCCGGCGAACGCGACCGCTCCTTCCGGAATCTCGAGCTTTGCGCCGCGCGCGGCGGTGAACGCGTCGTGGATTCGCTGGGTGGAGCCGTAGATGCAGAGCGAGCGCTGCGAGAGGAGGCGGCCGCTCATGTTCTTGGGCGACATTATGGAGTCGATGTCGTCCAGCTTGTAGCAGATGTTCGAGAGCTCGATGGGGTAGCAGTCCTGCGGAAGGCCTGCGTCGTAGGAGCGCTCGTTGACTTCGGCGATGTCCTCCTCGCGCACCACGCCGCCGTTCACCGGAACCTGGGCGTTCACGATCTTGGTGCGGATTTGCGGGCCCGACACCGCGAGGTAGGCCTGGCCGATTGAGTAGTCGGCCTGGTCGGCCAGGCGCTTGAGCACGGACTCCACGGAGAATTTGGCCTGTGAGACGTCTACGATCTGGCTTTTGCGCACGCCGGAGGAGGCTATGGAGTCTATTGCGGCCACCTTGATCCTGCCGCCGCCCAGCGGTTCGCCGATGGCGACAACTGTGTTAGTGGTGCCGATCTCGAATGCGGCTACAGGTTCTGAGAGGTTCACTTGCGGTATTCCTTTCTAGTTGCCGACGCGGGATGCCGGGGCCCGATTGTTGGGTCCGCTTGCGGTGATGCGGCTGTGTGGACCCCAGTCCGTAGCAAGCCACAGAGTGGCCTGCGGCGTCAAGCGGGTGGCGATAACCTGGGATAGCCTTGTCAGCTGCGTGTGAAGCGATTCTCGCGACTGGCGGGTGTCTTCGTTCATGTTGGCCCATGCTATCTTGGCGCTGTCGTAGTTGCCGAAGGTGACGAGGAGATAGTCGGTGTGATGCGTCTCGACCTCCAGCACGCGGAGGTTTGAGAGCTCGGGCTGGGCGGCTGCCTTCACGAGGCGGAGAGCGGCGGCGACGTTGCCGGTGAGCTTCTTGCCTGGGACGGTGGGGGTGTCGGCAGACTCGCGCACTATGGGCAGAAGGGATGTGTTGGCGTTATACCAGAACACCACGCCGTCGACGTCGGCGACTCGGCCCGATGCGGCGGCGCCTTTGCGCGGCGCGATGCGCGCTATCGGCTCGCGCTCCTCCACGTCGATCGTCACGCGGTTTGGCATGCGGCGCTCGATTCTGATGTTGCGCAGGTTGGGGATGCGTTCGAGCAGATTGGCGCGCAGCTCGGCGAATGGGATTGTGGCGAGGTTGGCGCCGTTGGTTAGGCCGAAGTTGAGGATTATCGCATCCTTGAGAACGTCCTGCGGGATGATCTTCGCCGGGGAGATAACCACGTCTAGCTCCATGTCCGTCACGCGGCACTGCTCGCGCCAGATGTCCGCCAGCGCGCGGTATGCGTACATGAGGCCCGTGACGATGGCCGCCACGAACAGCGCGGAAAAGACTGCAAGCGCGATTATGCGTTCGGGGCGCGGACCGTTCTTCCTGGTCACGTGCTTAATCATGGGCGGCGCTCCTTAGCACGCGGTCGCATAGATCGGCGAAGGAGAGCCCGGCCTTCGCGGCGGCCTTCGGCACGAGCGAGTGGCCGGTCATGCCGGGCGATGTGTTGATCTCTAGCGCGTACATGCGGCCTTCCGGAGTCACGCGGAAGTCGACGCGCGAGACGCCTCGACAGCCGGTGGCGTCGAACGCGGCGCGCGCGAGGCGCTGCATCTCAGGGAGAAACGGATCGTCCGGGAACGGATAGCGTGTCTCGCTTGAGTTGTACTTCTCGTCGTATCCGTACCATCCGTTGGGGGCGCATATCTCCACAACCGGCAGCGTCTCCGCGCCGAGCACGCCAACGGTCATCTCGCGGCCGGGGATGAACGCCTCGACGAGAGCCTCGCCTTCGCCGCCGAACTTCTCGCGGTCTATGCGGCGCGCGTCGGCGACTGCGCGGGGAAAGTCGTCGGGGCTCTTCACGAGGTACACGCCCACGGAGGAGCCGTCGCGCGGGGCCTTCACCACGCATGGGAAGTCGGCCGCGGGAGAGGGATCGGCGGCTGTCGCCACGCTCCATGCGGCGTTGGGAACGCCGGCGGCGTCGAGCAGACGCTTGGTGGCGATCTTGTCCATGGTCACTCGGCATGCGGCGGCGCCGGGACCGGTGTAGGGAATGCCGCGCGCGTCGAGGGCAGCCTGAACGCCGCCATCCTCACCCCATCCGCCGTGGAGGGCGATGTAGCATGCGTCCACGCCTGCCGGGAGCGCGGCGAGGTCGTTAGCGTCCAGCACGACTGGCACCACTTCGTATTTGCCGAGCGACGAAAGCGCCTCGGCCACGTTTTTGCCAGACTGCAGCGAGACTTCGCGTTCGTTTGACGTGCCGCCCATGAGGACGGCTACTTTTCTGAAATTGTCCATGCCTTTCATTATACCATAATGCGTGCGCGGTGTGGCGGAAAAATCGCTTCGGCACGGCGGCTGCTTTTTTGGTATAATAGCGTTTCTGACCTGAACGAGAAAAGGAGCTACTAAGCCATGAAGATCGCCAAACTCACCACCGCGTTCGTCGGCGCCGCAATGCTGGCAGGATGCTGCTGCCCGCGCGCCGGCAGGCCGTTCGCCGTGTTCCCCTCCACCTGCACCACGCCGGACGGAATGGCCGTGGACCCGAAAGGACGGCTCGTGATAGCCGCGCCGAACTTCAACGACACCAGCAAGCCAGCCGCTCTCTTCCGCATCGACGAGCCGGGCGGCGAACCATATCTCTGGGTGCACGTTCCTCCGCTCAAGAAGACCGGCCTCGCGGCGCCGATGGGCATCTGCTTCGGTCCCGAGGGCGAGCTGTACGTGTGCGACAACCAGGGATGGTCCGGCACCGAGAAGGGCGCGAACGAAGGCCGCCTGCTGCGCCTCGACTTCAAGGACGACAAGCTAGCCTCCTGCGCCGTGGTCGCATGCGGCATGGAGCATCCCAACGGAGTCAAGTTCCACAACGGCATACTATACCTGACACAGAGCAGCCTCTCCAAGATCAAAGACCCATCGGGCAAGCTCGTGAGCGGCGTCTATCGCTTCAAGCCGACCGACCGCGACATCGCCGTGAAGAACACCCGCGAGGATCCGCAGCTGATCCTTGCGCTCGTCACGCAGAATCCCTTCTGCCAGTACGGGCTCGACGGAATCGTCTTCGACGCGAAGGGCAATCTGCTTCTCGGCAACTTTGGCGACGGCACAATCCACCGCGCCACATTCGACGCGTCTGGGAACGTCTCGTCGTGCACCGTCTTCGCGAAGACCGACTTCGACTACTCCGATCCGTCCGCCGCGGGCTTCATCGAGCGCGCGTCGAAGACCAAGATGCGCACGACCGACGGCATGTGCATCGACGACGCCGGGAACGTCTATGTGGCGGACTTCTCGAACAACGCAATCGCCAAGGTCGCCCCCGACGGCTCGATCAGCGTCATCAGGCGCGATCCCGACGGTGACGGCGGGAACGGCGCCCTCAACCAGCCCGGCGAGCCGATTATCTGGAAGGGCCGCCTCGTAGTCTCGAACTTCGACGCCGTCACCGGACCCGACAAGGTGAACTCAAGGAAAGCCGACCTCCCCTGCACCCTGAGCGTGTTGGAGTGAAATCGAAATTCACGAAGCCTGGCGATGACCGCAGAAGCCATTGTGAAGTCATTACTCATTGACTATTCTGTACGGCATGTGTTATACTCCATGCCAAAAAGGAAACAGGAGCGCACAACATGAGCACTACATGCAGACGGACCACCGCGATGAGAGCGGGATGCTTGAAATTGTCCATGACGGTGGCGGCGATCGGCGCCGCGGGAATGATGGCGGCGGCGGAGCTGCTGACGGCGGACGCGCTGGCGCACCGGTGGAGCTTCACGGGCAACGTGAAGGATTCTGTGACGGGCGTCGAGGCGAAGAGCGTCGGCAAGGCGAACCTTTCCGCGACGAAGCTTCTTCTACCCGGCGGTGCGCACGAGGCGGGGCATCTCAACCTTGGAAGAAACATCCTTCCGTCGGACGGCTCCGACGTTACGATCGAGGTGTGGGCGACGCCCCGGTCCGTCCATTTCTGGGCGCGTATCTTCGACTACGGCTCGGACGACAAGAACTACTTCACGATGGCGTGGAGCGAATCCGCGAAGCCCGGCACGGACAGCATCGAGATGTGCTGCAATGGGAAGAAGCATTCCGCCTTCAAGATGCTATGTCCGTACAAGAAGGACACGCCGTGCCACATCTCCGTGACGCTCGTGAACAACGGAAACGGCTCCACGACAATGCGCGCGATGCGCCGCGACGCGAAGACCGGAAAGATCGAGCGCGAGCACCGGCAGGTGTACAGCGGCTGGACGCTGGCGTCCCTTGTCAATCCGCGATTCCTCCTCGGCGGCTCGCAGTATGCATGCGACGGCGACGCGGGCGCGGACTACGACGAGGTGCGCGTCTGGAGGGGCGTGCTGACGGACGAGCAGCTCGCCGCGAACGTCCAGGCCGGGCCGGACGCGCTGCCGGCGAAGGTGTCCGTTTCGACGGATCGCGCCTTGAAGCCGATTCCCGCCTTCATTTTCGGGCAGAACATCGAGCACACGCGTTCGGCGCTCCAGGGCGGACTCTCCGCGCAGCTTGTCCGCAACCGCAAGTTCGCCGGCAAGCCGTCCCGTCAAGGCGTGGCCATGCTCTGGGAGCCGTACGGTTCCCAGAAGTCGTTCTACCATCAGGCACAGGGCCTGAGCGTGACGCGCCACGCGGCGCGCAGCCGGATGCCGCGCAGAAACGAGCGCGGATCGCAGGTGATCGGATGCCTCGACGAAAACGGCGAGGCGGGAATCCGCCAGGGCGGAATCGGGCTTCGCGGGGGCGTCGCGCACAACTTCAGGGCGGTGGTGAGCACGCTCCATCCCGTCGATACGCCCATCGTGCTGCGCGCCACGGCGAACGGAAAGGTTCTCGCAGAGCGCGCGTTCACGGTGAACGGGAAGAGCCGCAGCGACTGGAAGCGCATTGCGTTCGAATTCGCGGTGGCGAAGGACGTCACGGCGGAAATCTCAGTTGGCGTGAAGGGGAGGAAGTACGCGGTAGTCGGCGCGGTGTCGGTGATGCCGGCGGACAACTTCCGCGGGATGCGCGCGGATGTGATCGAGAACCTGCGCGAAATCGGAACGTCGATCGTCCGCTGGCCCGGCGGCAACTTCGCGGGCGAATACCGCTGGCGCGACGGGTTGATCGCCGATCCCGACGAGCGCGCGCCCCTTCAAAGCTACACGGAGATCGAGTCTCAGCCGCATGGCCTCGGCTACGACCAGAACGACATCGGCATGGAGGACATCCTCGCGCTCTGCGAGCGGATCGGCGCAAGGCCGTTCTTCACTCTCAACGCGTCGTGGGAGAGCCCGCAGGACTCCGCCGACTGGGTGAAGGCTTGCAAGGGCCGTGTGAAGCTGTGGTCGCTCGGCAACGAGATGGGTTACGGGCACATGGAGGGCCCCAAGGGCGCGAAGGGCTATTCGGACATGGTGCGTCCGCATGCCGAGGCGATGCTCAAGGTCGATCCCTCGCTCGAGATCACGGCGTCGGGTCCGTATCCGGGCGGCGGTGAAGACTGGATCGAGAACAGCGCAAAGGCGCTCAACGCCGTGGCGCCCGTGATTTCCTACCACCGCTACGACGCGTGGGACGGCTGTCTTTTCGACTACACGACGCCCGAGAGCACGGCGAAGCTGTTCGACGTCGTGTCGAAGAGCGCAGAACGCGCCGAGGCGGCTCTCACGGACTTCCGCTCGCGCCTTCCCTGGAACATAGGCATCTCCTACGACGAATGGAACATC
>JAFXIL010000084.1 GCA_017563185.1 Kiritimatiellia bacterium | reverse complement strand
TGCCGAGATAGCGCTTGCGGCCGGCCTTGCCGAGCTTGATCGAGCCCCAGTCCTTGTTGCCCACCGCGCCGACCGTGGCGCGGCAGCGGCCGTCGAAGATCCTCACTTCGCCGGACGCGAGCTTGAGCGTGACCTTCCCGCCGGAGCGGGCCATCACCTGCGCCTCGTTGCCGGCGGAGCGCGCCACCTTGGCGCCGCGGCCCGGAACGAGCTCCACGCAGTGGACCATGAGGCCCAGCGGAATCTGGCTGAGGGGCAGGCAGTTGCCCACCGTGGCCTCGGCCTTCTCGCCGCTCATGAGCTTCATGCCCACCTTCACGCCCTCGGGCGCGAGGATGTAGCTCTTGACGCCGTCGGCGTACTCGAGGAGCGCGAGGTTCGCGCTGCGGTTGGGATCGTATCCGATCGCCGTCACCGTTGCCTCCACGCCGTCCTTGATACGGCGCCAGTCGATGATGCGGTAGCGGCGCTTTGCCCCGCCGCCGTGGTGGCGGACGGTGATCTTGCCCGTGTTGTTGCGGCCGGCCTTCTTGCGGACGGCCACCGTCAACGACTTGACGGGACGCTTCTCGGTGATCTCCTCGAACGTGGAGGACACGCGGAAGCGCATGCCGTTGGACCGGGGATTGAATGTCTTGAGTGCCATTTCTTTCGCCCCCTTACACCATTTCAATGCGTTCGCCGGCCTTCACCTCGACGATCGCGCGCTTCCAGGTGCTTTCCACCTTCTGGCGACGCGTGCCGCGGATCGTGCGGAGACCGCCCTTGACGTTTGCAGTGCGCACCGCGAGAACGTGGACGCCGAACTGGGCCTCTACGGCCGCGCGGATCTCCGGCTTCGACGCGGTCTTGTCGACCTCGAGGAAGAACTGGTTGAGTGCCGCGAGCTTGTTGCTCTTCTCGGTGATCATCAGTCGCTTTATGATATCACGTGCCATTACTTGCGCTCCTTCCCGGCCACGCGCGCCATGAGCGCGTCGAAGCCGGCCGTGTCGCACACGATGTTCTTGAAGAGAAGAACCGCGTACGGATTGATTTCGGCGGGCGTGGCGGAGTCGACGCGCGGCAGATTGCGCACCATCAGGTCCACCATGTCGTTGACCTCGCCGGTCAGCACGAGCGCGCTGCGCTCAACGCCGATCTTCTTGAGGAACGCCGCCATCAGCTTTGTCTTCGCAGCCTCGAACTTGAACTCGGAGACCACCAGCACGTCGCCGGCGACGATCTTCTCGGAGACCGCGCGCGCGAACGCGAGCTGCATCACCTTCTTGTTGATCTTCTGCGAGTAGTCGCGGGGCTTAGGGCCGTGCGCCACGCCGCCGCCGCGCCACACAGGGCTCTGGCGGAAGCCGGCGCGGGCGTTGCCCGTGCCCTTCTGCTTCCAGGGCTTCTTGTTCGAGCCGGCAACTTCGCCCTTGCTCTTCGTGCACGCCGTGCCGGCGCGCATCGCGTTGCGGATCGCGGTGACCGCGTCCTTGAGCGCCTGCGCGCCCTTCTCCGTCACGAGCTGGCCGTCGTCGACCGTAAGATCGGCCGCGGCCTCGCCTGCGGAAGTGTACTGCTTAATCGTGCTCATGATTACTTAGCCCCCTTCTTGGCCTTGAACGCGAGCGCCGCGTTGAGGAGGGACTTGCGGACGAACACCGTGCCGTTGCGGGCGCCGGGAACCGAGCCCTTCACGAGGATCACGTTGTCCTCGGGACGGATCTGAACGACCTCGAGGTTAGTGTTGGTGCGCGTCACGTCGCCCATGTGGCCAGGCATCTTCTTGCCCTTCTCGATCCAGCCGGGGAGGTCGCGCGCGGCAAGGCCGCCCGTGCGGCGCTTGGAGTGGCCGCCGTGCGTCATGTTGCCGCCGGCGAAGCCGTAGCGCTTCAGAACGCCCGCGAAGCCCTTGCCCTTCGTGGTGCCGGTGACGTCAACGTACTTGACGTCCTTGAAGTTCTCGACCGTGAGCACCTGGCCCACCTTGACGTCCTCGCCGTCGTCGAGCGCGAACTCCTTGAGCACGCGCACGCCCTTCGTGAGGCCGCCGGTCTTCGTGAGGTGGCCGCTCTCGGCCTTCGTCATGCGGTTGCGCGCAAGACGGCCGCCGTGCTTGTCAGCATCGGCCTTGGGATCCTTCCAGAGCTTCTGCTCGCCGAAGCCGAGCTGCGCGGCCACGTAGCCGTCGCGCTCAAGCGTCTTGAGCTGGACGACCGGGCAGGGCCCGACCTCGATCACGGTCACGCAGAGGCGCTTGCCGTCGGCAAACACCTGCGTCATTCCAACTTTCTTGCCTATCAAGCCTTCCATCACAATCCTCCTTAGACCTTGATCGTGATGTCCACGCCCGCGGGCAGGTTCAGCTTCTTCAGCTCGTCGATCGTCTTCGCCGTGGGGTTGACGATGTCGAGCAGACGCTTGTGCGTCCGCATCTCGAACTGGTCCATGGACTTCTTGTCCACATTCGGCGAACGATTCACGGTGAACCGCTCGACGCGCGTAGGCAGCGGGATCGGGCCCACTATATGCGCACCCGTGCTCCGGGCCGTCTCGATGATGCCACCGACGGCCTGATCCAGCACACGATGGTCGTATGCCTGGAGGCGGATGCGTACTCTCTGCTGTTGCATCTCTTTGTTCCTTAGGTTTCGTTTACTGCGATTCCTGCCCTTTCACGACCCCGACGTCGCCGGGCGGGCTCGTTGCCCGTTGCCGCCGCGGCCCCTTCAGGCCGTCTCGGAGTTGAGTGTCCGGTCAGTCCCCCCCTCCAGAAGACCTCGGCACACAATCAAGAACGCCCGTGGCGCCTTCCCGGCACACACGAGCGTTTCTGCCCTCTTGCCGGACGCATCAAGCGGATTTCTCCTTCCTGACCGTATCGCGAACCTTAGCCCTTTTTCGGGGTGGACGTATAGTATAGCACAAGGCGTTGGCGCGCGCAAGGGGGAAAATTCAAAAAATGTTGGCAGTTGCCTCTAGAAAGCCATTCCGGCGATGGGTTCGGCGTACTGCCTGGCGTCCTCCAGGAACTTCAGGTATTTTGAGTCCTTTGCCGGATCGGGAAGCTCGGCCGCGTGCTGGCTCTTCCACGTCTTGTGCTTCTCGTTCAGCTCCTGCACCTTCGTGCGGAGCTGCGAAAGCTCGTAGGTGGCCTTGCGCTTCGCCTCGCCGTCTGAATCGGCTGCGGCCTCAACCTCCTTCGCCTTGGCCCTGAACTCGGCGACTGCCGCCGCCGCATCGGCGGCGTATGGACTGCGAGCCGCGGCGTCGCGCAGCACTTCCTCCTTGCGCTTCTCGGCCTCGCCGTGAAGCTGGTAGTACATGCGCAGGCACTTGCGCTGGTTTTCGGAAAGAAGGTCTGGGCTGCCGGTGAAGCCGTGCAGGCTCTTCGCACGCACGCGCACCGTCTCGCCGAGGCCCTTGGGCGTGAAGTCGCCCACAAGCCACAGCTCGCCGCCAACGCTCTCGCATTTCTCTATGCGGAAGAAGCGCCCGCCCGACACTGCGCCCTTCGTCTTGCCGTCAAGCGCCACCACTTCGGTGACGCGGTTCAGCACGCCCCACTTCGCCTTCTGCGGAACAACATGCACCACGCCCTTGAGGCTGGGCAGATCGTCTTCGTCCTCGGCAGA
>JAFXIL010000083.1 GCA_017563185.1 Kiritimatiellia bacterium | reverse complement strand
CTTCACCTTCGCCGAACGCCCGCCGAAGTCCGCCGTGCGCGCGATCACGAACGGATCGTCGAGGCGAGAGCCATAGTCAAGGTATTTTGTCTTGAAGACGTAGTAGCACGAAGCATGCGGCGTGCGCGGCGCGCCCGCCCTACCACCTCTGCGTCTCTGCGTCTCTGCGTTAAAAACCCCGTTCGCAGGATAACTGTATTCATCAACAAGCTCCTCGCGGGTCTTGATGCCGATGAATTCCGCCTCAAACACATGCCGCGTACCCTTTACATCCGCGTAGAGCCAAAGCTCCTTGATGGACGCGAACGACTTTTCATCGAACTCGTCCCCGTCCTTCACGGGGTAGTTGTAGATGCCGTGCCGCTTGATCCAGGCAAGCTGCTTCGCCTTGTACGTGCCGACAAGGACGGCGGAGGCGCACGGCGGTCGCGGGGCGACCGCCCTACCGGGGGCATGCGTGGACATACGCCCGCCCGTAGTCGGTGGCGGCGCGGCCGGAGTCCGCGCCCTACCAGGTGTGACCTTATGCGGTTTTCTCTTCAAAAGTCTCTGTGCCATAAATCGTTCATTCTCACTTTCAAATGCCACCGTGTATTATATCAAAAATGCGCTCCCTTGCTCCACTGCGGAAGACGTCGAACAAAAGTTCACACTTCATTCGTTCTACGTTCGTTGCAACGGCGCGAGGCTACCGCCTATCAGAAAATACCACTCTGGGGCTGGATAGTCGTGGTGAACGGACGCAAGGGCGCGTCCTTGCCGATGGCGATCATTCCGCCAACGGGCCCTTCGCGGTTGAAAAGAACCGTGACCTCGACGGTTCCGCCCGAGAAGGCAGGCAGCGTGATGACCACGCCGTCCATACCGTCCTTGACGACCTTCCGCGTCTGCGGAGCGGACGAAACGGACGTGTCCGCTGCCGTGAGGACATGCAGGAACCGGTCGTTCGGACGCGGCGCGCCGGGTGCAACCTCAAGCCGCCACGCGCCGTAGTAGGGGCCGCGTCCCGTACGCTTCGACTGCTGCGCGGCGGACGCGAGAAACGCCTCGTCCGGCTCCCAGTTCCTGCCGTTCGACCAGAACTCCTTGCCGGGGCCGCCGATCTTTTCCAGCTTCGCATCCGCAGGCAGAATCGCCTCGCAGAAAAGACGGCCCTTGCCGCAGTCGGCGACGGTGCATCTGCCGTCCACGCGGGGCTCGTTCACGAAATGCAGCAGCCATGCCTTGCCGTCGTTCGCGTTCGCCGCGCCGACGCGGTCATAGACGACGAACGTGTCGGGCAGGAGATGGACGAACTGCCGGACGGCTTCGGTGCATTTGCTTCCGTAGAGGGATGTGGCGTCCGAGGCGATGTAAGTGAATGAGTCGTTCGTCTCGAAGGCGAGCACATTCGCGCTGCCTTTGTACATGCCGCCGTCGTTGAACTTTCCCTCGGGTCCGTTGTAGACGGGTCCCCAATATGCCGGGATGGGTTCCTTCTGGCGGCGGATGAGGATGCAGTTGTGGGCGATGGTCTGCGAATAGTAGTAGCGCAGGTTCCAGTCGGTCTCCACGCCGCGCGTGCCGGAGTCGATGGCGAGGAAGTCGTGCTTGTAGATGGTGAAGTTGTTCTCGTCATAGTGCTTGTGCTGACGGAGCGATGCACCGGCGGTGAAGGTGCAGTAGGTGGAGTCGGGCTTCCATCCCGAACGCATGATGAACTGCCCGAGCCCCTCGAAGTGGCGCGCGTGGAGCGGCAGGTTCTCGAGTTCGGCGTCCGAATACGGTTTCACGCCGTCGTCCCCTCCGCCGAAGAGGAAGGGATACACGGGCCAGGTATTCAATATGTGCTGCGCAGGCGCGCGATCGCGCAGCGAGGCGGCGAGGCGGGCGGCGGCGGGGTTCGCTTCGCGGAAAAAGTGGATGTACTGCGCCGTATGTTCGTAGAGGCGTCCCACGCTGAGGGCGTTCTGCGTGTGCGGATCGTCGCCGAACCCGCAATAGAGCGGCATCGACGGATCGGACGCGTTTGGAATCCACGTCCAGTAGATCCAGTTGGGGAAGAGCGCGAGGCCGGGATACTTGGACGCGAGGTTCTCGCCCGTGGCGGAGAGCCACGTGTGGAAGAAGTTGAAGTGCGCCCAGGGGTAGGCCCCCATGGAGTATCCGGGCACGGCGGAGGAGAGCGCGCCGTCGTCGCCCGCCCCGTCGTTGCGGAACTTCAGCAGCTTCAGACAGAGGTTGTGTCCGCGCCGCAAATGCGACGTGGCGAGGTTGTCGCAGAATCCGTCGCCGAACGACGCGAGGCCGGAATACCAGAGAAGGCTCGGCACGCCGTAGAATCCGCTCTCGATGCCGCCCAAGTCGCGGCGGATGATCGCGGGCTTGCCCTTCCCCGGCTGGATGTCCTCGATGTGCTGCACGAGCGGTACGATGATCGCCTTGCGTTCATCGGGGGTGAGTCCCTTCCATATCCAGTCATAGGCACACAGCGCGAGGATGCGCGAGGTGGAGTACCAGTTGACGGCGCGCCGGTTGGCGTACGCGGCATGGTATGCGGCCACGCTGGACTCCAGCATCTTGCGCGCCTTGTCGAGGTACTTGCGCTCGCCCGTGAAACGCCACGCGAGCGCGCACTCCGCCGCCTGCGAACCCCACTCCTTCACGTTCTTGATCGGCGTGGCCGCCGTGGTCTTGTGCGTACCGCCTGCGGTCTTCACCTCGCGGAACTCGACGGGGCCGTAGTCCGAGCATACGGGATCTTCGGGGTACTTGTCGCAGCGCTTCAGCAGGGCGTCGCGCGCCGCGCGCGCAGGCCCTTCGGCGCGCGCCTTCACCTGCGGCCACGTCTCCGCGTTGAAGAACATCCGCGGATGGTCCCTGCGGATGGACGCGATCCATGCGTCGTCCTGACCAGCCCCCATGCACACAATGGACGCCATCGTGATGATCGCGCTTGCCGCGACTGCTATCGATTTGTTCATGTTCATTGCATTGTCCTCTTTGAAAAGGTTACAGACCCAGCAAATGGCAGAATGGTACGAACACCTTGAAATAGCCGTCCGTCTCTATGACTGGCGCAAGCTCGCCAACATATCCCCTATTTCTTATTCCCAGAAAAAACAACTTTTTTCGCCATTTCTTTAAGAACTGGGCACATTATAGTATAAACCAGTCCGTCAATTCCGCCATTTCACCATTAGCATCCCGTTTGGCTATCAACGAATCATAGCGTCGAGGGCTTTACCGGAACGCCCCGCTTCCCAGATACGCTGCACCTCGCCGTGCGTGAGAGTGCGCGTCCAGATCGCCACGTCATCAACGTCCCCGACGAACGGGTGCTTGTACTTGCCCGTGCCGTCCTGTCCAATGAAGAACGGAAGCCCCGTCTTGAACGCGATGTCCGAAAGATCGTCCGCAACGCAGTAGAGATAGCCGTCCTTGCGCCCCTGATAGAGGCGCACCACGCCGTCCGCTCCGCGCGTCGCCGCATAGAAGATCCATTCGCCGAAATCAGGATTGTACACGCCAAGGTCGTGGCGCTTCCGGCCTTCGCGTCCGCAGTTCAGCAAGAAGCCGTGGCTGTTGAAGCCCCTGACCTTGCAGCTGTAACCGGACGTGCGCGACATGTCAACGTGGTCGGGGGCAATGAGAGCGATTCCCGGTCTAGAGCCAGCGCTCCAGTCCTTGTTGCCAAGAACTACGGGATCGCCGACCTGCTTGTTGAACGTGCGCACCCACAGGGCGAACGAGAACTCCGCCCCGTTCTCGAACTTGAGAGCCTCGGAGCCCTTCAGGCACGCGCATCCAGCCTCGTTCGTGCTCTCGGAAACGCGCAGCGCTCCGCCGAATCTGCCACCTTCCGCAAGCAGTTTAGCCTTCCCGCGCATCTCAACTTTAGCATCGCCGTTAAACGGCAGGTACACCGCCAGTCCGTCCTTCAGTTCCCGCTCCTTCTCCGCAGGCGCGGCGACGTCTCCGCGCACCTTGCCGTCAAATCCGATCTTGGAGATGTCGACCCCGAAATGCGCAAGCGCCGTCGGTGCGGCGTCGTAGTTGTGCGGCACGCCGGGGATACGTCCATGCGCCACGTGTCGCCCCGCGACGATGAACGGAATCGTGTAGCACTGCGTGGTCAGCTGTCCGTGGTGGCGATCCCAGCCGCCATGGTCCGCCGTCACTATCACGAGCCAGTCCTCCTCCGCGAACGTCCTGCGCGCTGCAATCGCATTCAGCACGCCGCCGATTTCGCCGTCGCAGACTTTCAACGCCGTGCGATACTCCGGCGTGTAGGGATAGTACCCGAATCCATGCCCGGCGTGGTCTGGACGGTCGATGTACCACATGATGGCGTCCGGCGCATCGTCGCGCGCCACGATCCCAGCAAGTTCCTTTGCGTTCGCGTCGTCTCTGTCGAAGATGAACTTCACGCCGTAGTCTGGGCTCATGCGCAGATCGCCGTACCACGAGAAGATGTGCAGCGGCCTGGTGCTGGGACGCGCCTTCGCAAGGCGGGCGAGCCAGGTCGGCAGGCGCGTCCCGCGGCTCAGCAGGTCGGGATTCCACGAGATGCCGGTCTTCTTCACCGTCATGCCCGTGGCGATGGCGACGTGGTTCGGGGCGCTTTCCGTACTGCCGTCGCGGATCGTGTTCGCGCCGAGCGACCATGCGCACTTGTACCCCGGCTGCCACTTGCCCGCGATCAGCCGTTGGAGGTGCGGCATTTCAAGGTTCTCCACCGCGTCGCCGCGGAGTCCGTCCAGCATGATCACAAGCGCCTTTGGACGGCATGCTCCCCCGGCGTGCGCCGCCGCCGCCAGCGTGAGCGCCGCACTTGCCGCGGCAAACATTGCCGCCATGTAACCATATCCGACTCTCATGTTCATTCCTTTCTTCTTTGCTGAATAGTATACCACAATTCGCGAACATTTACACCGTGTGGGGATGCATAATCCGCCTCGCCTTGCGCGGGGTGGTTTGCGGAAGTGAACGCACCCGATTGGGTTCGTTTACTTCTGCAATGGGTCACGAAGTCCGTCCGTGCGGGCGACAACCGGCTTGTCGCACGGCCGTTCCGACTCAAGAACCCGCGCATCGTAATGGCGAACCCGAATTGACACGTGCAGTCGCCGCATTTCACGCCCGTGGCCGGCGCTAACGGTCTGCACAGGAGAGGTCGAGCTCGATTCGATCTCCGCTGACGCGGAAGCCCTTGTTCGTGGACTGTACCGCGCCGCATACCGGAACGCGGTAGCGGAATCCCTGAAACACGAAGTTGATGCCGCCATCGCCAATGGCAATCTTCCTGCGGAAATTCTCCTCGTATTCGGCGTCGAGCGAACTGCCAGCCACGACGATGCGCCCTTCCTCGAACCGCACGACGGCTGACGTTCCATCGGCGCGCCTTGCCGTGACCACGAGCACGCTGTCGCCCTCTGCATCGGCCTCGAGGCCAACAAACTCGCCCGAAAGCGCCATCGTACCTGAAACGTCCTTGCCGCGGAACATCCACTGATCAACGACTGGAGGCGTGAAGTAGAGCGCCTGCCATCCCTTGCACACCTTGTCGAGGAAAGGCTCCTCGAAGTCGTCCGCCATCTTGTGGATGTCGCGGAATACGAGGCGCTTGCCGTCCATGATGAGGTTGCCGCGGTAGAAGCGGCTGTTGTACCACACGCTCTTGCGCCCGAATCCGGACCAGTCCTCAAGCGCAATCTGCGTCTGCGGACAGTTCTTCTTGTGCGCGGCCTTGAACGCGCGCGCGGTGTCGCACATCTTCTCCAAAACGATGCGCCCCGCGGCCACCTCCTTCGCGATCTTCTCGCACTGCATCGGAAGCCCCCGCGATATCGCCCTCCATCCGAACGAGTTCTCCTGCCCGGCCTGCATGTAGGAGAGGTTCAGCAGGCCCTTCGGCTCGGTATAGACGCGGAAGTACCAGTCCACGTTCTCGGGCTTGTACCCGCCCGACATAACAGGCTCCATCGTCGGAGGACTGTTGTGCGGGAAGCCGCGGTATATGCTGGACGGCCTGCCGTAGTTGTAGATCGGATCTGGCGTGAGCATCTTGAACACCGGCGACTTCACGGCGTTCTTCATGTCGACTGCCGCCGATAGCATATTCTTCTTCGAAGGATAGTACGCGCCGTTCGAGTAGCCGCCGCGAAGGCCGTAGGCATCGGTGTTGTCCTGCTCGCGGCAGATGCAGAAGCCGTCGACGCCGTACGTCTTCTCCATGTAGTCCATCGACCAGGCGTCGAGAAGCCACGAGCCGACGCTTTTGGGGTAGTACCCGAAGTCGGCCTTGAACCGCTTGAACGCCGCGTCGATGATGGCCTTGCGTCCGGCATGGTCGTACGCCATCAGGAAGCCGGGGTTGATGTGCCAGTCCCAGTTCCAGTCCTTGTGCGATCCCTTCGGCGCCCACGGCAGGCCCGCAGCCTCGTTGAGCGGACGCGACATCTCGAACCAGAGCCCGAACTCTGTCTTCGCCATGTCGCTCTTGCGCGCCTCCGCCATCATCTCCTGATCGACGAGAGCGTCGTACTGGAGCAGGATCGTGTTCACAAAACCGTACTTGCGGTTCAGCGCCACCTCCTCGCGCAGCGCATCCAGCATCTCCTTCCTGGGCGGACGCGGATCGGCCGACCGCACGAAGTTCACCATGTTGACGACCTTCCGCACAGGCGCGACAGGCGCTGCCGCATACGCCGCAACGCACATCGCCGTTCCGACAGCCGCCACCGCCGAAAACATCACCTTCATGAGCAACCTCCTGTATTGTTATACCCTTTGAGCATGCACGATCTCATTTCAATCCGTCACCGCACGAGTATGGACATCCCGCCCTTGGCGATCACGTAGAGACCATCGTCCTTTGCACGCATCGCGAAGAGCTTCGCGCTTTCCCGGTCGAGCGCGAACGTCGCGGCGGGCCGGGCGCTCCAGGAGGCGACCTTCTCGGCGACGCGGGAGGAGAATATGCGCCCGTGGACGTCCACCGTGATCGCCGCGCCGCTCTCGAACGAGACGAGCCCGGGCGTCTGGAACACGCGGTTGTTGCCGCCAGCAGTCGCCGCCTGCCCGTCCGCGCTCCAGCATCCCTCGAACGCCGAGAGGTCGAGCGTCGCGCCGTCCTTCAGCGTAAGAGGAGGTCTGTTCGCACCCGCCGTGTACACGCCAGAAACGTACACCTGGTACGCACCGCCATGACTCTTCCAGTAGTTGCGCACATACGAGAAGCCCTTCACCGGCAGATCGTAGCTGCCGAGGAAATCGAAGTTGTCGCCTGTGAAATGAACATCAACGGTCGAGAAGTCGATGATGGACTGCTCCATGTGGCCCGTTGCCGTGAACACGATCTTGCCGCCCGTGGCGTCCGTCTCGATTCCCTTGGCGTAGATGGCGCCCGTCGTCAAATCAAGATAAAGGGTGTGTCCATTGAGCGTGAGAACGCTCGGCGCGTCCGGGTTGGAGCTGCCGAAGTAGAAGAAGCCGCCCTTGATGTGCGCGTCGTTCAGCAGAGTCACGTTCGCCATCCAGACGAAACCCGTGTTCCACGACTCGGCCTCGCTGTTGCCCTCGAACACGAGCGTGCCGCCAAGCTCATAGTTGTAGAAGCAGTTATTGCGGCACTTGTTCACGTCTAGCGTTGCGCCCTCGTCGATCCGCACGGTCTGCGTCTTGTCGCAGGGGCCGAGCGGCTGCAGATGCGTCCACATCCTCAAGAGCCCCTCCTTCACATGCGTGCCGCCGGTGTATGCCTGGCCCGTCTTGTGCGCGCCGAACACGCCCGGGCCTTCCTTCACGAGGCGCACGGTCCCGGCGATCGCGATTCCCCTGTTGCCAAGCTCTTCGCCCTCCGCCACGGCGACAGTCAGCGTGCCGCCCTGCGTCGATGTGTCGGTGACGGTGAAGGACTCCTCTGTCGTGTTGCCTGAGCCTGAAAGCTTGAGCGTGTGGCCGGCAAGATCAACGGTGGACCCCGCCACCACCGGCTTCGAGAGGTCCAGCCCCGACCAGTCAAGGTCGGCCGTGAGCGTCACGCTGCGGAAATCGTACTCCTTGCAGGCGAGCGTGGCGCCCTGCGGGAAGGCGAAGACAGTGGAGCCGGAAAGGATGACGGTCGTGTCTTCAGTGGGAACCACGCCTTCAAGCGCCACGCCCGCTCTATTGGCGCAGCTCCAGTTTGCAGGATCGGCAAAGTCGCCTGCGGCGCCAGCGCCCGTCCACGTGGCGGTCCAGACCTGAGTGTCTGCCACCAAGAACGCCTTGAACGCGGCAGGGAACTCCGTCTTCACGGAAATCACGCTGTCTGTAGCGGTGCCGGAAGTCGCAAGGCCAATCGGGCCCTCCCAATGGTCGAAGATGTATCCCTCGGCGGGCGTCGCCGTAAGCGTGGCAACAACAGGCGTGCCGAATGTTCCCGTGACGGAACTCGCCGCGCCTGCGGCCGCGTCGCCAACCTGCACAGTGCCCTGCCCGTTCTCGCATGCGGCCGCCACCGTGAACTCGGTTGGCGTGGAGAACACCACCTGCACGGCAGCAATGCCGCCACGGGCGTTGTTGGCGTTCGAATTCGGCGTGGTCACCGTGATCGTGCCGTCCTCGGGAATCGCGACCGGGCCGATCTTCAGGTAGTCGCCGCCAAGCTGCAGCGTGTTCGCCTTCGCGATGGACGACGCCCCCCACTTCGCAGTGCCTTCGCACACGAGACCCGACGCATACGTGTAGTTCACGCCGTTCACCGACACCGGTTCGAACGGGAGATTTGAGTCGGTTGATTCATACACGTACAGCCAGCAGCATCCGGGGAATCCGTTGGAGGCGGTCAGGCCTCTTATCGTGCACGAGTGGTCGGTGTCGTCAAGATAGCTGTGGAAGAGGTGGTTGGGCGTGTTGTTGCCGTCTATGGCCCAGGTGTTTTTGCAGGAGAATGAGAGCGTGACGTTTCCGGCACATGTCTGGCCGTCGTTCCACAGGAGATTGCCGATGTCGGAGGCTGTCCTCAGATAGCTGTTGTTCCAGAGGTCGCCAGCCACGGGAACCGCGCCGAAAAGATCTGTGCCGGAAAGGACGCCGTAGTCATGGTCGTTCTGTTTCTGGCCGCCGGAGAAGTTGACGGAGAGAGCGTAGTCGCTCGTGCCTCCGAAATCAAGCTGGACGGCCGCAATCGCGCCGTGGGGGGATGTGGAAACGTCGCCGTAGTGCTCGATCGTCACCTTGCCCTCCGCCAACGACACGTTCTCGATCTTCAGGTAGTCTCCGCCCAGCACCAGCTTGCTGCTCTGCGCGTACGAATAGCTGCCCCAGCCTCCGGTGCCCTCCTTCACTTCGCCGTCGGCGTAAGTGTAGGTGACGCCGTTCACGGTCTTCGGCGCGAACACGACATTCTGCTTAGCCCGGTCGGACGAGCAGTAGATGTAAACCGTGCACGTGGCGGGAAATCCGTTATCGGCGGTGAGGCCGGATATTTCGATCTTCTGGTTCGCGGCGTCATCGAGGAACGAATGGAAGATGTTGTTCGGCGCAGCCGAGCCGTTGACGCCGACGATCGAGTAGTTGCACGAAGTGTCCCATGCCGCGGAGACGCCCTGGGCGATCGTACCGTCGCCCAATCTTATCGACCGGCTCCTCTCCACCGAGCTGCCATAGCCGGACCAGTGCGTCTGGAAGTTGTTCCAGCTGTCGCCTACGACCGGCAGCGCGCCGTACAGTCCCGAGCCGCTCACGCCGCTGAAGTCCACGTCCGTGGGATTTTTCGCAGAGTCGGGCGATCCGCTGAAGTTGATCGATATCGACTTTGCGCTGTCGGCCAGCGCAACTCCTGCCGTCATGCAGAGCAACATGACAATGTACTTGAGTTTCATAATGGCCTTCCCTTTAGTTTTTGAGGTAGTTGCAAAACCCCTCTTCCGCGCCGTCTGCGAGCCAGGCCGCGCGGCCTGAGGGAACTCGCAAAACCACATCTGCGCGGCTGAAAGATTCAGCATATCCATTATGCCAAATCCGCGCTTCCGGCGCAAGGGGGAAAATGCAATTTCTTTGAGGGG
>JAFXIL010000014.1 GCA_017563185.1 Kiritimatiellia bacterium | reverse complement strand
CACGCTCATCGTCGACAACGCCTTCGCGGGCGCGAACTTCGAGGCCTTTTGGCCCACGAAGCGCGGCGTGACGCCCATCCCCGCTGGCGAGACCTGGACTCTCGACGAGATCCAGTTCCGCCGTTACGGAGTCCTGTGCGTCCCGGAGGGCACGACGCTCTCCGTTCCGCTTTCCGGCATCTCCGCCACCAGCGACCGCACGGCGGGCATCCTCTACGAGGGCGGCACGCTGGACATCGGCAACGCGCCCTACACGCTCGCCGGCAAGTGGACGTTCCAGGCCGACGCGCCCTTCACGTTCGACGGCGACGTCACGGTGACGGGCGGCGCGAACATCGGAGGGCTCCGATTCTCCGGCAACTATCTGAACGACTTCGCGCAATGCGACGTCACGGTGGACGGCGATCTCACGATCGCCTCCGACGGCTATGCCTCCGTGACCATGGCCGGCCCCGTCGAGGCCAATAATAACGGCGGCGCGTTCCCTCGCCACGGCGGACAGTACGTATCTCTTTCTGGCAACAAGTGCTACGGCTCGGTCTTCGATCCGATGTTGCCAGGATATTTCGCACAGGCCGGCGACCACGCGACGGCTGGCGTAGGCGGAGGCGTCCTTAAGCTCACGGTCACGGGCGATCTCGTCGTGGACGGTTCGGTGACCGCCGGCAGCGCGGTGTTCCATAAGTCCAGCGCAGCAGCAGGGTCCGTGAGCATCACGGCGAAAACGCTCTCCGGCTCCGGCTCGATCACCGCAAACGGCGCCGTCGGCTCCATCCAGTGGGACAACGGCTACAACGGCGTCGGCGGACGCGTCGCCGTGCGCGTGACGGGCGAGGACGTCGGAACGACAGGTGTTTGGACGAAGTTCGCTGCACGCGGATGCGCCACAAACCAGGTGGCAACGGCCAGTGAGCGCAATCAGAACACCTCTGCCGGTACGATCTACCTGCAAGGCCGGTCGGACGGCGAGAAGGGCGGCACGATCTACGTCCGCAACCAGGTGAACTACGACACATCGAACGTGGCGACATGGATTCCGGCGGCACAGCGCGGCGATGATGCCAAAGATTTCGCCAAGTCGAAACTCGTCATTGCTGACCGTGGCGTAGTGTCAGTCGGCACAAACAATCTTGCTTTCGCGTCGATATCCATCGCGGAGAACTCCAAGATTGACCTCAATGGCAAAATTGTTAAGATGAAAAAGGCATATTTGAACGGCGTTAGCCTGGGGGCTGGCGAATATACAGCTGATAATTCTGCCGTTACTGGCTATGTTGTCGACTCGGTCGGCGGCGGCAAGCTGATTGTCGGCGGCGGCTTCTTCGTAGTCGTCAGGTAAATGAAGAAGATACTTTATCTACATGGCTTTGCGTCGTCGGGCGCGAGCGGGACTGTCGAGCTGCTGCGGAAGTGGTTTTGGGAGCGGGTGGAACCGGCGCATCGCGCAGTCGTGGTCGCACCGGACATTCCGCTCGATCCGCTTGTCGCCGAGAAGACGCTCGAGGCGCTTGCCTACGACGAGATGCCAGATCTCGTCATAGGCACATCGATGGGCGGGATGTACGCACAGATGCTCCACGGTTTTACGCGCATCTGCGTAAATCCGTCGTTCTGGACATCCAAGAAGTACGACATTCTCTACGTCGGCAAGCACAAGTGGCTAAACAAGCGCAAGGACGGCGAGACTGAGTTCCACGTCACTAAGGAGACGATTGCCCATTTCCAGGAGCTTGAATCGCGCCAGTTCGACGGCATCGACGACGACGACCGCATGCTCTGCCACGGACTATTCGGGGACGCCGACACGCTCGTCGGCCCGGAGTCGAGGGAGGCCTTCGAGCAACACTACCCCGGCATGGCACAGTCCTTCCCGGGCGGGCACCAGCTGAACTCCGAAGTTCTCGCAAACACTCTCATACCCTGCATACGCTCGCTTAATGTGATTTGAATCTCTGTGTGAATTCGCCGCTTTAATATGGTAAAATATCCACATGAAGCTCGGCGCGGCGATTCTTGCATTGCTCTTTCCCGTGGCCACCGT
>JAFXIL010000082.1 GCA_017563185.1 Kiritimatiellia bacterium | reverse complement strand
CTCCACGAGTTCAACCCGATGATGGGCCACCGCGGCTGCCGCCTCTGCGTGACCTACCCCGAGATCGCGGTGATGCAGACGAAGGCCGTGATCCGCGCGGCGATCAACGTGCAGAAGCGCCACAAGGGCTGGAACGTGCGTCCCGAGATCATGATCCCGCTCACGGGCGACGTGAAGGAGTTCAAGTTCGTGAAGGACATCGTGGTGCATGTGGCGAACGAGGAGATACAGTCCGCCGAGATCAAGCTCAACTACGAGGTGGGCACGATGATCGAGGTGCCGCGCGCGGCGCTCGTCGCCGGCGAGCTCGCGGAGGAGGCGGAGTTCTTCTGCTTCGGCACGAACGACCTCACGCAGATGACGTTCGGCTTCTCGCGCGACGACGCGGGCAAGTTCCTCGGCTCGTACTACGACAACAAGATCTACGAGAACGACCCGTTCGCCCGCCTCGACCAGACCGGCGTGGGCAAGCTGATGACGATGGCGGTAGCGGACGGCAAGGCGACGCGCCCGAAGATCCACTGCGGCATCTGCGGCGAACACGGCGGCGATCCGTCGAGCGTCGAGTTCTGCCACAGGATCGGCTTGAACTACGTTAGCTGCTCGCCGTTCCGCGTGCCGATCGCACGTCTCGCGGCGGCCCAGGCGGCCCTACGGAAATAAAGCAGACAAGCGTAGTCTGCTTGTTTCTTCAGTCCCCGCTTTGCTGCGGCTGCTTAGTCAATACAGCCGCTGAAGGCGGGGGCGTTTGCATGAATATGCGCAGAAGCGCCTCGTCGGAGAGAGGGGTTTCGCCCACTTCGTGGATGTTGCGCGAAAGAACGTGGAACTCCCTTGCCTTCTTGCGCTTGAGCTCCTCGAGCGCAGGGCGCAGCTGCTTCCAAGTGCGGCGGGCTGGGCACTGGGGGAGGATGATGACGGCTTTTGCGCTATGGGCCTGCACGTATTCGAGCAGGGGGAAGAGCGAGGGCGTGGCGAACTGGCGGGCGTTGTCCGCGCCGGCTGCGTCGCGGCCGTGAAGCATCATCACGAGCGTTGCGGGACCCGGCTGGCGGCTGTTCACGGTGATCTGCCTGTAGCTCACCGTCACGCCGTTCGTGGAGGCGAACCGGAAGCGCTGGGAGGCGGGCGGTTCGGGGCTCGAGGCAAGCATCTCTAGCATGCCCGAGGTGCGGGCCGCCTCGCGCTTTGCGGCGTCGTCGTCTCCTGTACGGCGCAGAAATGCGGCGTATGTCACGCGCAGGCGCAGCACGGCGGAGACTACGTCGGGCATGTTGGGATGGCGGGCGAGAAGTCGGTCGGCGCGCTCCAGGGCGGCCATCACCTCGCCGCGTTCCGCCCCGCGCAGTATCTTGGTGGTGCGCAGGCGGCTCTCCACGAGGTCGACGAGGGCGAGGCCGTATTCGGGACGGTCGGGATATTCGCGCGCGAGCCGGTTCAGGATTTGCGTGGCGCTGGCCTTGGCGCGGGTGGCGCTGTTCGTTGCGGAGAGGAAGGGGGCCTGGCCGAGGAGGGCGGCGTACTGGTAGAGGTAGTCGGGGTTGTTCGGGGCGGCTTTGAGGAGGTCGGTGATGATGTAGTAGGCGCGCTGGAGGTTCTCGTTGTCGGTCTCGCTTGGCTTGTCGGGGGTGAGTTCGCGGATGGCCTGAACGGCGGCGTATCGGTCGGCCGGGTATGGAGAGCGCGTGAAGGCATCGGCGACGTCGCGGAATATCTGCTCGGCTTCGTCGTCCTTGCCCTGGCGGCGCAGCGAGTTGGCGAGAAGGATGCGCGCGTCGGCGTCCGGAAGGTTCTCCACGACCTGGCGGAACGCCTTCTCGGCGAGGAAGTAGTTTCCGGTGCGGTATGCGCAGGTGCCGAGCACGCGGTTGGCCTCGGCGATCTTCGCGGGGGGCAGGTCGCGGCGTCGGGCGAGTTCGCCGTAGTAGGGGAGAAGTTCGGTGAGAAGCTCCGTGTCGCGGCGGGTGGGAGTTTGGCGCTCCACGTGGGCGAACACGCCGGATAGTGCGGCGCTTGCGAGCATGGCGTTGCGTTCGGCGCGGTCGAGCGCGGCGTTTGTGCGCACGTATCCGGTGGCAAGCGCGGCGACTGCGGCCACTGCGCAGACGACGACTAGCGAGGTCAGCGCTGCGATGGCGGGCTTGCGGCGCACCCAGAGGACGAGGCGCCTTCCGGCTGGGGCGGGAGCTGCGCTGACTGGCTCGTGGTCGATGAACCGGCGCAGGTCTTCGCAGAGGTCGAGCATCGAGGGATAGCGGTCCTTCGCGCTGAACGAGATGCACTTGTTCACGATCGCGGCGAGGTCGGGCTCTGCGCATGTGAGCGGCGGGAGGGGGGCCTTGCATATCCTGCGGAAAAGGGCGTTAGACGAGCGCTCCTTCAGCACTGGACGGCGGGCGATAAGCTCGTAGAGCGTCACGCCCAGCGCATACTGGTCGCCTGCAAAGGAGCTCACGCCGTGCAGCAGGCGCTCTGCGGGCATGTAGCGGAGTGTGCCGTTCTGGGCGTCTGAGCGCGCCACCGAGGTGCGGCCGTCCTCAAGCACGCAGGCGAGGCCGAAGTCGGCCACATGCACCGTTCCCTCTGCGTCGAGTATGAGGTTGGAGGGCTTGATGTCGCGGTGCATCACCTGGCAGCGGTGGGCGTAAGCGAGGGCGGTGGCGGCCTGAAGGCCCGCAGCGGCGATTTCGCGCAGATTCTTGAAAGCGTGCTTGTCGAGCCGTTCGCCGTCCACGATCTCCATGGCGTAGTAGCATGTGCCGGCGCTCTGGCCGGCGCCGATCACCTTCACGATGTTCGGGTGGTGGAGCATGGCCACGATGCGGGCTTCGGCCTCGAACTGGTTGCGCCGCGTGGCGTTGGCGACTAGCGAGGGCGCAAGCACCTTCACGGCCACGCGGCGGTCGAGGGATATCTGGCGCGCCTCGAACACCACGCCCATGCCGCCGCTTCCGATCTTGCGTTCGAGGCGGAAGTCGGAGCCTGGGAGCTCGGGCAGCTCGTTCTTTGGGGCCACGGAACGTCCCCGGGCGGCGTCTCCGGCGCGTTCGAGGTCGTGGAGAAGGGGAAGTATCTCGAGAAGTTCTGCGGAGTGCGCGGGGTGGGCTGCGGCAAAGGCGGCCACGTCGGGCGCGTCGCCGAGATGGCAGCGGTCGAGGTAGAGATCGACCAGCTGCTCGAGCGTGGGGGCGGCGTCCGTCATGAACGGAACTCCGTGTATTCAACGAGACGCGCCTTCAGCCGCTGAAGGGCGCGCACGTAGCGGATGCTGGCGGCCTTTGGGTCTATGCCGAGCACCTCGGCGCATTCGGCGTTGGAGAGGTCGTCGAAGTTCCGCAGCAGCACGATCTGTCGGTCTGGCGCGGAAAGCTCGCGAAGGGCACGGCGGAGAAGCTCGTGGCGGTCGGCGCGTGCAACGGCGCTGAGCGGGGAGGTGGCGGTGTCGGGCACGTCGTCCCATGCGGGGGGCGCGTCGTCCTGGTCGCCGTCCTCCGCGGGAAGCGGCTCTGCCTCGCGGTATGCGTCGCGCTTGGCGGACTGCAGATGGCGCCTTTCGAGGTGTGTGATCGTCTGCAGCAATGCGGCTCTCAGGCGGAAGTAGATGGGGAGGTCTTCGTTCTCCAGGAACGAACCTCCCCACCGGCACGCCTCTGCGGCGGCCTCCTGCACAACGTCCTCTGGCGAGACGCGCCGCCGCAGCACCGGATTCAGGTGCCGTTCGGCGAGCCGCAGCAGACGCTCCCGGTTGTTCTGGAAGGCCTGCGCCAGTTTCTCCCGCGCGCTATCTCTCGACGTGTCTTCCACGATTGCGAGGTTTCTGGTTTCGAAGTTTCGAGGTCTAACACTAGGCACTAGGCACTAGGCACTTGCCTCCTCTATCTTCTTGACGAGCGTCTCCTTCAGGGTCTTGAACTCGTCGGAGTCGAAGGGCTTGTCGTTCCAGTCGATGAAGGTCTGCTGCAGGTCCATGAAGAAGCGGCGCGTGTCGTCCTTGGTGGTGAACTTGCAGGATGTGAAGAGAGCCTTCTCCACAACGTCGAACATCGCCTTCTGGCGGGTGACGGGTGTTGTGGCGTCGGATTCCGAGAACGCGTTCTGCTGCAGGTACACGGCATCGAGGAACTCGGCCTTGAGGTAGCACGTGAAGTCGTCGAGCGATGTTCCCTCTTCGCCCACCACCTTCATCATCTGGCCAATCTCGTTGCCTTTGCGCAGAAGCGTGCGCGCCTTCTCCACGCGGTCGCCGTCGATCACTGAGCTGTAGTGGCTCCAGGAGTCGAGCGGGTCGATGGCCGGGTAGCGGCGCGCGTCTGAGCGGGCGCGCGAGAGGCCGTGGAAGCCGCCAACCACCTTGAGCGTCGCCTGGGTGACGGGCTCGTCGAAGTTGCCGCCTGCGGGAGAGACCGTTCCGCCGATCGTGACGGAGCCGATCTGGCCGCTGCGCAGCTTCACGCGTCCTGCGCGCTCGTAGAACGCTGCGATGCGCGACTCGAGGTATGCGGGGAAGGCCTCTTCGCCGGGGATCTCCTCGAGGCGGCCGGAGAGTTCGCGCATGGCCTGCGCCCAGCGGGACGTGGAGTCCGCGAGCACCAGCACGTTCAGGCCCATCTGGCGGTAGTACTCGGCGAGCGTCACCGCCGTGTACACGGAGGCCTCTCGCGAGGCGACCGGCATCGACGAGGTGTTGCAGATGATGATCGTGCGGTCCATCAGCTTCCTGCCGGTGCGCGGGTCGTCCAGCTCTGGAAACTCCTTGAGCATCTCCACCACCTCGCCGGCGCGCTCGCCGCACGCGGCGGAAACGACCACGTCGATCTTCGCGTAGCGCGCGGTGGTCTGCTGCAGAACGGTCTTGCCTGCGCCGAACGGACCGGGGATGCAGTAAGTGCCGCCAACCGCCACGGGAAAGAACGTGTCGATCGTGCGCACAGTGGTCTCGAGCGTCTCGGTGGGTTCGAGGCGTTCGGCGAAGCAGGTGATGGGCACCTTGACGGGCCAGCGCTGCATCATCTGCACCTTCACGTCTGCGCCGCCCTCGACGGGAGAGAGGGTGGCGATGTCGTCGGTGACGGTGTAGTCGCCTGCGGGGGCGATGTCCTTGACGGTGTAGAGGCCGCGCAGCCTGAAGGGCGTCATGATCTTGTGGCCAGGCATTGTCTTCTCGTCGAAGATGCCTTCGGGCACCCATCCGAGGAAGTCGCCTGCGGCCACGCGGTCGCCGGGCTTGGCGGTGGGGTGCCAGGCCCACTTTCTGTCGCGGGGGAGTCCGGATAGGTACATGCCGCGCTGCAGGAAGAACTGGGCGTCGTGCGAGATCTTGCCGGCCTCCTTTGCGAGGTCTGCGAGGGGGTTCTGCAGACCGTCGTACACCTGGGCGAGCATGCCGGGGCCGAGTTCGGCGGCGAGGAGGTCGCCGCTGAACTCCACGGTGTCGTCCACTGCAAGGTCGGCCGTGGCGTCGAACACCTGCATGTCGCAGCGGCGGCCGCGCACGCGCACGATTTCCGCCATTAGGCGTTTGCCGCCCAGTACGGCGTAGCCCACTTCGTTCTGGGCGACTGCGCCGCTGAAGGCGACTGTGATCATGTTTCCGTTTACGCCGACGATCTTTCCGGTAGCGTTCATTGATTTGCCTTTTCGTGGATTAGAATTCGAGCTTCGAGGCTGCGGTGAGCGCGTCGAAGGTGGCGTTGCCGGTCTCTGCGGAGAGGGTCTGGCGGCGCAGCACAATTGCGAGGCGGATGCCGTAGGTGTAGGCAGCCGCTGCGGAGAGGGGGGACGCGGGGGGAGTGAGCTCGCCGGCGGCGTCCCAGCGCACCTGGTCGAGCATGTGGTCGCGGTGGGAGGGGTCCTTCTCCTGGAAAGCGGCCTGGACGCGTCCGGCCCAGTATAGCGAACAGCCGTTCACTGGGCGGCGCCATCTCGAGGGGTCGGCGCCGCGGGTGCGTGCGCGTTCTGCGGCTATCGCGTTGCGGAGCTGCGCGTCGAGGTCGCGCCAGGCCGCGGCGAGTGGAGTGCCGCAGTCCGGCGCGGACGCGGCGCCGTCCATCGCGCTCTCTATGGCGCGGGCGTGGCGTTCGCCGAGCTGCTCGCGGCAGAGGGCGAGGAACGCCGCCTTTGAGCATGGCGCGGCGCCGTCGATGGCGAGCGGCTGCAGGCTGGAGACTAGGTAGTCGGCTGCCATGGGGTGCTATTCCGCGAGGAGTGCGGCGAGGGCGGGGCGAAGGCGCTTGGCGATGGCGGCGGAGATGGCGGCTTCGGAGAAGTCGTATTCCACGCGGCCGCCGTCGAGTCGGATGGAGAAGCCGGCGCCCACCGTGGGATCCAGCACCACGTTCACACCGCTTGCGGCGTCGGCGGCGAGCTGGGCCTTGAGGGCGGCGGCGAGCTTCTCGTCGGCGGCAACGTCGGCGGTGCCGGCGTTTAGCGAGCGGATCACCTCCAGCGCAATCTTGGCGGCCTCGCCGGGCGTCGCGAGCGCGGCGTTGACGTTCTTCCCCAGAAGATTCTGCAGAAGCCGTTCCAGCGCGTCCTTCACCTCGAGCACAGTGTCGCGCGCGGCCTGGCGGATCGTCTTCTCGGCGCGCTCGGCGGAGGCCTTCGCCTCGGCTTCGGCCTTCGCCGCCAGGGCAGCTGCCTCTTCGGCGGCCGTTTTTTTGCACGCCTCGGCCTCGGCCTTCGCCTTCGCGATGATGGCGGCGGCCTCGGCATTCGCCTTCTCCACGCCGTCGTGCTGGATCTTTTCCAGAAGTTGTTGCAGTTCTTCAGCCATAGTACCTCCAAATTTGGAGTGACATTATACCATTTAGCCGCCGTCACGGTCAATCTCGGACTGGCTCATATTTTCAGCTGGTTGTGGCTTGCGCGGCGATTTTATGGTACAATATTTGCCGTTTTGGGCAAGTGCCCTCTTTCAACGATAAATTCTAAACTGAAAGACAGAGAGAAAAAATGAGCTACAAGTACTGCTGCCTCAACCCGATTTCGGGCGTGGGGCTTGAGAAGCTGACCGCCGACTACGAGCGCACGGAGGACTTCGCGGCGGCCGACGTCGCGTTCGTGCGCTCCGCGAAGATGGACGAGATGTCGCCCGGCCCGGGCCTCCTCGCCGTGGCGCGCGCGGGCGCCGGCGTGAACAACATCCCCCACGCCTCCTACGCCGAGAAGGGCGTGGTGGTGTTCAACACCCCCGGCGCCAACGCGAACGGCGTGAAGGAGCTTGTGATCGCCGCGATGCTGCTCGCAAGCCGCGACATCGTGGGCGGCGTGGAATGGGTGAAGGCCAACGCTGCCGACCCCGCCGTGGCCAAGGCCGCCGAAAAGGCCAAGAAGGCCTTCGCCGGAACGGAGATACAGGGCAAGAGCCTCGGCGTGATCGGCCTTGGCGCGATCGGGCGCAAGGTGGCGAACGCGGCGCTCGCGCTTGGAATGGACGTGTACGGATACGACCCGTACCTCTCCGTGGACGCGGCGTGGAGCCTCGACCGCAACGTCAGGCACTGCAGGAACGTGGAGGACGTGTACAGGGCGTGCGACTTCATCACGATTCACGTGCCCGCCCTGGAATCGACCAAGGGCATGATCAACGCCGAAGCGATCTCCCTCATGAAGAACGGCGTGATCGTGATAAACGCCGCGCGCGACGCGTTGGTGAACGAGCCCGACATGATCGAGGCGCTGGAGAGCGGCAAGGTGCGCCGCTACGTCACCGACTTCCCCAACGCCGTCACGGCCGGCAAGAAGGGATGCCTCGTGATCCCCCACCTCGGCGCATCCACCGCCGAGGCCGAGGACAACTGCGCCGTCATGGCCGTGAAGGAGATACGCGACTACGTGGAGAACGGCAACATAACGAACTCCGTGAACTATCCCTCCTGCTCGCTCGGCCCCCTGCGCACCGCAGGGCGTGTGGCCATCTGCCACAGGAACACCGCGAACATGATCGGCACCTTCACCGGAATCCTCGGCAAGGCCGGGGTGAACATCGACGCGATCGCGAACAAGAGCCGCGGCGACTTCGCCTACTCGCTCATCGACACCGACAACCCCATCCCCGCAGAAGTTGTGGCGGCCCTTGAGGCAAGCGACGCGGTGATTCGCGTGCGCGTGGTGAAGTGAGAGGCGTCCCGTAGGCGAGAAGCGGAGAGGAGCGGAGGCAAGGCATGGCGGCATTCAGCTACAAGGCGATGACGAAGGACGGCCGGCGCGTGGACGGAACCGTGCAGGCCGACGACCGGCGCGGCGCCCTTGCTGCGGTGCGCAAGCTCGGCCACACGCCCCTCTCCGTCTCCGAGGCGAGCGGCGCCGCCGCAAAGAAGGGCGGCGCGAAGGACGCGAAGAAGAAGGGCGGCAGCATCTGGAACATCAAGATCGGCGGCGCCGCCGACGCGATGACGCCGATGGAGGTGCTGCTCTTCACAAGCGAGCTCGCAGACCTGCTAGAGGCCGGCATGACGCTCGGCCAGGCGCTCGGCTGCCTCGCGAACCAGGGCGACGAGGGAAGCGCGCAGCGCACCGTGTCGCAGGACCTCTGCGCGCGCATCGTGAACGGCGAGTCGTTCTCCGACGCGGTGGGGCACCATCCGAAGACGTTCCAGCCGCTCTACGCGAACATGATCCGAGCCGGCGAGGCGTCAGGCGCGATGATAGGCGTTCTCCGGCGGCTCGTGGAGCACTACGAGCGCTTCGACTCGATGAAGAGCAAGATCAAGGGCGCGATGATGTACCCGGCCTTCGTGCTGGTCTTCGGCATCGGCGCCGTGCTTCTCGCGATGGGCTTCATCATTCCGCGCTTCAAGAAGGTGTTCGACTCGCTGGGCGGATCGCTGCCCACGCCCACAGCCGTCCTGATGAACATGAGCGACTTCCTGCTCGAGTACGGATGGATGCTGGCTCTCGCGATAGCCGCCGGCGTGGTGTGGTTCGGCAGATGGAAGAAGACGCCCGCGGGGCGCGCGAAGGTGGACGGATGGAAGCTGCGGATGCCGCTCGTGAGCGGAATCGTCGCCGCAGGGGCGTATTCGTCGCTCGCGTTCACGCTCCAGACGCTCCTTGTGAACGGCGTGAACGTGCTGCAGGCGCTGAAGATCGCCGAGGACACCTGCGACAACGCCGTCATCGCGCAGGCCCTCGCAACGGCGCGCAGGCGCGTGACGGACGGCACAACCATCTCGGGCCCGCTCGCAGCGTCCGGCGCGTTCCCGCGGATGATGACCGACATGCTCGCCGTGGGCGAGCAGGCCGGCAACATGGCCAGCTCGCTCGGCCATATCGGCCTCAGATACCAGAAGGACATGGACCGCAACATCGGCCGCTTCACGAACGCCCTCGGCCCTCTTCTGATCGGCGTCATATCCGTGGGCGTGGGCTTCATCGCGTACGCCATCGTGAGCGCGGTGTTCGCCGTCTCGAACTCCCTTGGATGACGCAATTCCTCCAACTTCAAGCAAAAGGAGAAGCAACATGAACGAAGAAACGAAACTCGCCGAGAGCGCTGCCAAGGCAGGCTTCACGCTCATCGAAATCATCATCGCCATCGCGATCGTGGGCATCATGGCCGCCGTCGCCGTGCCGAACATCAACAAGCACATCAAGCGCGCGCGCATCAACGCCACGCAGCAGCTGATCCAGACCGCAGCCCAGGCAACCACCACCTACTCGCTCGACCACAGCGGAAAGGTGCCAGAATCGCAGGACGCCTGGGTGGAGGCTCTCACCGGAGGCGACGACCCAGAGATCGAGGGCGGCTCCGACGCGCTGAACGACGCCTGGGGCACGCCTCTGCGCTACGAGCGCGTGGGCAAGAGCGGACGCTTCAAGATCACCAGCGACGGACCCGACATGGAGCCCGGCACCGACGACGACCTCACCAACATCGCCGACAGGAAGTAGTGCGGCGCCGCAGCGGAGGCGACGCTTGAAGAACAGCGCCAGATCGGGCTTCACGCTCATCGAAGTCATCATCGTGCTCGTGATCATGGCCGTGATCATGGGCACGGCGGTGCTCAGCGTCTCGTCCGGCATGAGGTCCGCCGCGGTGCGCGACGCCGCGCGCACGGTGCAGCTGTACGTGCGCCATGCGAAGGCGGTGGCGCTTCTGAAGCAGCGCCCCGTGGTGCTGCAGTTCGAGGAGGTGAACGAGAACGGCGAGTTCGTGAAGAGCCGCATATCGCTCACCTTCTCCGGCGACGCGCAGGGCGGCGGCCAGGGCATCGGCATGGCGCGCGGCGCGATGGCTGCTGACGGTCTCACGCGCACGCTCTCGGGCCAGCTCGTCGGGGCGGAGGCCTTCGCAGGGGACGACGTGATGCCGTCCGCCTCGTCCTCCGCAGACGACGCGCCGGATCCTCTCATGGCCGAGCCGCGCGAGTTCCAGGGCGTGCGCATATCCGCAATGCTTCAGGACGAGACGCAGACGCGTCCGCGCATATCAGTCTTCAGCAACGTCGAAGTGCTCCTCAAGAAGAAGGCGGCCGAGGCCGAACGCGCCAAGGAGAAGGAGCGTGCGGCCGCAGAGCGCAGCATGGGCGTTGTGATCGGCAGAAGCGACGACGACCAGAGGAAAGTGGAGGAGAAGGAGAACTCGTTCTCCGTGGTGTATGAGGCAAACGGACGCTGCGAGCCGTTCGTCGTGAGAGTGTTCAAGGACGGCATGGAAGATCGCGACGCACTAACGGTGAACATAAACCGCTTCGGGCGGCCGGTGACGGAGGACTGAAGTGATGCGTCGTCGCGGATTCACCCTCATCGAAGTGCTCATCGCAAGTGTGATACTCACGCTCGGGCTTCTCTCCGCGCTCGCGCTCTTCACGCAGAGCCAGCGGATGATGATGGCCTCCGTGAGGTTCGAGACCGCCCAGCGCGTCCTCAACTACTTCGAGATGGTGCATCCCATCCCGCCGCCCGACCAGGTGACGGACGATCCGCTCGACAGCGATCTTCTCAACATCTCCGAGGAGCACGCCGAGGATCTCTGCGACCAGCTTGAGATCGATCTCTCGCCGAAGGACCGCGAACTGATCGCGGGTTATTCCGTGATGCGCGAGGTGGACGCGATAGACGACGAGGAGATCGAGCGCAACGGCGGCATCTACACCGTGCGCACCACGGTGAAGTGGGGCGGGAACCTCCGCGGCATGCAGCCCGAGGAGGAAGTGGTGGTGAAGCTCTGGTGGAAGGGCAGCGGCGGAAGCGGCGGAGGGAGCGGCGGGAAATGAGACGCGCTGGATTCACACTGATCGAGATGCTCATTGCGATAATGATCCTCGCGATCATGACGGTGGTGACGAGCGTGGTGTTCTCAAGCGTCACCAACTCCTGGAAGAAGGCGACTGTAGTCGCAGAGCAGATGCAGACCGTGGACTACGCGCTCAACCAGATAGTGAGCGGCCTCAGAAGCGCGTACTATCCGGCCGACGGTAACCAGAAGGACGAATGGGGCCTCGCGCTGTACGACAACGGAGAGGGAGAGGACGCCTCGTCGAGCGACGTGGTGGAGTGGACGAAGCTCGGCAACTCCATCGTAGGCGACAAGTCAGTGCTCGCCGAGACCTCGCATCGCGTGCGCCTGTGGGTGGAGGACAAGCCGCGCGTTCGCACCGGCACGAACATGGAGGAGCCTGCCGGACTCTGGGCGCGCGTGTGGAATCCGGACCTCTTCTCCGAGGAGGGCAACGACAACTTCGATGAAGAGGAATACGGCGAGGAGTTCCTGCTAGTCGAGGACATCATCGGCTTCGACTGCGTGGTGCAGAAGGACGCCAAGGAGGTGGAGGAGGACGGGCGGCCAAAGTGGGAGGAGATGTGGGACACGTCGAACTGCGTCCCCTACCGCGTCAAGATCACGTTCCGCGTGAAGCCGCCCGAGAAGGGCGACGAGCCGCTTCCGATTCTCCGCGTCGTCGAGATTCCCGTGTGGAATCTCTCGCAGAAGCCGTTCTCGCTCGACTCCTCCGGGAAGGGCAAGGGCAGGAACGACTCCAAGAGCAGCGATACGAACAGGGGCGGCTCTTCTGGTGGTTCAAGAGGCCAGGGCGGAGGTTCTGGCGGAATGGGCGGAGGTTCTGGCGGAACGGGCGGCGGCCCCGGTGGAATGGGTGGCGGCGGCCCAATGGGGCCGATGCGTTAGCAGGTAATAGGTGTTAATGAACAGTGAAGTAGGTGGAAGAAAAGACAGAAGGAGAAGGTGGATGATGAAGAGGTTTCTCGCATGCATGGCGGTGTTGATGGCAATCGCCGCATTCGCAGCGCCCGCGAAGGGCACTTCCAAGACGCCGTCCAGGGCGCCTGTAGGCGATGGACGCAGAGGGTGGCATTCCGACCATCGGAAGCATGCGCCAGCCTCTAAAATCACGGCGTCGTCGTTCGCGCCCAAGCGCACAACGCCGGTGTTCACAGGCGAGTTCATTGTGGACGTGATCTTCATCACGTTCCCCGACTGCGCCGACATAGACATCGCGCAGGCGGTGAAGGATCTTGCCCGCGTGCGCGGCAGCACCATCACCGATTATTTCAAGGAGTATTCCCAGAACATCACCTGGCCCGTGCTGCGCGCCTACGCCCGCACGTACCCCGCTCCGCACCCGCTCGGGTGGTACTGCCGCCACAACACGTTCTCGAATCGCATCGGCTTCCGCGGCGATGAAGGAGGCGCGCGTGCCGCGCAGTTGCGTTCGGCGGCCCTTGCCGCCGCCAAGCGCATGCCCTATCTCGACGGTTCGCCGAAGGGCAAGGCAAGCGTGACGTGCTACGTGTACTGCAAGCAGCTTGCGTCCGACAAGGTGGAAGTCCTTTTGAGGCCGCACTATCCCAAGAAGGACAACAAGGACGAAATCGGCCTCTACAAGCCGCCGATTCCCTGGCGCGATCCTCTCTGGCCGAACAGCATCCCGCAGGTGTTCTATCCTGGCGACGGCGGCACGCTCGTGCACGAACTTGGGCACGTGCTTGGCGCGCCCGACTTCTACCACGCCACCGAAAAGTACGACGGCATGCCCGGCAGCCCGTCCCTTCCCTGGTCGTGGGGACCCACCGGCCCCGCCTACTGCCGCTACATCTACCAGGCGTTCCTGCCCGCCACCGCATATCCGATGATCACGCAGAGCGGCCCCGTCACGCTTTATCCGCGTGCCACTAATCCCGCAGAGGACAAGGCGCTTGGATGCTTCGTTCCGTCCGCGCATCCGAACTACCTTTTCTGCATCGAGTACGCGAAGAACGAGAAGCCCCCGATTGGATCAACAGAGAACGACGGGCTGCTGATACATGTGATCAACGTCACGTTCTCGTCGCCGATGATGGGCCCGCCCGACCTGTGCTACACGTACCGCCCGGGCGACCAGTGGCACCGCGCCACGGGCGGAGGTTCCGCGTATTTCAGGGACGGCGACGTGTTTGACTCCGGATCAGACCCGGCCGCAATCCTTCCAAACCTCCTCCCCGCCGGAATAGCCGTGCGCAACATCCGCCTTTCCGATGGCACCGCCACTTTCGATCTCGAGGTGGAGAAGAAGAAGCTTTCTTCCCGCGACGCGTCGGCGAGCCTTCTCCCGAAGATCGCGCTCACTGAGGTGGACGAGCTTCTGCCCACAAGCTTCCGCGCGCACTGCGACGTTCGCTACCGCGGAGAGCCGCTTCTCACCGAGTACGGCTTCTGCTACGACGTCTCGCCGCATCCCACCGTCTCTCGCCGCCGCTTCCCTCTCTATCACCGCGACCGCTACGACGGACGCGTCCTTGAACTTCTGCCCGGCAAGACATACTACGTGCGCGCGTATGCCCGCAACGCGAACGGCGTGAGCTACAGCGAGGAGGAGAAGAAGGTCACGCTGCCTCCGCTCGACGACGTGCCGGAGAGCGTGCCGCCGCTTCTCACGGACAAGATCCGCGGCAACTTCTACTTCAACAGATGGTACTTCGGCGAACGCGGCGGAGTGCACATCACCTCGAATCCGCTGCTCGCATTCATGTCGTTGGCCGCATACTACCGCGCCCTGCCCGGGCACGTGAAGGGACGCCTCTCGTTCGACCTCACGCGCGTTCACGTGCATCCCTCCGAGAGTCGTCCCGAATTCCGCCTCGCCGAGGTGAACACGCTCAAGGGGAAGATGGAGGACCTTGTGAAGAGGGCGGGCCTGAAGCAGCGCGAGTTCGGCAGGCAGTGGGACAAGACGTTCTGCGCGGCGCTGGGCCTGCGCTCGTCCAAGGACGTTGTGATTCCCGTGTCGAAGGAGTCCGTGACCGCCTTCTCGCGCAAGATACGAGAGTCGGTGGCGCTTTCGCGTCCTGTGCTGCTCGTGCGCGAGAACCAGATCGTCCCGCCCGACACCGGCACATACTATCCGCTTGACATCGCGATCATCGACGGCTATTCGGGGGACGACACGTTCCACGCCTCTTTCCCGTCCGGCAAGGACCGCGGGCTTCGCGGCGACGGCGACTACAAACTCGAGCAGCTCTTCGACTACGTTGTCTCCGCGCGCCTCGTGTTCTACTCTCCGATTCCATCCACAACGTCGTTCTCGAAGAAATGACCTCGCGCGCCTACGTGGGGCGGCTTGCCCCGTCGCCCACCGGCGCGCTGCACCTGGGGAACGCGCGCACGTTCATGATCGCGTGGCTGCGCGCCCGTTCGCAGGGCGGCAGGGTGGTTTTCCGCATGGAGGATCTCGACCACCCGCGCGACAAGCCCGGCGCCGCCACGGCAGCAGTGGATGATCTGCGCTGGCTGGGCTTTGACTGGGACGCGGAGTACGTGCAGAGCGAGCGCAGGCAGTTCTACCGCGAGGCGCTTGAGAAACTTGTCGCTGCCGGACGAGCCTATCCGTGCGTGTGTTCTCGGCGCGACGTCGAGACGGCGCAGAGCGCGCCGCACGACGGCGAGCAGCTTTTCTATCCAGGCATTTGCAGGGGACGCTTCGCCACATGGAATGTGGCGATCGACCATCTGCGCGCGCAGGGTACAGCACGCATCCCGTGCTGGCGTTTCCGCGTGGAGGAAGGCGAGAAAGTGGCGTTCCGCGATGCGTTCGCGGGAGACTTCGAGCAGAACGTGGCGCGCACGCTCGGCGACTTCCCGCTCGCGCGCGACGAGTTTGGAGCGGGCTACACGCTTGCCGTTGCGGTTGACGACGCGGCGATGGGGGTGACAGAGGTGGTGCGAGGGGACGATCTTCTCGCGGCCACGCCCGCGCAGATTCTCGTGTGCCGCGCGCTCGGCCTGGAGCCGCCGGCGTACTGCCACGTGCCGCTTGTGGTGGGGGAGGACGGCAGGCGCCTTGCGAAGCGCCATGGCGATACGCGCATAGCGTCGTACCGCGCCGCGGGGATGCGTCCAGAGGAGATCATAGGCCGCCTCGCCGCCACATGCGGCTGGGGAGGTGGCGAACCTGTTTCGCTGCGAGATCTGCTGGACGTGTTCACGCTTGATGCGATTCCGCATTCGCCGGCCGTGTGGCGCAACGGGGCGGCGGGCTAGTCTTCTGCGCGGCAGTGGCGCAGGAGTTCGTCTAGGCGGTTGATCTTGATGTTGTAGCGTGATTCGCCGAGGCGTCCGAAGCCGTAGGTGCAGAAAGCCGTCTTGATGCCGGCGTTTGCGCCGGAATCCATGTCCGTCCAGTTGTCGCCCACCATCCAGTCGTGCGACGATAGGCGGTGGCCGCGCATGCGCGAGGCGGCGAGGCGGAGGGGGGCGGCGCTGGGCTTCATCTCCTCGCAGTCTCCGCCGGCGACGATGGCCGCGCCGAAGTATCTGGCGATGCCGAAGTGTTCGAGGATGGCGTGCGTGGCGAATGCGGGCTTGTTTGTGCTGATGCCCATGAGCCAGCCGCGGTCGTGGAGCTCGGCGAGAGTGGAGCGTACGGAAGGGTAGAGCGTAGTTGCGTCCAGCATGTGCAGGCGGTACTGTTCTGTGAAGACGGGCCAGACCTCGTCAAAGCGCGTGGCTGCCTCGGGAATGGCGTTCTCGAGGAGGAAGCGCGCGCCGCGACCCACGCATGCGATGGCAGCCTCCTGCGGGATTGGGGCGAGAGAGAGTGCCGCGCGGGTGAAGTTCACCGTGGCCGCGAGGTCGGCGCGAGAGTCGATGAGCGTGCCGTCCATGTCGAAGAATACTGCGTTCATTGTATGGTTGCTCCTGTTGCGAATAGTGTACGCGAAAGCGCCGCTCGTGTCAAGAAGCTGTGAGTGGGCGGAGAATCGCATGGAATCGCAAGGGGACAGTCCCCACGACACGCCCGTACCGACATTGGGGGACAGTCCCCATTGCACGCCCATTGCACGCCCCCGGGGGGACTGTCCCCACGACACGCCTGCCAACGCCCTTTGCATTTTCTTTGCACTCCGCTCACAAAGATCTTGCAATTGTTTTGGCGAAATTCAAGAGGAATTATGAGACAATATAAACGTCGCGGAGAGGTCTCGCCGCACGCGGTCGCGCGCGGCGGAGACAGTCCGAAAAACACTAAGAGAGGAGAGCCTACATGGCCAGAAAGAACAGGATCTCGCTGCCAGACGCGATCTACCACGTCACCACGCGCATCGCCCACCGGGCGATGCTCCTCGCCGGCGACGCCATCAAGGACAAGGTGTTCCGCCTGATCTACGACTGCGCCGTCTTCTCGGGCGTGGAGGTGCTGGCGTGCTGCGTAATGGACAACCACCTCCACATCTTCCTGCACGTTCCGAAGGTGCCGGAGGAGTTCTGGACGGTGCCAGGCGCCGAGCCCAGCTCGTACGCCTTCGGCATGAGGCCGCCCGAATGCCGCGACCCAATGTGGCCCCGGCCCTCGCAGGGGACCGTCCCGCTTCCGCGGCCCGCCCTTGGCTTCATGCTCGGCGACGACGAGCTCCTCCGCAGACTCGCCGCGATATACGGAGGGAAGAGGGCCGCGGCCGTCGTCGAGGGGTGGCACAGGCTAGAGAAGGCGGGCTGCGCGGACAGGGCCGACGCCCACAGGGAGCGCCTCTGCCGCCGCATGTACAACATCTCGCAGTACATGAAGACGCTCAAGGAGAGCGTCACGCGCATCTTCAACTCCCCCGGCGGAGCGTTCAAGCACGAGGGCGCCCTCTGGCAGGGGCGCTTCCACAGCGGAGTGGTGGAGCCCAGGACGGCGGTGCTGGCGACGGTGGCCGCGTACATCGCGTACAACCCCGTGAAGGCAGGAATCGCCGACGCCCCGGGGAGCTGGCACTGGAGCAGCTTCGCCCGTGCCCTCGGCGACGGTCCGCTCTCCGCCACCTGCAGAGGGATGTACGAGAGGATGCTCGGCTGCGCGTGGGAGGTGGCCCGCGGTCGCCTCGAGGCCATGTTCGAGGACGGCCTCCCCGAGGGGCTCTCGGCCGAGGCCCTCCGGGAGATCTGCAACAGGCACGCAAGGGAGGAGCGGGACATGGAGCTGCGGGCCGCCATCGACGGCCGCGGGGCCGTTACGGGCGGGACTGGTCCTAACGGCTACGGCAGGGCGGCGGGCGAAGAGGACAAGACAGAAGATGCGGCGAACGCGGCTGAGGCAGGAGGCTCCGGCGGGACCGGACTGGAGACGCCCCGCGTGCGCGCCTCGCAGGCGATCCACGTGACCCTCGGCGTCTTCCTCGGCGCCTTCATAGGCTCGGTCGGGTTCGCGCGCCGCATGCTGAGGGCGCTGCCTCCGGGATTCCCGTCGCACGGCGTGCATTCGGCCAGGCTGTGCTCGGCGTTGGCATGGGTGGAGCCGCCAAGGCGCGCCGCCTGACGGAAGACGCGCTCTTGCTGCGGCTGACGGACGGCGACTGCCCGGCCCGTCATGTCCAAATTCGCATATGATGCGGCATGCGTAGCATGGACCGCCAGGGCCGCATTGTCCATGCATGGCGCAAAGCCCGCTCCAGGCGCACTTCGACGCGTGGCAATCACCAGATTGTCCACGCGAGGCGCCATGTCCCGCCGCATGACAGGCGCGGACGCCGCATCCACCGCATAAACCACCTACGCAACCCCCATACCACATCTGAAACAGGGGACTGTCCCTGTGGAGGCAGGGGGGACTGTCCCCGGTTTTGGACACCCAACGGGGACAGTCCCTGTTGAAGGAATTATCGTATTCAACTAAGGCGAATGTCGCCAGCCTATTCGCCCTTTACTGATACCACTACAACACTCGTATTATTTTCGCTGCCGGTGTAGGTGGCCAAGAAGTGTTGTCCGCCAAAGGTCGTTGCATTCACGTTTCCCGCGTCGTAAGACCGTTCTTCGTGTCCCTCCGCAAGCGTCTCAGGTTCGGGCCATTCCATTGGATGGTCGAAGATGTACTCCGCATCTACGATTCGCCGCTTCATCTTTTTCGCGCCACGATGGTAGTAGTAGTTCCAGAGACGCCCAGTGTTTGGGTCAAGTATCAGGCTCGGCGTGGAGGCGTTCACGTCCGTTATGTTCATTTTTGTACGCTTCCATGTGGCACCGCTGTCGTTGGAGGTAATCTGAAATTGGTGTCCAGCACCTTCGGATCGCGCTACAACCAGTATGCGCCCTTTCTCTAGCCATACGCCGGCCTGTTCAGTGGGCCAATCGGTCTTCTCAAGGTCCCTCTCTACTGTACGCTGTTTCCATGTGTGCCCGTTGTCGGCACTCGTGAGTAAACCCCATGAACTGTGCGGCCCATTCTGGTAGTTGCCTGCGAACCAAAGTGACATTATGCCTATACCTGGCACATGGATGACGTCGGTGATCTGCATGGGCATTGGGTCGAGCACAGGAGAGGCGATCTTCTTGAACTTTACGCCATCCTTAGTGCGGTATAGGTCATGTCCTTTCTCCTTGCCCCAACGGCGCACCTATAGAAGCATCGCACCATTGGAATCGAGTCCCTTGCCGATCGTCACTTCTCCCACGGCAGGGTCGTTGGCCACGCAAACCTCCGTGCTCCATGTTCTGCCGCCGTCGGACGACACACGCGCGAACACACCACGTTTCCCCTCGTCGATTGTGTGTCCGGAGCCTCTGCTGTAGGCGATCACCAACTTTCCGTTAAAAGCCTGAATCATTGGCCATGAATTGTAGCCTGCAACATCCTGCACGACAGATACTATTGCATCGCCGAATGTATCCATAGGCGCCGTCTGTACGGCGGTCCCTGAGGCTATGAAGGCCGCAAGTGTGGTTATGTTACATTGGATGTGTCTCATCTGCTTACCTTTCCTTTTTTAGGATCAGACCAATTATAACATAAACTAAGTTTAGAGGGAAAGATTTGGGGACAGGCCCCCTTCCTTGGGCCATAATCTTTTACAGGGACTGTCCCCCCACCATGGGGGGTGCGACAAATGGGGACTGTCCCCGATGGATTGAAGGCTGTGCGATTATCTGATATGCCAGTCGGTGGAGCGGCAAGATCGAGAAGTTCACTAGTTATCACATTCCCGTTTGAACAGATTTAGGGTAGAATATCTGTGTGGGGAAGAATGCCAGCACGGATTTGTGGTAGAAACTCCGCGCGAACAGATGGCGATAATGATGGTCGCAATCTGTGCGGCGGTGGTGGAATGGCGTGTTCCGCGCCTTGTGAAATTTGGTGATGATGGCGACTGAAGTATGGTATAATATCCGCCGCCATGAATAAAGTAGTGATCACAGTAGTCGGCAAGGACACGGTGGGCATTCTCGCCCGCATCTGCACCTACCTCGCCGGGAACGGAATAAACGTGTGCGACATCTCGCAGACGATCGTGCAGGGATTCTTCAACATGATGATGATAGTCGACACGGCAAAGGCCGGCGTGCCATTTGCCGGAATCGTCGGCGAGCTTGCCGGCATCGGCGAGGAGATGGGCCTTGAGATACGCTGCCAGAAGGCCGAGATATTCGAGAAGATGCACCGGGTCTAGCCATGATCAACATCTCAGAGGTTATTGAGACCAACCGCATGATCCAGAACGAGAACCTGGACGTGCGCACGATCACGATGGGCATATCGCTTCTTGACTGCGCGGCGGAGGACGTCGCGGCCACATGCCGTGCCGTCCGCGAAAAGCTCATGCGCCTCGCCGGTTCGCTCGTGAAGACGGGCGAGGACATAGCATGCGACTTCGGCATTCCCATCGTCAACAAGCGGATATCCGTCACGCCCGTCTCCCTTGTGGGCGCCTCGTGCTGCCGCTCGCCCGAGGACTTCGTGCAGATCGCGCGCACGCTCGACGATGCCGCGCGCGAACTCGGCGTCAACTTCCTCGGCGGCTACTCGGCCGTCGTCTCGAAAGGCATGACGCCTGCCGACGAGCTTCTCATTCGCTCCATTCCCGAGGCGCTCGCCGTGACGGAGCGGATCTGCTCCAGCGTGAACGTGGGCTCCACCAAGACCGGCATCGACATGGACGCCGTTCGCCTGATGGGCGAGATCGTGAAGGCCACGGCCGAGCGCACGAAGGAGCGCGACTCGATCGGATGCGCGAAGCTTGTGGTGCTTTGCAACGCGCCGGACGACAACCCGTTCATGGCTGGCGCGTTCCACGGCGTGACGGAGGGCGACGTGGTGGTGAACGTTGGCGTGTCGGGCCCGGGCGTGGTCAAGTACGCGCTCGAGCAGATTCCCGGCGCCGACTTCGAGACCCTCTGCGAGACGATCAAGCGCACCGCGTTCAAGATAACGCGCGTGGGCCAGCTCGTCGCCCAGGAGGCTGCGCGCCGCCTTGGCGTGCCCTTCGGAATCATCGACCTCTCCCTCGCCCCCACGCCCGCAGTGGGCGACTCGGTGGCGGACATCCTGAGGGAGATCGGCCTCGAGCATCCAGGCGCGCCCGGCACCACCGCCGCGCTCGCCCTCCTCAACGACCAGGTGAAGAAGGGCGGCGTGATGGCGAGCTCCTACGTGGGCGGCCTCTCAGGCGCGTTCATACCGGTCTCCGAGGACCAGGGCATGATCGACGCGGTGAACGCAGGCGCGCTCACCATCGAGAAGCTCGAGGCCATGACGTGCGTATGCTCGGTGGGGCTCGACATGATCGCCGTCCCGGGCGACACGCCCGCCGAGTCCATCGCCGGCATCATCGCCGACGAAGCCGCCATCGGCATGGTCAACCAGAAGACCACCGCAGTGCGCATCATCCCCGTCGCCGGAAAGACGGTGGGCGACACGGTCGCCTTCGGCGGCCTCCTCGGCCATGCGCCCGTGATGGCGGTGAACCGCTTCGACTCTTCGCGGTTCGTGCACCGCAGGGGACGCATCCCCGCGCCCATCCACAGCTTCAAGAACTAACCACAATCCCCAAAGGACAAATCAGATGAAACAGGACATGATCGCAATCCTCGATCTCGGCTCCACGAAGAATACAGTTCTCGCGCGCGCCATCCGCGCCCTCGGCGTGTACTCCGAGATCCACCCACACGACATCACGCCCGAAAGGCTGGCCGCCCTCCCCAACGTCAAGGGCATTGTCCTCTTCGGCGGCGAGAACCGCTGCGTGGACGGCGCGAACGTGGACGTTGATCCGGCCGTCTATTCGCTCGGCGTTCCCGTGATGGCGATCGACCATCCCGCCGCCAAGGTGGAGAACCTTCCCGCCATGCCCGACGAGGCGGCGCTCAGGGCCTGGCTCTTCGACGTTTGCAAGGCCGAGGCCAACTGGAACATGAAGAACTTCATCGCCGACCAGATCGAGCTCGTGAAGAAGCAGGTGGGCGACGGCAAGGTGCTGCTTGCGCTCTCGGGCGGCGTTGACTCGTCCGTCGTCGCCGCGCTTCTCATCAAGGCGATCGGCAAGCAGCTCGTGTGCGTGCACGTGAACCACGGCCTCATGCGCAAGAACGAGAGCGAGATGGTGTGCAAGGTGTTCGGCGAGAACCTCGGCGCGAACCTCATCTACAAGGACTGCACCGACCGCTTCCTCGACAAGCTCGCCGGCGTCGCGGATCCCGAGGCGAAGCGCAAGATCATCGGCGGCGAGTTCATCCGCGTGTTCGAGGAGGAGGCCCGCAAGCTCGAGGGCATCGAGTTCCTCGGCCAGGGCACGATCTACCCCGACATCATCGAGAGCGGCACCAAGACCGCCAAGATGGTGAAGAGCCACCACAACGTGGGCGGCCTGCCGCCCGACCTGCAGTTCAAGCTCGTGGAGCCCCTCCTTCAGCTCTTCAAGGACGAAGTGCGCGCGTGCGGCGTTGAGCTCGGCCTGCCGCCCGAGATGGTGTACCGCCAGCCGTTCCCCGGCCCGGGCCTCGGCGTAAGGTGCCTCGGCGCGATCACGCGCGACCGCCTCGCCGCCCTCAGGGAGAGCGACGCGATCCTGCGCGACGAGTTCGCGAAGTGCGGCCTCGCCCAGAAGGTGTGGCAGTACTTCACGCTCATCCCCGACTTCCGCTCCACGGGCGTCAAGAACAACGCCCGCGCCTTCGAGTGGCCCGTCATCATCCGCGCCGTGAACACCGTGGACGCGATGACCGCAACCGTCGAGGAGATTCCGTGGGAGATTCTCAAGAAGATCACCGCGCGCATCCTCGCGGAGGTGCCAGGCGTCAACCGCGTATGCATGGACCTCACCCCTAAGCCCTGCGGCACCATCGAATGGGAGTAAGCATGATATCCGACCAGATCAAGCGCGGCAGTGAACGCGCCCCGCACCGCTCGCTGCTCTTCGCCACGGGCCTTGTCCGCGCCGACATGAAGAAGCCCTTCATCGGCATCTGCAACAGCTACGAGAGCTTCGTGCCTGGCCACTGCCATCTGAACAAGGTTGGCGAGTGGATCAAGAAGTGCGTGATAGAGGCGGGCGGCGTGCCGATGGAGTTCAACACCATCGCCGTGTGCGACGGCATCGCCATGGCGCACGCCGGCATGAAGTACTCGCTTCCGAGCCGCGAGCTCATCGCCGACAGCGTCGAGACCATCGTGCGCGCCCACTGCTTCGACGCGCTCATCTGCGTGCCGAACTGCGACAAGATCGTGCCCGGCATGCTTCTGGGCGCGCTGCGCGTGAACATCCCCACCGTCTTCGCCTCGGGCGGACCAATGGCCCCCGGCAGACATCCCGTCACGGGCAAGGATACGGACCTCAACTCCGTCTTCGAGGCCGTTGGTGCCGAGAACGTGGGCAAGATCACGAAGAAAGAGCTCGAGAAGGTCGAGGAGACGAGCTGCCCCGGATGCGGCTCTTGCAGCGGCATGTTCACCGCGAACTCGATGAACTGCCTCTACGAGGCCCTCGGCCTCGCACTGCCCGGCAACGGCACGATCCTCGCCACCGCTCCGAAGCGCATGGACCTCTACCGAGAGGCCGCGTTCCGCGCCGTCGCCATGGCGAAGAAGGGCGGCCCCGTGCCGCGCGAGCTCGTGACGCGCGATTCGCTCGACAACGCCCTCACTCTAGATATGGCGATGGGCGGCAGCACCAACACCGTGCTGCACACGCTCGCAATCGCGCGCGAGGCCGGCGTTGACTACTCGCTCGAGCGCATGAACGAGATCTCCGCGCGCACGCCGTACATCTGCAAGCTCGCGCCGAGCGGACACTACCACGTGAGCGACCTCGACCGCGCCGGCGGCATAATGGCGATCCTCAAGCGCCTTCCGAAGAAGCTTCTCAACCTCAAGGCGAAGACGGTCAGCGGCAAAACCCTTGGCCAGCAGATGCAGCGCGCCGCGATCAACGACGACGACGTGATCCGCACGCTCGACAACGCCTACTCGAAGGACGGCGGTCTCGCCGTTCTCTGGGGCAACCTCGCCGAACGCGGCGCCGTGGTGAAGAAGGGCGGCGTTGCGCCCAGCATGATGAACTTCACCGGCAAGGCGATCTGCTTCGACTCGCAGGAGGAGGCGTGCAATGGAATACTCGGCGGCAAGGTGAAGCCCGGCCACGTGGTGGTGATCCGCTACGAAGGCCCCAAGGGCGGCCCCGGCATGCAGGAGATGCTCGCGCCCACGAGCTACATCATCGGCGCGGGCCTCGGCGAGAGCGTGGCGCTCATCACGGACGGACGCTTCAGCGGCGCGACTCACGGCGCGTGCGTGGGCCACGTCTCGCCCGAGGCGGCCGAAGGCGGCCTCATCGGCCTTCTGAAGGACGGCGACGAGATAACGATCGACATCCCGAAGCGCGCCATCGCCGCGAAGCTCTCGAAGGCCGAGATCGCGAAGCGCCGCAAGGCGCAGAAGCCGTGGTCGCCGCGCATCAAGGGCGGCTGGCTCGAGCGCTACGCCACGTTCGTCGGCAACGCCTCCACCGGCGCCTCGCTGAAACGTTGAATGAAGCTCAATGTCCAGCTTCTGTCTGACGATCTCTTCGCCGCCGTGCGATCGATTGCCGATGCCGTGCAGGAGGCAGGCGGGCGCGCCCTAATGGTGGGCGGCGCCGTGCGCGACCTCCTGCTAGGCGACCGCGCGGTGAAGGACGTTGATCTTGAAGTGTACGGCCTTGAGCCCGAACGTCTGCAGCGCGTCATAGGCGAACGCTTCCCGTTCGACGAGTGCGGGCTCTCCTTCGGCGTGATGAAGATCAAGCACTTCGACATCGACGTGTCGCTGCCGCGGCGCGAGTCGAAGCGCGGCATCGGCCACAGGGGCTTCCTCATAGATTCCGATCCGTTCCTCTCCATCCGCGAGGCCGCGAGCCGGCGCGACTTCACCGTCAACGCGATGTACTACGACCCTCTAGCCGATGCGTTCGAGGATCCGTACGGCGGCGTCGACGACCTGAAGCGCCGCGTGCTGCGGCACGTCTCGCCGAAGTTCGTGGAGGATCCGCTGCGCGTGCTGCGCGGAATGCAGTTCATCGCGCGCTTCGACCTGCATCCCGCTCAGGAGACGATCGAGATATGCCGCACGGTGACGATCGAAGACCTTCCGCCCGAGCGGCTCTTCGAGGAGTGGGCGAAGCTGCTGACTAAGGGCGTCCAGATCGGGCGCGGCCTCGCGTTCCTGCGCGAGACGGGATGGGTGCGCTACTTCCCCGAGCTGCAGCATCTCATCGGATGCCGCCAGGATCCGAAGTGGCATCCCGAGGGCGACGTGTGGAACCACACGTGCCTGTGCCTCGACGCGTTCGCAAAGCGGCGCGACGAGATGCCAGAGCACTCTTCCGAGGAAGATCTCATCGTCGGTCTCGCCGTTCTCTGCCACGACTTCGGCAAGCCCGCCACTACGCGCTGGGTGCGCGGCCGCCTGCGCTCTCTTGGCCACGACGTCGCCGGAGTGGAGCCCACGCTTTCGTTTCTGCGCCGCCTCACGAACGAAGAGCGCATTCTCAGGGAGGTGCCGCCGCTCGTCTCGCACCACATGCAGCCGTTCTCTCTGTGGAAGGCGCATGCGGGCGACGCGGCAGTGCGCCGCCTGGCGCGAGAGGTGAAGCGCCTCGACAGGCTCATCCGCGTGGCGCGCGCGGACGACGAAGGGCGCACAATCGAACGCCTCGGCGGCTCATCGGAAGGGCAGGACCTCAAGTGGCTCGAAGAGACTGCCGAGCGTCTGCGCGTGGCGGACTCCGCCCCGAAACCGATTCTCATGGGCCGCGACCTTCTCGCCATGGGCTACAAGCCATCTCCGCAGATTGGCAAGTGGCTCGACGCCTGCTTCGAGGCGCAGCTCGACGGCGCGTTCGGCGACCGCGCCGGGGCGATCGAGTACTTCCGAAGCATGGTGCTTGCGGAGAAGCAGCGATAATTCCCGCAGGGGGGACAGTCCCCGCGGAATCATTACTTGGGATTGGGGACTGTCCCCACTTGAATTGCACCCAAGTTTCACCTCTACAGTGGAGAGTGATGAAATTTTGATGAGAATATAGTTGCCCTTGTCAGGAAAGTATGACATAATAGCACATATTTTTCTCTTTGTCGCTTAGAATGGTCTCTGCTTTTACGGCGGATGCAGCATTTATGGGTGGCGAAGAGGAGGATTGTTGGATGAATTTTAAAATAACTAAATAAGGAATTCATTGATGAAGGCAAGAGGCGGAAATGTTTTGTTCGGTTCAATCGCGGCGACGTTGACGTCATTGACGATGGCCCTTACGGCGTCCGCGGCTGCACCCAAGCTGGCGCACCGTTGGAGCTTCAACGGTGACTACGCTGATTCCATCGGCGGCACCACCGCCACGATGATCGGCACCGCCGTTGGCTTCAACGAGTCGAACACGGCCGTCGTGCTGAGCGGCGCTGGCAACAGTACGGGATCGCTCAACCTTGGCGTGGACATGTTGCCCACGGACGTCCCCGGGGTGACGGTGG
>JAFXIL010000081.1 GCA_017563185.1 Kiritimatiellia bacterium | reverse complement strand
GACGCGCGGCCGATGTTGTCCGACGGCTGGGCCGGTCGCGGGCGGGGGGCCGAATGCCGGTTCTCCGCCCGCGGTCTTTCATATGTTTTTTCGTCCTCTCCACCACTTGACATACCTACCCGAAGGTATGTATAATATGCGGCTGTTTCAAAGACGCAATAGGACCAAGGAACGTACAAGATGGCAAGAAGGGCGAAGCAGGACGCTGAAAAGACGCGCACTCGCATACTCGCGAGCGCGCTGACGCTCTTTGCCAAGAAGGGCTACGAGCACACCACGTTCACCGACGTCGCGGCGCGCCTGAAGATGACGAAGGGCGCGGTGTACTGGCACTTCGAGACGAAGCAGGCGCTGCTGCTGGCGCTTGTGGACGAGATGCTCGCGAAGTTCCACCGGCAGATATCGGAGCTTCTGCCGCCTGGCGAGACTTCCTTCGAGGGGCTGTCGTTCCCCGTGGTGGCGGACATGATGGTGCGCAACGCGCTGCGGATACTCGAAGACCCAAAGGGCACCGCGTTCTTCCTGCTCATACACGAGCAGATCAAGTGGGCCGACGCCTCGATGACAGACGTGCGCAACGACCTCATGCGCAATCCGCGGTTCGGCCCGTGGGCCGCGTTCAAGACGGCCGTGGCGAACGACGTGCGCGCGGGGCGTGCGCGTCCGGACGTGGATCCCGTTCAGGTGGCGAGCGTGTGCATGGCGATATGGGACGGCCTTGTGCACTCGCGCATCGCCAATCTGCTGCAGTGCGACTTCAAGGAAACTCTGTGCAAGTCGTACTCGGCCGTGTGGAAGTCGATCGCCGTTGCGCCGGGCGCATCGCCGGCAGGGCAAAGCCCAGGAGGTGCGAGTGACTGATCCTCGTGCCATGCTCGGCCTTTTTTCCGCTGCGGCCGTCTGCCCGATCATCGTGTTCGGCGCCTATTGTCTCGTGCGCATCGTTGCAGGCCGGGCGAAGTTCGCGAGCGCGCGGCGTTTGCCTCTCTGCCGTGTTCTGCCGCTTCTCGCGCTCGCTGTGTCGCTGACGTCGCTCATGGCCAAGCGCGGACAGGTGGATTCAGCTGGTAGGGCGCGCTGTCCCCAGCGCGCCGCAATGCCGGGCGATGCCGCCGAACACGAATGTTCCATCACGGACTTCACTCTCGACCATTCAGACCGCACGGCGCGCTTCGTCATAAGCTGGACCGACGGTCTCTTCGACCACACGCTCACGCGCAACCTCTACCTCTACGCCTCCACCAATCTTGCCGAGAGGCGGTGGTCGATGCTCGGCGCCTTCCCTGTCCCTCTTTCCGCGACGAGTCCGTATGCGTTGACTGTGACGCAGGCCAACGTGTTCGAGGCGATGCGCCCCCGCTTCCTCGACACGTTCGGCGGCGCCGGCTTCTACCGCTTCGAGATCGACCTCGACTCCGACGGCGACGGCCTTTCCGACGCGCGGGAGAGGGAGCTCGGCACAGATCCGAATCTGGAGGACACCGACGGCGACGGCATCGCCGACGGCGTGGAGGTGAACATACATGGCACGAATCCCGTTCTCGCCGACACCGACGGGGATGGCCTGACGGACTTCGATGAGCTTCTTCACGGGACGTCCCAGACCTACCGGGATTCGGACGGCGACGGGCTTCTAGACGGCTGGGAGGTGGCCAATTTCCTGAACCCGCTTTCCGCCGAAGGTGTTGACGGCGCGTCGGCGGACATCGACCGCGACGGCCTGACCAACCTCGAGGAGCAGTCCGCAGGCAGCAATCCGATGAACCCCGACACCGACGGCGACTGGCTCTCCGATTCGCAGGAAGTCGCCCTTGGCACGAATCCGGCGCTGGCTGACACCGACGGGGATGGAATCGACGACAGAGTCGAGGTCTCCATCGGCACTGACCCATGCGCCGCCGACTCGGACGGAGACGGCCTGCCCGACGGCTGGGAACGGGACAACGGCCTCAACCCGCTTTCCGCCGAAGGTGTTGACGGCGCAAACGGCGACACAGACGGCGACGGACTCCCGAACCTCGGCGAGTACGAGAACGGGGCGAATCCGCGCGTGGTGGACACCGACAGCGACGGCGTGACGGACAAGGCGGAGGTGGGGCAGGGTGGCGACCCTGCGGACGCCTCCGACATGGGATTGCCGCCGGCGGCGGAAGAGGTGCGCGAAATCGCCTTCGCGATAGGAGGCGACTGGGCCGCGTGGGAGATGACCATCGAGGGGATCGGCCCGGACGACTTCAGGACGCGGCGCATCAGCATGTCCGGGCCGGACCAGGTTGCAAGCCGCACGTGCAAGTTGCACAGAGGAAACACCTACCGCCTCTCGATGCGCTGGCTCAACTGCGCTGGGTACGAGAGCCATCCCGGCGCGCCTTGGTACTGCTGGAGCGCGCAGATCGACGGACTGCCTTCGGTCGCGACATACGCCGACTATGGCGCCGCGCGGATTCCCGGAGCGGCGGAGACGGTCGTGGGCGACGGCTGGATCGCCAAGAACGACGATGGGCTGCTCACGTCGCATGTCCACGAGAACTCGAGCGGCGAGTCCGGCAACGTGGCGGAGGGTCTAGCGGCGCTCCTCCACGTGTTCGCCGATCCGGTGATCGTTGCCCCGACAACTCTCGGCGTGAACGACGACGACGACGACGGGAACGGCAGGGAGGACTGGGAGGACGCGAGTCTGCTGGACTGCGACGACGACATCGCGGAAGTGCACGTGCGTTTCACCGGCCCGCCGTGGATGGACTGCACGGCGAGGCTGGAGGCGGTCATGATGCACATGATGGAGGGTGACTTGTGGAAGAGCCGGTCGAAGAATGGCTACGTGATGGTAAATCCCTTTTCAGAGAAGTTCACCGTGCGCGGCGAGCTGGCGGAGACCTTCTATCTCGAGGCTGGCGGCACATCGCCCGACATGAGAGGGCATAGGATTACGGCGACGCTGTGGTGCGGCGATGTGGCCTTGTCGACCACATGCAGTCCCGTGTTCGTAGAGCGTGTCGCCGAACCCGTCACCACGGAGCGCGTGGGCGGACACATTGTGAATCCATGCTGCGCGGTGATCGGAGCGGACACGCACATGCGCGTGAAGGTGCTGCCCGAGGAATATCCCGATTCACGGATAAAATGGCGCGTGGTGGAGGGGACTGGCTCGTTCCCCGACGGCGACACGGGGCGCGACGTGGTGTTCAGAGCGTCTGGGCAGGAAGGGGAGACAGTGGTGCTTCAGGTTGACGTGGGCGACTGCCCAGGCAACGCGCCGCAGTTCACCATGCAGACCACCGCAATGCACGAAGTGAAGATATATCCGTGCGTGATATCCATGGCTGAACATGTTCCGCCTGCGGATGCAGCGAAGATCGCCGCGATGATCGACGAGGCGAATATAATCTTCAGGCAGGTTGGGATGCTTTTCTCACTCGGAGCGCCGATTAGGAATCTGGTCAACGACAAATGGTCAAAAGACGGGCTTGTCGATTTGGCAACAGGTATGGAAATCAGGAATCTTATGAGCGGTACTGATGGGGTCGAGGTCTATTTCATCGAAGGCAGTAACGTCGGCGGCGAACCGCTTGGCCAATTTGAGAGACGTGGCATACTGGTGAGAGCTGCGGCAAATGCCAGAACTTTTGCGCACGAACTAGGGCATGCGTGTGGTTGGCCTGATATTTATCTAAGCCCTGGAGAGCAAAAAGCAAGGGGAACAGAGCAAGTTCCAAATTTCATACTGCCAGTCAGGGAAGAATGGCTAAGAGACGATTGGAATAACGGGACGGGAGACCGTTTCTACTCCAAACTGCTCTGCCACTCGGATATAGTGGACAGGCTTCTTATGCGAGGGCGCGGAAGTGAAGTCAAGGCGGATATCCCGCTTGGCCTAGTGCAAGGACTTTCTTCACATGGCGATGCCGGCGATATCGCAGTAGGGCGAAAGTGCATTCTGACCATGTCCCCTAGATCTTACTAGAAAGGAAAACTTGCAATGTCTAGACTAGTCATGTGCCTTCGCCGTCTTGCCGTGGCATTGTCATCCGCCGCCGCCTTTTCGGCGGCGAGTGGGACAAATGAATACGACCAGGCACAGTTCGAGGATCTTCTCGTCGCTTCCGTTCCATATTGCGACTATGACGCGTTGGCCCATATTCCACGACGCCACCGCGACAGGCTGCAGCAGTATCGCTGGTACATGGACCGCAGCGGATGGAGCACCAACCAGATTCTGCAAGCTCTCATGCTTGCCATGACAAACTATCTTTCGGAAGCGGATTGGGCCGATGCCCGGAAAAGAGCCTGTGCAGGTGTGGCGGCATGGCATCTAGGAGAGATAGACTTGCCGGCGGCCACGAACTTTCTCAGCAGATTCAACGCCCAGGATGACACCCCGAGAATGAAGCTGAGTACGATTCCCGCCATGGTTCGACACACCAACCTCGAGCCGTGCGTACTTGAGTATATGCGCACTTTGTGCGTCCGCACGAATATATACGATCAAGCGGCGACCTGCGTGATGGACGAGATGTTCGAGACGCTCAAGACAATGCCGGACGCGATGAAGCCCGCCGCCACGAACCGGGTGGCGAGGTACATGTACTTCGCAATCCACCACGTGACCGACAGCCAGGGATGGCAGGACCGCGAGCTGGCCAACTTCATACCAGCGTACTCCAACAGCGTCCAACGGCTAGACCTCATGCGCTACGTTTCCACGTCTGCAACGAATGCAATGCAGCGGGCCAACGCCTCGAATGTCGCTGAGCGCCTTTCGTCCATGCCGTCCTACCAGCTGAACAACGTCGAGTGGATTGCGGAATGAGTTGCAGGATCTATTGCGGGGAGCGGCAAATGTCAAAGAACAAAACACTGTCGGCAGCTAAGAGCGCGAAGTAAGAGAGCATGCCGGGCGGCAGGAGAGAAGACGTCATTTCAAAAAACAGACAAGAAAACAAAACGGAGAAAACCCATGGAAGAGAAGAACGAAAGCGGAAGCAAGGGCGGCGCCGTTGGCGCCGTGATCGGCACGATAGTCCTGGCGGCGGCGTGCGGAGCGGGCGGCTGGATCGCGCACGACATGCTGGCGAAGACGCTGGCCGAGAAGCCCAAGGACGCCCAGGGCGGGCAGCAGCAGCAGGCGACCACCGTGAGCGTCATGGCCGTGGAGGAGCGGGAGTACAATCTGCCGGAGAAGTTCGTGGCGCACGCCGAGGCGATGCAGGAGGTCGACCTGCTGCCGCAGGTTGACGGCTACATCAAGGAAATCCGCTTCAAGGAGGGCGACATCGTCAAGGCCGGCGCGATTCTCTACGTGCTGGACGACGAGCGCTACCGCGCCGTCGCGAACCAGCGCAAGGCTGACCTTGAGGCCGCCGAGGCGGAGGCCCGCCGCGCCAAACGCTATTGGGAACGCATGCAGAAGGCAGACTCGCGCGGCATCACCCAGCTTGAGCGCGACAACGCGGAGGCCGGGGCCGACAAGGCCAAGGCGGCCGTTCTCCAGGCCAAGGCCAACCTCGTGGTGGCCGAGTACGACCTCAAGAAGGCGCAGGTCATAGCGCCCATCAGCGGCCAGATCGGAAAGACGAGCGCCCACGTGGGCGACTACGTGGCGCCTTCGAAGGGAGCGCTGGCGCGCATCGTGCAGATCGACCCCATCCGCGTCTCGTTCCCGCTCACGGACCGCGCGTACGTGGGCTGGCGCGAGGCGCTCAAGAAGGGCAAGGCCCCGGACTACCGCATGCGCCTCGTGTTGCCGGACGGCAGCATGTACGCCGGCGAGGGCAAGTGGGACTTCGACGACAACGAGATGAGCCGCGACACGGCGACGATCATCATGCGCCTATCCTTCCCCAACCCCGACCGTCTTCTCATTCCCAACAGCTATGTGACGCTGCTTACCGACTACAAGACCGCTCCGAAGCTTCCCTGCATCCCGCAGCAGGCGGTCTTCGACCTCGTGGGCGGCAGCCAGGGCGTGTGGGTGCTGAAGGACGACTCCACCGTTGAGCAGCGCGTCGTCGAAGTGCGCGAGATGGACAAGGGGTGGACGCCCGTGGTGTCCGGGCTCAAGCTCGGCGAAAAGGTGGTGATCTCCGGCATCGGCAAGCTCGCGCCCGGAATGAAGGTTACGGAAGTGGATCCCACGGCCAACGCCGACATCGACCCGAATTTCAAGGGCGACAAGGAATGACCGGCGCAGGTCTTCCGAGGAGTTGAAGATGAAACTAGGAATAAGACAGTCGATCGACCAGATCAAGACGTTCTCGAGAATCTTCGTCGAACGTCCGCGCTTCGCCATGGTCATCTCCATCGTGCTCACGATGGCGGGCGCCATGGCGATATTCAAGCTACCGGTGTCGCAGTACCCGCGCATCACCCCGCCCTCCATCTCGGTGAGCTACACGTATCCCGGCGCGAACGCGAAGGAGGTGCTGAACACCATCGCAATGCCGCTTGAGGACGAGGTGAACGGCGTGGACGACATGCTCTACATGACCGGCCAGTGCGGCGACGACGGCACCTATGCGCTCAACGTCACGTTCGAGGTCGAGAGCGACCGCGACATGGACATGGTCAAGGTGCAGAACCGCGTGGCGCAGGCCGAGGCGAAGCTTCCCACCGAGGTGAAGCAGCTCGGCGGCCGCATCCGCGCGCAGAACTCCGACATGCTCGGCTTCATTGCCGTCAACTCGCCAAACGGCACGCACTCTCGCCTTCAGATATCGGACTACATCTACGCCAACATCCAGCCCGTCCTTCTGCGCGTTCCCGGCGTGGGCGACGCGACCGTGTACGGCCCCAAGCTCTCAATGCGCGTGTGGCTCAATCCCCAGCGCATGGCAGCGCAGGGCATGAACACCGAGGAGGTGATCGCCGCCGTCTCGAAGCAGAACATCCAGGCCTCGCTGGGATCGGTTGGCGCGTCGCCGGCGCAGGCCAACGCGGCGTGGACGATGTCGCTGCTCGCCAAGGGCCGTCTGCTGAATCCCAAGGAGTTCGACGAGATCGTGATCCGCCGCGACGCGAACGGCGGCGTCGTGAGGCTCAAGGACATCGCCCGCACCGAGATCGGCGAGCAGAACTACATGTTCACCGGCCAGCTCGACGGCGGCAACGCCGTCTCCATAGCGCTTCAGCAGAAGCCGGGCGCGAACGCCATCGAGACGATGAAGGCGATACGCAATGCGATGGCGACGCTCAAGGAGTCGTTTCCCTCCGACATGGAATGGGTGATCCCCTACGACGCCACCAAGTACGTGAGCTCCTGCATCGACGAAATCGTGGCCACGCTCGTTCTGACGTTCGCCCTAGTGGTGATTGTGTGCTATCTCTTCCTGCAGGACTGGCGCGCCACGCTCATCCCCTGCCTCACGATTCCCGTGTCGCTCTGCTCCACGTTCATCCTCATGGCGCTTCTCGACTACTCCATCAACATCCTCACGCTGTTCGGCCTCGTGCTCGCGATCGGCGTGGTGGTGGACGACTGCATCGTGGTGGTGGAGCGCGTGCAGTATCTGATCGAGACGCGAGGCCTCAACTCCAAGGAGGCGACGATCCAGGCGATGAGCGACGTGACGAGCGCCGTCATCGCCACCACGCTCGTGCTGCTGGGCATTTTCGTGCCCGTGGGCTTCATGAGCGGCATCACGGGGCGCATCTACCAGCAGTTCTCGGTGACGCTTTCGGCGGCCGTGTGCTTCTCGACCGTGTGCGCGCTCACTCTCGCGCCCGCCCTCTGCTCGCTCATCCTGCGCGAGTCGCGTCCGTACAAGCACGGCCCGCTCGCGTGGTTCAACTGGGCGGTCAATTCGTTCAAGGGGTTGTTCGTGAAGATAGCGAAGTGGCTGGCAAGCCGCATATTCCTCGCGTTCGTGCTTCTGGTGCTCACGATTCTGCTCACGATGCAGATGTTCCGCTCCACGCAGACGTCGTTCCTGCCCGACGAGGACCAGTGCGTGGTGTTCGTCGCGATGGAGATGCCCGAGGGAACCACGCGCGACCGCACCTGCGACGTGTCTCTGCGCGCCGTCGAGCTGCTCCGCTCGGTGCCAGAGGTGGGCAGCATCCTCACCATCACGGGCATGTCGATGGTGGGCGGACGCGGCGAGAACCAGTGCATGCTGATCGTCAACCTCAAGGAATGGAACAAGCGCCAGGGCAAGGAGCAGGCCGCCGCGGCGATGGTCGAGCACCTGCAGAAGCTCCTCGTCTCGATTCCGGAGCCGTCGTGGAAGGTGTTCATGCCGCCGTCTATTCCCGGTCTCGGCAACACGAACGGCATAACCGTGAACATCCAGGCCAAGGGCTCTGCGGATCCGATCCGCCTCGAAGAAGTGCAGAACAAGCTGCTTGCCGAGCTCAACGACAAGAAGAAGCATCCTGACATCATGGCGGCGTTTTCCGGCTACAACGCGAAGACGCCCCATCTGCGCTTCAACCTGGACCGCGTGAAGGCGGAGATATTCAAGGTGCCGGTGGGCACCGTGTACGCGACGCTGCAGAACTACCTTGGTTCGCGCTACGTGAACGACGTGAACCTCGGAACGCAGGTGAACCGCGTGACCGTGCAGTCCGACTGGGACGGCCGCGCCACTCCGGAGGCCGTGACGCGCCTATACGTGCGCGGCGACAACGGGGCGATGATACCGCTCGGCTCGCTCGGCACGATCACCCGCGAGCTCGGCCCGCGCACGGTGTACACGCGCGACAAGTACGTGACGAGCAAGCTGACCGTCATGCCGATGCCCGGCGTCGCCACCGGCCTCGTGATGGACAAACTGAAGAAGGTGTTCAAGGAGGTGCTGCCGTCCGACTTTGGCTATGACTGGTCGGACCTCTCCTTCCAGGAGGCGCGCAACGAGGGCGGAGCCGCTCCTCTCATCGCGCTCGCGGTTCTCTTCGGCTACCTCTTCCTCGTGGCGCAGTACGAGAGCTGGACGATTCCGCTTCCCGTGATGCTCTCGATCTTTGTGGCGGTGTTCGGCGCGCTCTGCGGGCTCAAGTGGTTCGGCATCTACATGACTGGTTCGCCGTATCCGCTTTCGATATACGCGCAGCTCGGCCTCGTGCTGCTCGTGGGCCTTGCCTCGAAGAACGCGATCCTCATCGTGGAGTTCGCGAAGGAAAAGCGCGAGGTCGACGGCTATTCGATCGCCGACGCTGCGGGAGCGGCGGCGGGCGAGCGTCTGCGCGCGCTTCTGATGACGGCTCTCACCACGCTTCTCGGCACACTCCCGATGATGATCGCCACGGGTGCCGGCGCGTCAAGCCGCAACCACCTCGGCACGGTCGAGTTCTGGGGGATGTTCGCGTCCGTGGCGTTCGGCATCCTGCTTGTGCCGGGGCTCTACGCGCTCTTCCAGACATGGCGCGAGCGCATCAAGCGCTTCTTCGCCTACCTCTCGGCCACTGCCCGCCGCCGCCGCGACCTCAAGGCCCGTGCCGGGTGATCAGAACTCTAAACTTCGAACTTTAAACTCCGAACTAAACTGGCAAACTCATGAAACTGACAAATCAAATCTCACTGGTTTCCGCGCTTCTTTTCGCAGCTGGCTGCGGTATGTGGGCCGTCGGGCCAGACTACGAAAAGCCGCAGGTCTCGGTAGGGCTCCTCGCGGTGCCAGACGCCGGCTATCCCACCACCAACAAGACCGCGACCGGCGAGTTCAAGGCCGCCGCCACCAACGACGATCCCCGCGCCGTCATCACGGCCGAGACGATCCGCGCCTGGTGGGCGCAGTTCAGGGACCCGGTTCTCACCGAACTCGTCGACGCCGCCGTCTCGAACAACGTCTCGTACCTGATGGCGCAGGAGCGCCTCGTGCAGGCCCGCTGGACGCTCGTCGGCAGCGCCGCCGCATTCATGCCTTCCGTGACGATGGACGGCACGTACACGCGCACCGGCGCGCACCGCTTCACGAGCTCTCGCTGGGCCACCGGCAGCAACTACCACGGCGACCACTTCTCGAGCGGTTTCGACGCGTCGTGGGAGATCGACATCTTCGGCGGCGTGCGCCGCTCGTACGAGTCGGCCGCCGCTTCGCTTGACGCCGCCGCCGCCTCCGTGGAGAACGCATGGGTCTCGCTCGCCGCCGAGATAGGCAGCCAGTACATCACGCTGCGCACCTCGCAGGAGCGCCTGCGCGTGGCGCGCACGAACCTCAAGCTGCAGAGCGAGACGTACGACATCCTCAAGTCGCGCCTCGACTCTGGCATCGGCGACGAGCTGGCCGTGAAGCAGGCGAAGTACAACGTGGAGCAGACCCGCGCCTCGATTCCGAACATCCTCGCAATCGAGGAGAAGTGCATGAACGGCCTCGCGATCCTTGTGGGCGTGGTGCCGGGATCGCTGCACGGGAAGCTGAGCAGCCTGCCCGACCGCGACTGGCTCGTGGCGCCGCAGCGCCTCGCCGAGATCCCGCTCGACGCGATGCGCGACCGGCCGGACGTGCGCGCCGCCGAGCGCGCCCTCGCCGCGCAGTCCGCCGCCGTCGGAGTGGCCACCAGCATGCTCTTCCCCAAGTTCTACATCAACGGCTCGCTCGGCCTCGACAGCGTGGAGGCCGCGAAGTTCTTCCGGCGCGACTCGTTCCTCGCCTCGATCGGCCCGAGCTTCAGCTGGCCGATCTTCCAGGGCGGCAACCTGATCGCCAACGTCAAGAAGGCGGAGTCGAAGATGAACGAGCTCGCCCTCGCGTACGAGCTCGCGCTGCAGCGCGCCGTGGAGGAGACGCGCAACGCATACAGCGCCTACACGCAGGAATACCACCGCTACCAGTCGCTCCAGGGCGCCGTGGCGGCGGCGCGCGCGGCGGTGGATATCTCGAATGACCTCTACAAGAACGGCCTCAAGGACTTCAACAACGTGCTCGACGCGCAGCGCTCCCTTCTCACCCTCGAGGAGGCGCTCGTGATCAGCAGAGGCTCGATATCCATAGACCTGATCGCGCTCTACAAGGCCCTCGGCGGCGGCGTGGAACCCCCTCCCCCGGAAAAGTCCGCCGAGGTGTCCGAATAAATTTTTTCCATTTTCCCATTGCCAAATCGACGAAATTACATTATCATTATAGCCGTGAAGGCCGCACCAGGTTGGCTCGCCTCCACAACGAAGTTCAAACGAGGTTTAAAAAAAGATGAACAAGGCATTGCATGCGCTCGTGTACGTGATCCTCGCGGTCTCGGTGGCCGCTCTGTATTTCGAGTACAATCTGTACGGAAAGAAGGAGCTGCTGAAGGACCGCAACCGTCAGTTGGAGGACTGTCTGGTCACACTCTCGAAGACAATCGAGAAGGCTGACCCGGCCAAGCCCGTCACTGTGCCGGAGGCGCGCAAGGACGTCTCGCAGATCGAGGCGAAGGCCGTGGAGTCGCCCGAGACGGAGAATCTGCTCGAGGACTATCCCGTCCAGCTCGAGGAGCAGAATCTCGAAAAGCTGAACTGGGGCGACAAGGAGCGCGTCCAGTCGCGCAATCTCTACAAGCTCGACGGCGAGGGCAACAAGATCCCCGACGCGGCCAATCCCGGCGACTTCGTGAAGAAGGGGCCCGGCACCGCGCAGGAGCTGCTCGACAAGATCGTGGACCGCGCGAAGGCCCAGCAGACCGCGCTGAACAACACCCGCGCCGAACTCGCCAACGTGCGCGGCAAGTTGGAGAAGCTCGTGAGCGACTTCAACAAGCTGCCGCCCGAGATGCGCCAGGACAAGATCACCATCGAGGAGAAGAAGAAGCAGATTGAGGAGCTCGAGGCTAAGAAGGCTGAACTCGAGGACAACATCGGCAAGCTCAAGACGCAGATCGAGGACCTCAACACCGAGATCAAGTCCGTGAAGGAGGAGCTGCAGGCCTCCAAGGACGAGACGGAGGCCGTGCGCGAGGACCTCGCCAAGGAGAAGAAGAAGACCGACCATCTCCAGAAGATCATCCGCGAGATGAACGCCCGTCTTCAGGGCGGTCAGGGTCAGACCTCCGCCGGCACGAACGTGACCGCCGGCAACAAGGGCAAAATCGTTGACATCAACACCACGCTCATGTTCGCCGTGGTCGAATTCACCGACGACGCCATGAAGGAGCTCCTTGGCCCCGAGCGCAATGGCGTGCTTCCGCAGATCGAGATGGGCATCCGCCGCAAGGGCTTCAACGGCCCCGCCGGAGAGTTCGTCGGCCGTGTGCGCCTGCGCCAGTGCGTGGCGGGCAAGAACTTCGTGATCGCCGACGTGCTGGGCGATTGGCAGCAGGCGGTGGCCCAGAAGGGCGACGATGTGTTCAGCGAATAATTCCCGCTTGGCATGGCGTTGGGCGTGCGCGCTTGCGTGCGCCCTCGCACTCGGACTCTGCGCCGGGTGCATCGCCGACACGGCGGAGGATTCCGATCTGCCATGGTCGTCGAACAAGAACTGGGAGGGGATGGGGCCGGTTCCTTCGGCGCTCATTGACCGCTATGATTGAGAAAGACGAGTTTGTGCAGAACGAAGGCGGCGTCCGCTTGGACGCCGCTTTGTTTTCCCGCTATCCCACCTCCACTCGCGCCTTCTGCCGCGAGGCGTGCGCGGCGGGCTGCGTTTTGGTGAACGGCCGGCCGGCGATCAAGGGCATGAAGCTGCGCGGCGGCGAGACCGTGCTTGTGAAGGCGCTGGCCGAGGAATGCGACAACCGCGTGGCGCCCGACAGGTCGGTGCCGGTCGAGACGGTGTTCGAGGACGACGCGCTTCTCGCCTTCGACAAGCCCGCCGGACTTCCCGTACAGCCGCTTTCCCGCACCGAGCTCGGCACTCTCATGAACGGCGTCGTGGCGCGCCATCCCGAATGCGCCCCGCTCGGCGACAGGCCTCTCATGGCCGGCGCCGTGCACCGCATTGACGCCGACACCTCCGGGCTCGTCCTCGTTGCGCGCACCGCCGAGGCTTTCGAGCGTCTGCGCGCGCAGTTCGCCGCGCAGACGGTTAAGAAGACCTACCTCGCCCTCGTGGAGGGATCGGTGGCTGTTGGCGGCACGCTCGAGAACAACCTCGTTCACGATCCCACTCTTCCATTCTGCAGGATGATCGACATTTCGCGTGCCCGCGCCAAGGTGCGCGCCGCGCCGATGCGCGCCGTCACCAACTTCGTGCCCGTGGGCCTCACGCGCCGCGGCAACGCCGACCTCACCCTCCTTGAGGTGACGATTTTCACAGGCGTCACCCACCAGATACGCGCACAGCTCGCGCTCGCGGGAATGCACATAGTGAACGACAGGCTCTACGGCGCCTTTGCAGTGGAGGGACGGCAGGGACACTGCCTGCACGCGCTCGCCGCGCGCTTCGAGCATCCCCTCACCGGCGAGCCAGTGGAGATCCGCACTCGTTACCCAGAGTGGGCGGCGTTCGCCACATGAAGGAGCCTGCATCAATGAAGTCGAAGGCACGTAACTGGAGATGCTTCAGGATGCTGATCCTCGCCGCCGCAGTCTTCACAATTGCAGGATTCTTCGTTCGCTTCGCCGAAGATTCACAGGTCGGCTACACCAACGACACTTCGACGTGGATGTTCGGCATCGCCGGCATCTTCGCCTGGCTTGCCTTACTGCGGCTGGTCACCCCTAGCGCCCCTAGGAGTTCCTCGAAGACTTCAAATCCCGAACTCTGAACTCTGAACTCTAAACTCCAATGACCTTTATCGTTACAGCAGGCCCCACGAGAGAGTACATCGATCCGGTGCGTTTTCTTTCAAACCCGTCCACCGGGCGAATGGGCTTTGCCGTGGCGCGCGCCGCGCAGTGCAATGGGCACTATGTGGTGCTTGTGGCGGGGCCTGTGGCGCTGAAGACGCCGCCAGGCGTTGAGAGGGTGGACGTCGTCTCTGCGCGCGACATGCTCGCCGCCGTCACTACTGCGCTGCGCGAGCGCGCTTCGCGCGGGCCGGTGGCGCTCGTGATGACCGCCGCGGTGGCGGATTGGCGTCCCGCCCGCTGCGCCGTGCGCAAGCTCAAGAAGTCGCAGATGTCCGGCGTGCTGAAGCTCGTGCGCAATCCTGACATCCTCAAGACGCTGCAGCGTGAATTCTCCGCCGGCTGTCTCTCTGCCCCTCACGGCATCGTGCGCGTGGGCTTCGCGGCCGAGACGGGCGCGCCCGCAGCCGAGGCTGCACGCAAGTGCCGCGAGAAGGGACTCGACCTTGTTGTGGGCAACGACGTAACCTCTCCCGGCAGTGGCTTCGGCACGGCCACCAATCGCGTCACGTTCGTATTTCCAGATGGCTCGTCGCAGCCTCTGCCGCTGCTTTCCAAGTTCGCCGTGGCCCGCCGCATAGTCGACTTCTGCGTACGCGCCTGGAAAAACGATCCATACGGTTCCTGTAATAACAACGACAGCTTCAGCAAAGGAGTTGCCAATGCCAGCGAAGAACTTGTTCAAGATGATGGCGTGCATCGCGCTCGCCTCTAGCTGCGTGTTTGTGGAGGCCGCGCGTGAGCCGGTGGACTACGTGAACACCGGCATCGGATCGATCAGCCACATGCTCGTGCCGACGTTCCGCACGGTGCAGTCAGGATTCCCAGTGCGCGTCTATCTCCATGCCGAGTTCTACGTCGCCCTCTCCGACGTGCGCAAGACCGGCGCGCGCGTGGTCGTGGACATGTCCAACCGTCCCGCCTGCTAGACAATCCCAACAAGCAGCCAGAGGAGAAGCTATGGATAAGCAGATGATGTTCAAAGTGGCGGCGGCGGCCGTGGCGGCGGCTTTTTCGTCCGGGGCCGTCGATCTCACGGGCCTCGCGGACACTAAGTTCGCAGAGCGGTATGCCTTCGCCACCAACCGGGCCGAGGTGATCGAGACGCTGCGCCCAAACACCGACGCATGGTACGCGTATTCCATACTGAACGCGCAGACCGAAGGCCGCCTCGACGACGCGAAGAAGCTCAACCAGAAATGGCCGGAGTCGTCCGGCGGCAACAGACGCCTCGCGTTCGCCTTCCGCCAGGACTTCCTCGACTGGGACCGCGGCAAGTGCCAGGCCTTCTTCATCCCGCGGCACCTGAACTTCCTCCATATCTGGGAAGGCCTTCCCGAGCGCGAAGTCGAGCTCAAGCCCAACTCCTATCCATCCGAGCTGAAGGACGAGGACGTCTCGTTCGACGCCTTTGCGAACAAGGAGAAGTACGGCTACTCCTACTATGACCTCGAGGACGGTTTCGTCTCAATCGCCCTGCGCGACGACGCAAAGGCCCTTAAGCGCACCGATGCGTCGTTCCTGCTGGGCCGCGACGAATATCTCCCCGATGTTCCAGGCCTTACGAAGTGTCTGTTACGGTATCTTGCGAGCGGCGACAGGAACGACTTCTTCAAGGGGCACGGCGTGTTCAGGAAGCTGACGCTTGAACAACTGGCCGAAGTTGCCCGCGCAACGAAGGGAACGCCAAAGGACGTGGCGTCCTCGTCCGTCTTCGCCGACATAGTCTTGAAGAAGCTTGCGCCCGGCGCGGACGACGACCCCAACGACCTCAAGGCGCGCGAGGCGCTTCTCAAACGTCGCCTCGACTTCACGAAGTCGCTCGCCCCGGCGCTCAAGCAGAAGCGCGTTGCCGCCGAACGCGAACTCCTCGAGTTCTATCGCAGCGTCGGCGACCTCTCGCACAAGGATATTTTCCTCGACTACTTGAGGGACGTCAAGCCCGATCACGGCCTCGTCACTCATCGACACGTCAGCAGCGGAGTCTTCAACGTCCAGGGCTTCGCAATCGACGGAGGCCGCAGCGCCGACCGCGCCGATGCGCTTGTGACAGACTATCTCGCCGCGCTCGCCGGCGATGACATGAAGGCGTTCTCCGAACTCGTGGAGAAGGACTTCCTCGCGAAGACGGTCTCCGAGGCGGAGCTGGTATCGGGAAAACCCGCGGCCGACGTCAACACGCGCATCTTCTCCGCCGACGAGTTCAAGCGGATTCAGGATCGCGTGGAGGTGAACTGGGCGAAGTCCAACAAAAAAGTGTTCGCCGCGAAGGACGGCGTGTCGCTTGCGCTTGATGTGAAGAACGTGCAGAAGCTTCGCATCGCCATCTACGAGCTAGACGCTGCGGCGGCCTGCCGCGAGGCGAAGGGAGAGGTTTCGAGCGACATCGACCTCGACTGCGCCGTGCCCACTGTGGAGCGCTTCCTCGACTTCGCGACGAAGCCCGCCATCCTGCGCCACCGAGAGACGCTGGCGTTCCCCGAGCTGGCAGAGCCAGGGCTCTACGTGGTGGAATGCTCAGGCGGCGGCGTGTCGAGCCGCGCGGTGGTGCGCAAGGGCCGCCTCCGCGCCACCGAGCGGCGCGACGCGGCGGGGCACGTCTTCGCCGCGCTGGACGAGGACGGCAGGATCGTGAAGGGCACCAAGGTGTGGCTCGACGGCACGGTGTTCAAGGCGGACGAGAACGGCGAAGTCTCGGTGCCGTTCGCGGCGGACGCGAAATCCGCCGGCCGCAAGACGGCCATCATCGGCGCAGGCCGCCTCGCTTCGGCGATCGAGTTCGACCATGCGGCCGAGGAGTATTCTCTTGACTTGCACGTGGTGCTGCCGCAGGAGGCTCTCGTCGCGGGATGCGAGGCGACTGCGCTTGTTCGCCCAATGCTGCGCGCCGGCGGCATAGTCTCCACGCTGAAGCTTCTTGAATCCCCCACGCTCACCGTCACGTTCAAGGACGTCAAGGGACGCGAGACGGTGAAGACGTACAAGGAATTTGAGCTCTTCGACGACGCGGAGAGCGTGTGCCGCTTCAAGGTGCCATGGAATCTCTCAAACGTGAAATTCAAGCTCGAAGGCCGCGTGAAGCGCGTGGCGGGCGGGGATGACGAACGGCCTTCCGCCGCATGGTCGATGAATGTCAACGCGATAGCGAAGGGAAGCCAGATAGAGCAGCTGTTCCTCCGTCGCGTGGCCGATGGATACGTGCTTGAATGCCGCGGAAGGACGGGCGAGCGCATTGCGCACAGGGCAGTTACGCTCACCTTCAAGCACTGCGCGTTCAGGGCCGGCGGACGCATGGTGAAGCCGGGAGAAGGATTCCCTCCGGGAAGATTGATCGATAAGACGCTTCAGTGCGACGAGAACGGCGAAATCAAACTGGGCGCGCTAGTCGACATCGAAGAGGTGAGCACGAAGGAGTTTGGCGGATGGAAGTGGCGACTCAAGCGCGGGATGCGCATCGCGTATGCGGGCGGCGGAATAGCGTCCGCAGAGGGCGAGACGATAGCGATTCCGGCGAAAGGACTCTTCGACGGCGTGTGGCCGGGAGCCGAGGAGCTAGAGAGCTGGGTGTCGCTGCTCGCGGTGAACAAGGCAGGCGAGATCACCGAGGACTGCATCGGCGCGTGTTCGTACTCGAACGGCGTTCTGCGGATCACTGGTCTTCGCGCTGGCGACTACCGCCTGAAGTCCAGAACGGAGAAGACCGAGGCGATCAAGATATCAGTCGCCAAGACGGCGAAGGCCGTGGGAGAGGGCGGCGTGATCGCGAGCGCGGCGCGTTCGCTTTCCGACACTGGCAACCCAGAGGGGCTGCGGATTGAATCGGCGGAAGTGGCGACGAACGGCGTCCTCCGCGTGCGTGTGGCGAACGCCGTCGAAGACGCGCGCGTTCACGTGTTCGCGGCGCGCACGATGCCGGTGGCCGGATGGGGAACGCCTTTCTCCGCGCTAACCGCGTCGCTCGCGCGCCCGAACATGCGAGAGGGCAAGTGGGGCGGGGCGCGTACGGACTACATTTCTGGACGCGACCTCGGCGACAAGCTGCGTTACATCCTCGACCGCCGCCAGGAGCCGGGCCGCATCGGCAACATGCTGCAGCGTCCTTCGCTGCTGCTCAACCCCTGGACGACAAGCGAGACCAAGACGAACGAGATCAAGCTCTCCGACGGCGACGGATGGGATGGAGCGCCGCCTGAAAGCGCGGCGGCTGGGGATCGTGCGCTCAGGACCTTCAGCGGCACACACTACGGCGATGTCGTGCGCAAAGGCTTCGCGAACTTCGACTTCATGCCAGGGCCCGAGACAGTGTTCGCCAACCTGAGACCGGGCAAGGACGGCGTGGTCGAGGTGGATCTGCGATCTGGCGCGGCGGGAATGCAGCACGTCTCGATCATAGTGACCGACGGACGTTCTATCGACGAAGCGACGCTTGCGGGCGCGGTTGTTCCGTTCGCGCCGCGGGATCTGAGGGTGAAGAAGGGCTTCAACGCGCTCGCGAACTCGTCGCGCACGAAATCGTATTCGACCGTGGGCGAACTGCACGCGCTGATGAAGTCAATCTCTGCAGACGATGCCGTCTTTGCCGAGTTTGGATTCGTGGCCGACTGGGCGGAGAAGAATACGGACGAGAAGCGCGAGCTTTACGGCAAGTACGCTTCTCACGAGTTCGACTTCTTCCTCTACGAAAAGGACCGTGCGTTCTTCGATTCCGTCGTAGCGCCGAACCTGCGGAACAAGCGGCTGAAGGAATTCATGGACAAGTGGCTCCTTGGCGAAGACCTTGGCGAATACGCGAAGCCTGGCCGTCTTCAGGACCTCAACGCGCTTGAGCAGTGCCTGCTTGCGAGGCGTGTCGCGTCCGTCGCGCCGGTTGTGGCGCGCAACCTTGCCGACTGGTGCGAGGCCAATCCGTGCGATCCCGGTGAAGAAGACAGATTGTTCTCCGCCGCTCTGGGTGACGTTGAGTATTCGATTGACTGTAACTGTGATCCGATGGCTATGGCTGCAGATATTACGCCGGAGGAGGTGGCGAGCAATGCTGCTCCGGCAGCTGCCGCGCCCGCTCAAGACATGGCCGCATGGCAAGATGCAGGGTGGAGCAGTCAGCGAATGCGTGCGCCTGTCGGCAGAAAGAACGCGCTGCGGAATGTGGATGCTGTGGCTCCTATGGTTCCTAGGGCGAGCATGTCAAATGTGGCAGAGCTGAAGAAGGCGATGAAGCGGCGCAGCCAGAACAGGCAGTTCTATCGTCCGCCGGAGCGTACAAAGGAATGGGTGGAGTCGCACTGGTACAAGCGCCGCCATTCGGAGGACACTGCAAGTCTTGTGGCCCAGAACAGATTCTGGCGCGACTATGCGGAGGCGATCGCGAAAGGCGAGACGGATGCGTTCAGGTCCGCAAGCATAATCTACGTCAAGGGTTTCTCCGGGATGATCGCCGCGCTGGCGGTGAGCCGCGTGGGCTTCGAGGCGAAGGAGGGCGAGAGCGTGGTGTTCTCGCGCTCGGCGGGGGCGCGTATCGAAATGTCCGCCGACAGGGTGCGCCTCGAGCGCCACTTCTTCGAGGCCGAAGAGAAGAACGATGACGGTTCGCCCAAGGAAGCGACGGACGAGTTCGTGCGCGGAAGGGTGTATTTCTCCGAGACGATCGCGATCAATCCAACGGCACGGCGCAGATACGTGCGCGTCGTCTCGCAGATTCCGGAAGGCGCGTTCGCGGTGAGCGGATGCGACGCCGCGGAGGATAAGACTCTCGTTCTCGATGCGTATGAGACGGAAGCGCTGCCAAAGGCCTACTTCTACTTCCCGCTTGTTGAGAAGGACCTTGGCAAGACGCCCGACGCCGCCGCGCTTGAACGCGGCGAGGAGGCTGGCGCGGGCGGGGCATTCGTCTGCAACGTGGTGGCGGAATCGGCGAAGCGCGACACCACAAGCTGGCGCTACGTCTCGCAGAAGGCTACGAAAGGCGAAGTGCTGGAGTATCTGAAGACCAAGAATCTTGCCAACGTCGATCTCGCGAAGATCGGCTGGCGCTTTGCTGACGGTGACTTCGCGAAGAAGGCGCTCGACATTCTAGAGTCGCGCGGAGTCTACTGCCAGGGGCTTTGGCTGGCGGGCTTCAAATGGAAGGATACATACGACGCGCGCCGCGTGAAGGAGGCGCTGTCGCGCCGCGAGAACGTGAAGAAGCTCGCACCGCTCTTTGGGCCGGTGTTCAAGTCGTCCCTCGTCGAGATCGAGCCGGAGGAGGCGGACATCTTCGAGCATCGGGAATACTGGCCGATCATCAACGCCCGCACGCACGCGAAGGGCGGCGCTGCCACGATCGCCAACGCCGCTCTCGCGAAGGAATACAGGGCGTTCCTTGACGTGCTTGCGGCGAAGCGGGAACTTTCGGTGAGGGACAGGCTTCTCGCGGCGGTTTATCTGATCGCGCAGGACCGCATCCCAGAGGCGGAGGCGCACATCGCGGCGGTTGACGCAGCCGACGTCGAGACGAAGATGCAGCTCGACTACATGAAGGCGTATCTCGCCTTCGCTCACGGCGATGCGGCTGAAGGACGGAAGATTGCGGCGAGGTGGGCGAAAACCACGGTCGGCATCTGGCAGAAGCGCTTCAACGAAGTCGTGGCTCAGGCGGACGAGGCGCTGGGCGGCGGTGCGGACGGAGAGCGCGCGGAGGGTGCGAACGCGCCGTCTCTCGCCGTGCGCGCCGACATGGCCGACGGCGTGGCGCGTGGCGTAATCCTCACGGCGAGCAATCTTGAGAAATGCACTGTCAAGGCGTACCCGGTGGACGTGGAGATCGGTTTCTCTAAGAATCCGTTCGGCGGGGCGTCGGCGTCCGTCGGTGGCGTGTTGGGTCTGAAGCCGGCATGGTCGAAGGAAGTGTCGGTCGCGGAAGGGAATGAGACGCGCGTGGAGCTGCCGAGTGAGCTGAGGCGCGCCAACCTCGTGGTCGTGGCGACGGGCGCGGACGGGCGTGCGGAAGAGCGGCTTGAGCTTACGCCGGGCGCTCTTGACGTGCAGGTGTCGCGCGAGACGCGCCAGCTGCGCGTGAGGGATCTGAAGGGCAAGCCGCTTGCGGGGGCGTACGTGAAGGTGTACGTGCGTGATGCTGCAAAGACAGATACGAAGTTCCACAAGGACGGCTACACAGATCTGCGCGGCGCGTTCGACTACGAGGCTGTCTCCACGGATACGGACTTCCGTCCGGCGGAATTCGCCATCTTCGTCCAGGGCGCCGAAGGCGTCCGCACGCTTGTCGTCCAGGGCACGCAGAGATGATGTCTCAAAAAGGAGAATCCCATGAAAGCCAAATGCATCATTATGTTCTTGACGGCTGCGGCATCCGCAGCTGTTGTGGCGGCGGAGAATCCCTACGGCGCTTGCGCGCACGTGACGCGCGGCGAGCCGCCCGCACGCACATGCGCAATGATGCGCATCGCGGGAATGGGCTGGGTGCGAAGCGACTTCGACTGGCGCGGCATCGAGACGAAGAAAGGCGAATGGAACTTCGCCAACTTCGACAGAGTGGTTGCGGAATGCGAGGCCGAGGGCGTGAGGCTGCTGCCGATTCTCGGCTACAGCGTGCCATGGGCTCATCCCGCCCACGAACATCTCGACGCATGGGGCGAGTACGTGCGCAGGGTAGTGACGCGCTACGGAAGGCGTCTGCCGGTTGTCGAAGTGTGGAACGAGGAGAACATTACGAATTTCTGGAAGAGCCCCAATCCCACGAACTATGTTGCGCTTCTGCGGCGAACGTACGAGACGGCGAAGAGGACCGAGCCGGAAGTGCGCGTGGCGTTCGGCGGCACGGCTGGCGTTCCGCTCGGCTTCATCGAGGAGGTGTACAAGCTCGGCGGCGCGAAGTGGTTCGACATCATGAACATCCACCCGTATTCGCATCCTGGGCGTCCGGAGGGTTCGATGGACGCCCAGATCGAGAAGCTGCGCCGCGTGATGGCGAAGTACGGCGACGCGAAGAAGCCGCTGTGGATCACGGAGGTGGGCTGGCCCACGCACCGCCAGGGCATAGGGCAGGGCGAAGTTATGCTCGCGGGCCTGAAGGCGGCGCGTCCCGATGCGAAGACGTGGCGCACGGTGTACGTGCCGGCGCGTGCCGACGTGGAGGGCGACGTTGACGATTCGGCGCGGCTGCACCTTCTCGACGTTCTGCCGAGCGGCTCGAGCGTGGAGGTGTGCAGATCCGCCGAACTCGCCGCGCGCCTTGCGAAGGGCGATGTGGACGCGGTAGTGTATCCTTTCAACGAGGACTACGCAGCCGACTCGGTCGACGCAGTGTTCGAGTTTGTGAAGGCGGGCGGCGTGCTTGTTGAATTGGGCGGAATGCCGATGTGGTACGCCTGGCGCGCCGCGCCAGACGGCACGATGCGGAGGGACGACAAGGCGAAGACGTGGGATGACCGCAGGCGCCTTCGCATAGCGGAGACGGCGTTCTGGATCGACAAGCGCTATCCAGAGTCGATGAGCGTGCGTCCCGTCGCGGCGTCTGGCATCAAGGCCAAGAGCTTCTCCGCCACGCGTTTCTTCACGGACCGTCTGCTGAAGGAGGGCGACAGGTTCGTGCCGATTCTCTCCGCGCCCACGAACGGGATAGAGGCCGTGGCCGCGGCTGTGTACAAGTTCAACAGCGACATGAAGGGAGCCGTGGTAGTGAGCGGCGTGATGGGCGGCGGCCATGGCACGAGCAGCGAGGCGCGCCAGGCGAAGATGGTGGCGCGCGCGCTGGGCATCGCGTTCGCCGAGGGGGTGAAAAAGTTCTTCTGGTACGAGTTCCGCCAGCCGGACGTCAACCCGTACGATCCGGAGTCGTACTTCGGGATGGTGCACGACAACTTCGCGCCGAAGCCCGCGTACGGAGCGTACATGACATTCGTCGCGGCGCGTCCTGCGGGGAGCGTGCAGAAGGGCGGCGCGTGGCGCTCGGCCGACGGAAACGTGTATTTCCCGCAGTGGACGCGCCCAGACAAGCGCCAGGCGGGAATGGTGTGGACCGTACGCGCCGCGCATGATCGCAAGGTGGAGTTCACGTCGCCGAACATGACGTTCCTCGACGTGGCAGGCGCGCGGGTGCGTCCGCCGCACGAAGGCAGTGTCTATACACTGCCGCTCTCAGGCTCGCCGATCTACTTCTTCGGCGGCGAGCTGAAGAAGCTCCAGTGAAGAATTCCGGCGTTAAATGAAAGGTGCACGAAAGGTGAAAAGTCCATTCGCTACGCTTGTTGCGTCGTTGTTTGTTTCGGCCGCAGTGGCGGCCGCGCCGAAGAGCGCGGGCGGAATCGCGCGGGGGGTGCAGCCCGGGCGTGGGGAGATGCTGATACACTCCCACAACGACTACGCGCAGAAGCGTCCGTTCTGGGGCGCATACGAGGCAGGGGCAGACTCCATCGAGGCCGACATTTTCCTTGTGGACGGCGACCTGCTCGTTGCGCACTCCCGCAAGGAGCTGAGAAAGGAGAACTCTCTCCGCCGCCTCTATCTTGAGCCGCTGCGCTCGGTCATGCGCAAGAACGGCGGGCGTGCGCGTGCGACCGGGAAGCCCATTCAGCTGCTTGTGGACCTGAAGAACGGAAAGCCCGCGCTCGACCGTCTCGTGGAGATGATCGAGAAGGAGGGATTTCGCGAATGCTTCGACATCGCGAAGAATCCATCGGCGGCGAGGCTGACGGTGACGGGCGACCATTCAAAGGTCGAGGATCTATTCACATACCCGGATTTCGTGTTCTTCGACATGCCGCCCACAAGAGTGCTTGCCGACGGACAGTACAGGCGCGTGCCGCTCATCAGCCACTACGCGCGCGCCTACACCCGCTGGCGTTCGGGTGTGATGGCGGAGGAAGACAAGGAGAAGATCCGCGCGGCAGTCCGTCAGGCCCATGAGAAGGGTTCCAAGTTCCGTCTTTGGGGATATCCCGACAATCCCGAGGCCTGGCGGCTTGCGCTGGAGCTCGGGCTTGACTACATCAACACCGACCGTCCAGCGGCCGCGGCTGCATTTCTGCGTGGCCTTGGCGCAGGTGCGGAAGGCGAATCGTCTGCCGCGTTCGAATGGGACTTCACGAAAGGCCTGCCGAAAGGCGGAAAGCTGCGCGCGGCGCTCGCCGCAAAATGCGCCTACGCGCCCAAGACGGATAGTTCCAGCCCAGAGATCGTGACGTACTCGCGCGCATGGGGCGGAACGCCATACGTGTTCGCAGTCAACGACAAGCGCACGTTCGGCGACTACGTGGGTCAGTGGGGCCTCACTATGGAGAAGGGGCTGCCGTTCGCCGGCGAGGTGACGCTCGCCGACCCGGAGGGACGCATAAACGCCGTATACGAGCTCTCGCGCGGCGGCGAGGTGAAGTTCTCGCGTCGCGACGGGCGCGTGGCGGTGCCGCTTTCGTACGATACGAACGACGGGCGGCTCCTTCTCTTCCTTCCGCAGAAGATCGCTTCTGTGGATGCCGAGGTGGCGAAGGTGGGCGACGCTCTCTCCGTCTCCGTCACGATGACTGTACGCGAGGCGGCGGGCGAACCCGTGAAGGCCCTGCTGCCTGTCGAGGTCCGCGTCTACGATGCGGCGGGCCGTGAACTGGACGGCGCGGGCTACGCCTGTGCGAAGGACGGCGTTTGCAGGCTCTCGGTGCGTACGAACATCAACGACGCGCCCGGTGGCTACCGCGTCGTCTGCCGCGACCGCGCTTCCGGCCTTGCATGCGAACGCTGGGCGAAGAATCCGCCTAGGCTTATGAAGGTCGAAGGCATCCCACCTGAGGGGGTATGAATTGTCCATCGCCAGGACGGCATCAGATCATGACTTATGGTTCAACTAAAACGAGAAATCAAGTTTAGTTGACCCCAAAGTGCCACGATTCGCTGACTTAGGGTTCAACTAAATTGGAAAAACTGGTTTAGTTGACCCCTAACTCACTTGCGTCGGGCGCATCGGCGTAATTCACCGCCGAGCCTTCTGATAATTGGAAACAACTATTTAAAACAACTTGCCTTTGGCGCGCGGGCTAACTCGCCCGCGCCCATTTGCCGATCCTCAAACTACCACAATTCTGAATGTTCAAGGTGCGCCCGCAGGATAATGTTGTTCTTGAAAGTTGTCATGGTTGTTTCCAAATCCCAATACATATGGGTGAAAAACGCAGATGCGCCCGCTTGCGTTCTGAGTCGCGATTCTCTGTTGCTGGGTTACATCGGGGTTTGATATAATAACTGCACATGAAAGGCTACATATCCATGAGGAAAACATCATTTCAATTCAAGGCCGTTTGCCTTGTGGTCGCGACCGTATCGGTGCAGGTTTTTGCCGGTGCGAATTTAATCCAGAACGGCACGTTCGAAGGGACGGCGACGCAGCATAAGTGGGGCGGGTATTGGGACAGCAAGGGGTTTTTCTGTCCGGGTTGGAAGTTCGAAGGGCTTTCTGGAATTGCCAAGTCCGATGGCGTGTGGGTGGCGGAGAAATTTTCCGTGGGCAGGTACGCCATGTTCCTGCAGCCATGGAAAGATGTGACCGTCTCGCAGGTCATTCCATCCTTGCCGTCGGGCGACTATCGGCTGAGCTTCAACTACGTGGCGCGCCCGAACTATCCCGGCAACACGCAGATCTGGCTGGGGACGAAGAAGCTGGGCGAGGTGGAGGCCGATGCGACAATGCGTCGCTTCTCAACGGATTTCTCGCTTCCCGAGGAGCAGGAGAACGTGCTGTTCAAATTCTTCAGTCCCGCCCGCGACGCCGAGAAGGACATTGCAATCGAAAACGTCGTCCTTCAACGTCTCGACGCCTCGATCGGGGACGCGAAGTATCCCGATCTCCTGACGGCGATGATTCATGCCGCAGACGGCGATACGATCGTCTATTCGCCGGCGGGCGGAGAGGCGGAACTGAAGGACGGCGCGGCGCTGGCTCGGCGCGCGACGGGACGCGTTCGTTCGCTCAAGGAAGAGGATGGAAAGCTGATTCTCGTCGTCGGGGCGGCGGCGCAGAGGAAAACCGCTTCCGCTGACGTCGGACTCCTCCCTGCGGAAATCGGTCTCGGCTGGGAGAACGGCTGGGTCAAGGAATGGGTCCGCGACGTGCCGGGACTCACGGTCACCGATGTCCGCACACCCGCGGGCGACGGCTTTGAGCGCGTGGTGCGTCGCTGGGTGTGGCATGGCGCGAAGCCGCTCGAGAAGGTCACGCTTTCCGTCCGCTACCGGATGAAGGGCGATCCCAAGGCCCTCAAGCCGTTTTTGCCCGGCGTCCTCCTGTACGGCAATCCGTCCAACCGCGGGATCAATGACGGACGCGTCCCCGTGTACTTCGGCGGGAAGGGCGAGTTCGGTATCTTCGAGGAACATCGGCTGCCGATGCCGTTCTCTCTTCTGGAAAACGCCGCGACCGGCGATTTCGCGGCGCTGCACGTCTGGCCGTCGCCGGTCAAGGGCGCGGTGCATCCCGACCAGTGGTGGAGCGCCGGCGTGGAGGCGGGGGAGGACGGCGCGGACATCGTGATGATGTCGGGTCCGGTCGGCTTCAACGGACGCCGCTCGACGGTGAAGGGCATTCCGTTCGACGGCGGCTGGACGAAATACGACGAGGCGTACATCACCCTCCAGCCGGAGAAGCCGATCGAGAAGTTGTTCTGGATCCAGACCGGCACGGCCACGAAGGATTCGTTCGGGTTCCAGCAGGCGATGCGCAAGTCGCTCGACATCTTCCAGCCCGAGCGCGCGCTGGTGCGCGAGGCGCCGCTCAAGCGGATCATGGCAGCGAAGCGCAACTACTCGCTGACGCGCTGGAGGGAGGACCCGACGAACGGGATGTGCGGCTTCACCACGTTCTGCAAGCCGCGTCCGAACATGGTGTACCGTCAGCCGGTCGACTTCTACCACAACTCCTTCGGACTTGGCTGGGTGGACCAGTCGGAGGCGTGCAGCTTCGGTCTGGCGGTGCTGGGTGTGACGCCGGACGACCGCGTGAAGGCGCAGCGTTCCCTTGACGCCATTGCCGATGCGTTTACGGGCACGATCATGCCAGACGGACGTTTCTCCGTGCGGTATGTCTTTGGAGGGCAAATGCCCAAGAAGGGACACGGGGTCGGTTCGATCGTCAATTGCTCCATGACGCTCGACACCGTGATGCAGGCGGTGATCTTCGCCGACGCGCATCCGGAGTCAGGACTCGACAGCGCGAAGTGGAAGACCTTCGTGAAGAAATCGCTCACGGCGCTGGCGGAACACGTGACGGGCAAGAGCTGGCGCGGGCCGCACAACGCCGGCGACGGCTATCTCGTGCCGCCGCTCGTGATGGGCAGCGAGGTGTTCGGCGATCCGCGGATGCTTGCGGCGGCGGAGCGGATCGCCGACGCGCTCGCCAGGCGGTTCATCTCCTACGACTCCGTTTACTGGGGCGCGACGCTGGACGCCCGCTGCGAGGACGGCGAAAGCTGCCAGTCGGCGTTCATGGGCTTTGAGGCGCTGTTCCGCAGCGCGGTCAAGCGCGGCGACAGGGACGCGGCGGCCAAGTGGGAGCGGTACGTCCGCCACGCGCTTGACATGTCGCTCACCTACATGGTGTCCTGGGACATCCCGACGCCGGAAGGCAGCGACCTCTTCAACCACGCCTTCCGTGCGACCGGCTGGATGATGGTGTCGCCGCAGAACCAGTGCATGGACTGCCTGGGCGCAATCGAGGCGCCGGCGACGTGGCGCATGGGCGTTTACTGGAAGGACCGGCGTCTGCAGGACCTCGCAAAGCTCCGGTTCGCGAGCGGCTGCCAGCTGCTCGACGAGGAGGGCGCGTCGGGCGAGAACATCCAGCTGACGAATTTCGGCAACCTCCTCGACGACCACCGGCACCCATCTCGTGATAGCGACGCGGCGAAGTTCCGCGGCGTGTACCGCGACAGCTGGGAGATGCTCTGGATGACGGCCATCCACATGAAGGCCGGCTGCGAATTCATGCTCATGGGCGTCGATTGGTAGCGAACGAAGGCAGCGGCTGATGGCTATTTGCGGTTGTGCCGTTTCGCTGCGCCTCGGGGCTTTGTCGGATTCTGCCGAAATTGATGAAATTCATATGCTGCACCGCCGGGGTTCATGCGCCACGACGGCGTCGGCCGACTGTTCACGCGCCACGGCAGGTGGAACGGACTCGCCAGCCGTTTTGGGGATAGTCCAGTGTACTGCGCAATTGCATTCTGCCGCCAAATAGGTTATACTGTTAGCCACGCAAAATCACAATAAAGGCTTGACGCATGAAGAAACTCAAGATGGGCATGGTGGGCGGCTGGGCAACTCCGTTCCGCGCCGCGATTGCGGCGGCGGTCTGCATAGCGGCGGCAGCGTCGGCTTCGGCCCGATCGCTCCTTTACTATTTCGACTTAGACAAGGTCGAGAACGGCGTGCTCGTATATGAGGGCGTCAACAAGGGGACGGGGACGGCGGAATTCATCCTCAAGGAGAAATCCGTCGGCGTCGGCGCGGGCTATTCCGGCGGCGCGTTGGGCACGGACCATGCGTTCTGCTCCACGACCCAGAATTCGCTTTGGCTTGGCGACGGCAATTCGTCGCTCGGCTGCGGAACGGCGACGGGCTTCACCATTTCCTTCTGGCTCAAGACCCACGCTCCGTCGAAGGCGTGGTACGACTTCATGGGTTTCCGCGTTGGAGACACGTGCTATCGCTGCGAGTACCCCAACACGAGCAGCGGAAACTTCATGATATTCGCAAGCGATAGCAGTTTTGACGCTGTCGGCGGAGGCGAAGCGGCCACGGAGGCGACTGCGGGCGAATGGAAGCACGCGGCGTTCGTTTTCGCGCCGGGCACCGACACGCTTGGAACCTGCACGCTCTACATTGGAGGCGAGAAGTCCGGGACGATGCGCGTGGCCACGGCTGGGGATTTGAAGCAGATAATCCTCGGCGGATGGGTACGCAACGCGAACGGCACCGACCGGTCGGCGAGCTACATCGGCGCGACAAATACGTCCATCGACGAACTCGCGGTGTTCGACTACCCCGCGACTGAGGAGCAGGTGAAATGGCTTGGCAGGTTCCGTCCCGCCCAGCCGACGAACGGCCCCGGCCGCGAGATGCCGCTCTGCTGGCGCTTCCACGAGCAGTCGGCCGATACCCGCGGGCTCGTGTGCGACAACTCCGGCACGGGCGACAGCGTGGCGTACAAGTACCATCCATCAATGACCGGCAAGAGCCCCGGCAACAACGACTATGCAAACTGGACGGAAGATGGCGCATTCGGCGCACCCTACTGCTTCTGGCTTCGGGTAGGCAATGGCGGTAGCACGAGATACTGGGCGGCGTTCAAGGCGGACGGCTCTGGCGCAGACGGACTCGGCGCCACGGTTGGCAGCGGCTTCACGTTTTCGTTCTGGCTCAAGGCCGGCTCCCACATGGCAAACTGGATGTCGTTCTTCGGATTCACGCTGGGATCGCGTACCGAGAGGCTGGCTTGGGACAGCAGCACTCCGTCGGTCGTCATGGGGTACGGAGATTTGCATCACGGCCTTACGGCCATCCCCGGCGGAAAGCGCATTGTGGACGCATGGCAGCACGTGTGCCTCGTCTGGAATCCGGCAGACCGCAAGATCGACGTCGCCGTTGACGGGGAACGGGTTTCGCAGATGGACGTTCCGGATGCAACGTCGGCGGCGGACGCCGTGAACATGCTGATGCTTGGGCCCAAGGTACCAGGTACTAATGTGAACAACAACTACTACAACACAGGTGCGGAAGTGTATCTGGACGAACTGGCGTTTTTCAATTACTCTATATCGCCGACGCAGGTTTCGTGGCTTGCGGCGAACCCCCCGGCGCTTCCTCCGCTCGACGCGACGAACCTCGTGCGCACGGTGGCGGCGAACGGCGCGTGGGCGGGCGTTCTCGCCTCCTGGGACGTGCGGGAATGGGACGCGGAGAACGAGACGTGGGCGGCCACGACGCGCACCACCATCTGGCCCGCGCTTGAAGACACGGAAGTCGAGGCGGCGGTGGCGCTCGCCGACGGCGTGGAACTCACCAACGACACCTTCGTCACGCCCAAGCGGCTGGCTCTTACGGCCGCGACAGGCGCGGCCCTCCCGACGAGCGCCACCCTTAAGAGCGGGGAAGGGTCGATGTTCGCGCCGGAGTCGCTTGAAATCGGCGACGGCCTTCAGCTGACCGTGCCGCTCTACGCCGTGAAGGTGGGCGGGACGCTGACGCTCGGCGCGGGCGCGAAGATCGTATTCGACACGGCGAACTACAACGACGGCGGCACGGCGGAGGCATTGACGGCCGGGGCGTTCGTCCTGCCGGCGGGCGAGACGGCGGCCGACGTCCTTTCGCACTTCGGCGTCAACGACAGCCGCTTCACGCTGTCGCTCTCCGCCGACGGCAAGACGGTTCTTGTTTCGGCCGACACGATTCCCGTCACGGCCACGTGGACAGGCGCGGGCGACGGCGCGGACCTCGGCTCCGCCGCGAACTGGGACTGCCGCGACGGCTTCGGGGCGCTCGTGCAAGACGCGCTTCCATGCGAATTCACGCGCGTCATCGTCTGCTCCGGCTCCGCCGCGCTCAATGCGCCCTTCGGCACGACGATTCCGTGGCCGTTCCTTGGCATCGAGGCGGGCAACGCCACGCTCGCCGCCGATGCCGACTGGTGCGGACTCGGCGCGTTGAGCGTTCCCGAGGGCGTGACGGTTGACCTCGCCGGGAAGAAACTGCATCTCATCGGACAGCTTGAGAATACTGGAACGATCACATCCTCCGGGGGCGGCGGAGAACTGCATGTCGATGTTCCGTCGGGATCGACCTCCGCGAACGTGTCCGTTGCGTTCACCGGATCGCTCAAACTCGTCAAGGACGGCGAGGGGACGTTCACGGCCGCGTGTCCGCGGCAGGGCTACACGGGTGGGACGGAAGTGACGGACGGGACGTTGAAGCTCGGCACGAACAAGTTCCCGCTTGGCCCCAAGAACGCGTCCGTGAAGATTTGCGCGGGAGCGGTGTACGACATGGACGGCTTCTTCAGCACGTCGTCCTGCATCTACGGCTACGACCTTGCCGGAACGTTCCATCTCGCCACCGGCAACCGCGCCAACGGTTGGAACGCGGCCTACAAGTGCATCGGTTCCACGCTCACGCTCTCCGGCGACGCCGTGATGACGGGCGGAGCTTTCTACTTTGCGAATCCGGACGGGACGCTTGCGCTGACGATGAACGGCCACGCGCTCACGTTCGACACGAACGAGACGGAAAGCGGACAGCCGAACAGCTACGTGGGACTGGGTGCGACAAGGTGCGGCGATTCGGGAAAGATGGTGTTCGCGGGCAACTGCACGTACGAGTGGCTGGCGGCGGAAAACCCGTCCAACGTCGCATTCGAGGTGCGTTCGCCGTCAAAGTGCAAACTCGGCAACGCCACGGATTCGATATCCGTGGGCTCGCTCGTGTATGCGGCGGAGAAATGGGAGAAGAACTCCGGCAAGGCCACGCGGCTTGCCGTGTACGGCAGGTACCTCGCGGGGCCGATGCGCCCGCCGATGGTGATGATGGACGGCTCCACACTCGACGTCAGCGGCGCCTCGCTCGACTTGTCGAGCGTGTACGCAAGCACGACGGCCAGCGTCAGCGACTGCACGACGCCCGGCGAGCTGCTGTTCGCCGATGGTGCGACGGTCAAGGTGGCGTTCGGCTCGCGCAGGATCGGCGCCTGCGAGCCGATCATCAGCTGGTCGGCGCCGCCGGCGAACATCGACACCGTGAAGTTCCTGTCCGCGCCGGGCGAGATGGCGCGCAGCTTCGTCAAGAAGGACGACGGCGTGTACGTTTCCAGTGGCTTGACGGTCATCATACGCTAGCATCGAGATTGGGTAGGCGGACTCATAGACCGCAGCGGGCTTGCGATTGTTCTCAGGTGTTCACTGCCGCTCGACGACGAGCCTCGTAGGCCCGAAAAGTCCTGACGGGACGAGCGGGTGGTTGGCCTTGTACCCGCCCACTGAGATCCAAGTGGGGCGCTTCTCCGCCGGAAGCGCGGCGTCACCAACGAGCCGGTTCACCCAGCTCGTGCACACCTCCACTTCGAGATCGTTTTCGCCGTCCCTGAGCAGATCCGTCACCTGCACCTCGTAGGGCGCGGTCCAGATGCCGCCGGCCGTCTAGCCCTCGGTCACTTCTTCAGCGCGGCCTCCGCGGCTTCGATGCCGCAGAGATTGACCACGCTGCGGTAGCCGAGGCCGTTCAGCTCCCTGCGGGCCTCGTCGGCACGGCGCCCCGACCTGCAGTAG
>JAFXIL010000080.1 GCA_017563185.1 Kiritimatiellia bacterium | reverse complement strand
GTTCTCGACGTCCACCGCGAGCCATTTCGCAGACGAGAAGTCGACGCCCTTTGGAGACTCCCACTTGATCCCCGTGCCCCACTCGGCGCTCGGGAACTTCACGCGGACGCAGTTGTCGCCTTCGCGCTCCATCTTCGCCTTATAGACAGGGGCGAAGTCGTTGAGGGTCAGCGCGTACGCCCCCCAAAGCGACATCGCCGCAACTGCAAGCATCGTGATCGCCTTTGTCATCTCGTCGCCTCCTCAGCGGACCACTATCGCAAAACCCGGCTTCGTCTGGCACTCATAGCAGCCGATGTCGATTGCGTCGAACATCACGCGCGGATTCCCGGCGAGATCGACGGAAACCGGGAACTGTACTGCACTCCCCTTGTTAGCAAGTGCGCCGCCTGTTTTCGGCCTGAAGTCCCCACGCGCATAATTCTTGAACGTATCTCCGAGAGCGGCCACAATGCAGCTCGCGTTCCCGGACGGGAGTGCGTCTTCTGTAACGCAAGCGTTAAGGCTGTCCTTCCATATCTCACCGTCCCTGGCGAGAAGAACGTTGGAAACAGTCTCCCCAATCCTGTTGCCGGAGATCACGGTGTTGCGGACAGAGCTGTTCCAGTCGCAGCGGATGCCTGCGGCGCTTGCCGCGTTGCACGTGCCGACGATTGCATTGGCAACGACTGTGCAGTTCTCCACTCGGGAGCCAGCTGTGCTGCCGTGGTACACCACGCCGGCTGCGCCGTTAGCTTCGGCATTCTCGATAGTCCAGCGGTTGTATGCAACAAGGCAGTTGAGCATCTTGCCGGATGATCCCCAGGGAAACACGACGGCACTGCCTTGCGCCCACTTGCCAGACGCCGCGCCCTGTACCTCGTTGTTCGTGATGATGCAGTGCGATACGATGCCGCTTCCGCTCAGGGCAACACCGGCGCCCATGCCGTACTCGGCATCCGTATCCGCCAACGCAATGCCGCCGCGAATCACGCAATTCGAAATCATCCCAGCCGATATCGCGAGGTTACCTCCGTTGCCGTGGTAGACTTGCCCGCCCTCAAGCGTCAAGCCGCAGACCGTTGCAGCGGCGTTGTCGATCGACATGACGCGCTTGTCGCCCTGTCCGCTCGAGGCAGTAGCTGTGTTCTTGAGAACAACCGCGTCTGGATTCGCAGCATTGCCGACAATCGAAACGGCCTTTGAGACTGCAATCTTCGCCGTCTGTTCGTATACGCCGTTTCCGACTATAATTGTCATTCCATCAACAGCGTCATTATACGCGTCGGCAAAAGTGGCGAAGCCTGTCTCCACGGTGCTGTATGGCGCAGCAGGAGATGTGTTCCCGGCCGTGACGTAGACAGTCTGCGATTTGAGAGTGACAAAATTCGAATATGTCATCTCAGCATCTGCCGACCCAGGAGCGGAAGCTGTAACCACAATCGTGTATACGCCTGGATTTTCAAACGTATGCGATACCGTAGGTCCTGCTGCCACAACCGGCTCCAAACCATCGCCGAAATCGATTGAGAACGAGGCGGTCTGTCCGTCCGGAACATTGTTGGCGGACACGGAGAAAACCGCTGTTGCAGGTGCGTATGAATGGTCCAGCTGCTCTGCATATGCGAAGTTAACGGTCATTTCAGACTTCTGGTACTCATAGCAGCCGATGTCAATTGTCCCGCTTTGGCGCGGTTTCATGTCCAAATCGAGCGCGGATGCATCTGTGCGGCTGTCCATTGCACCTGCGTCCACCAAGACAGAAACGGCTGCCGTATGGTAGTCTCCATTAGCGTAGTCGGCAAAGGCCGAGTCATCGGCTAGATATATGGAGCCGGCGTACGTGGAAACGGCAACTGTACCTTTCAAGTATTCCTGTCCAAAAGCACAATTGTACATGTCGGCGGCAGCCGGATGGTTGCCCGACCATTCGTTGATGCCGTTCTCGGTATAGTTGCCGTAGATGATGCAGTTGGCGAAGGTGCCGGGATTGCTACCGTAGCCCCATACGCCGTACGCCGCATTGCTGACGACCGTATTGTTGAAATGAGTACCCTTCCCTTCCAGGCAAATGCCGCCGTTCGCGTTGCCGTACACCAAGCAGTCCTCAATAACCGTGCTCGCGTTGCGCGAACGGATACCACCGCCTTGGTTGTTGCTGCCGAGCGAGCCGCCTGCGATAACACAACGCGTCAAGCGTCCGGGGTCGGCAAAAACGTTGCCGCCGCCCTGGGCCCAATCCGTTCCGTTGGCCCGGCCGCCGGAAATCGTTGAATCCACGACCGTACCGTTGCTGATGTAGACGTTGCCGCCGGACTGGCCGGCCGTACCGTTTGAGACAGTCGAATTGGTGACGACGGCGCTCGCGTTGTTGATGAAGACGTTGCCGCCCTGAGTCGTTGCGCTGCCGCCGGAAATCGTGCAGTTCTCGATGCGCGCCGAGGCGTGGTTCATGAAGACGCTCCCGCCGCGGGCACCGGCTGTGCCGCCAGTCAGCGTACATCCCGAAAGCGTCCCGTTCTCAAGGTAGACATTGCCGCCTATGTTGTTCGGGCAAGTGCCGTTGGAGATGTTGCAGTTGCGCACCGTGCCGCCAGCCACATAGACATTGCCGCCGCGGTTGGTGGCCGAACCCCCGTAGATGTCGCAGTTCAAAATGAGCGAAGCCGTGCTGCTCACATAGATGTTGCCGCCGGCGTTGTTGCCGTTGGCATAGGCGGTGCCGTCGCGGACAACGCAGTTCGTGACAGTGCCACCGAACATTTCGATTGCGCCACCCTTGTCGGCCTTGTACGTCCCCTCGCCGACGACCGTGACGTTCTCGAGCCACGAACCGGCCCCCATGCGGAGCGTGCGGTATGTACCAGCCGACTGGATGACGACAGCATCGCGGCTTGTGCCGGTGCCGATGAGCTTGGCCTTGAGGTTCGGACCATACTGCGTCGTCGTGGCATATGTGCCGGGCTCGACATGGATGACGTCGGCGGCATTCCCTGCCTCAGCAATCGCCTCGTCGAGGGACGTGTACACCGTGGCGCCATCCGGAGCACCATCGTATGTGCCGTCTGATGCGACGTAGTAGTCGGTGGCAGTTGCGGATGCAACTATCGCACTTATGAAGAGAACGGACAGTAACTTTTTGGTGGCGATCATGGGGTTTCTCCTTTTGACGTCGATATTATAGCAAATGCCCATGCTTGTCTATATCCAAAACCGCACCAAAAAACAAACCAAAACCGCACTTTCCTATTGCCCGCGGCATACATATAATGATACAATGCCATTCGATGGACACCATCCTCTTCATAACCGACCTGCACACAGGCTCGCGAATACCAGAACTCGCCGGCGTACGCGAGGAGGCGGCCAACATGGATTGGCACGTCGAGGAAATCGAAGTCCAGCGGCTAAAACATCCAATCAAGGCAGTGCTTAAATACTGGAAGCCGATAGGATGCATTCTGGAGGGCTCCTCAAACCTCCTGCCGTCGCGCCGAGCGTTTTCGCACATTCCAATCGTCCACATCGACCCAGACGACAAGACATTCGGGGACGGCAGCGCCTTCGCGGTCGAAAACGACGATTCCGCGATAGCGGATCTCGCACAGCGCGAACTGTCTCGAACGGATTGCACCAACTTCGCCTTCGTCGGATGGAGCCGGCGCGTCAGGTGGAGCCGCAGGCGCGAAGACAGGTTCAAGACAATTCTCTCCGACATGGGGCATCCTTGCCACACTCTCGAGGATCCATGGACGTTCGGGAACAAAAGCGATTTCGTCACCCGCCTCAAGCCGTTTGTCGAGTCGCTTCCGAAACCTTGCGGCATTTTCGCCGCGAACGACGACATCGCGGCCGTGATTCTCGACGTCTGCCGAGACCTTGGGATTTCGGTACCGGGCGACGTTGTCGTTGTAGGAGCCGACGACGACCCGGCGGTATGCGACAACCTTCATCCGACGCTGTCAAGCGTGCGTCCGGATTTCCGTGGCGCCGGACGTCTCGCCGTAAAACTGCTCGCCAAGTGCATGCGCGGACGGTGCGCCGCGCCGGAACGCATCGAATACACGCCTCTCGGCGTCACTTCGCGGCTTTCCACGAGGCACCTCGCAGTCGTCGGCAAGTGCATCGCCGACGCGCTAGACCTCATACGACGCGAAGCGTGCTCGGGGCTCAAGGCGGCAGACGTGGTAAAGGCGATGGGCGTGACAGAGCGTCTCGCGGAGACGCGCTTCAAGCGCGCCGTCGGACACCGCATCACGGAGGAGATCGCCAACGTGCGCCTCGAGCACGTGCTCGAGCTCCTCAGGGACCCGAAGCAGGACATAGGCCCGATAGCGAACATCTGCGGCTGGGACTCCGACGCCTATCTCAAGCGGCTCTTCAAAAAGCGGTTCGGAATGACCATGCGTGAATGGCGCGAGGCCAACCGGGAGCAGCGTCCGTGAACGCGATGCTTTCCATACAGCGCCTCGCGCTTCCGCTGACCTTCGCGCAGCTTGCCTTCGCGGCAAACACGTTCGTCACGAACTACTTCCTCTCCCGCTCGTCGACGACCGCCCTGCACGCCTCCCTCCCCGGCTCGATGCTCGCCGTCGCGGTCTCGTCGCTCGCCATTTCGGCGCTAGGCTACTCGGGAACGGTCTTCGCGGACAGACACGGATCCGGAGACTCGCCCGGCGCGATCGCAGCGTTCCGCTCTGCGCTCGTCCTCGCCGCGCTGTCGGTTCCCTATTTCATCCTCGCCGTACCCGCCGGACACGCCATTCTCGGCGTGTTCAACACGTCGCCTGAAGTCCTCGCCGCGGAATCCGCCTACTACGACGTCCTTCTCGCAAACGGATACTTCACCATGCTCGCGGCGGTGCTCGGCGGATACTTCACAGGCCAGGGGAAGACGCGATTCGTCGGCGCGGTGACGGTGCTCGGCTTCATCGTAAACATGGCGATCGCGCCGATATTCATCAACGGACTGTACGGCGTGCCCACGAGCGGAATAAAAGGCGCGGGATGGTCCGCCACCATCTCGCACATCGTTCCCTGCGTCATTCTTGCGGTCGCGATCCGCCTCCGTCCGCTCAAATGCAGCGCGCGGCGCATCTGCCGCGCCGACTTCCGCACGCTCCTCTCGCTCGGCATCCCGAACGGAGTGAGGGCCGTCATCGACATCGGCGGATTCTTCGTGTTCGCCGCAGTACTCGCCGAGTGCGAAGGCGCGGCCGTGGCGGCGAGCACCGCGGCCTTCGCAGTAAACGGAATATACCAGGCGCTCCCGCAGGGTCTCGCCCAGGCGCTGGAGATCGTGACGGCGCGCGCCGCGAAGGAGAACCGCCGCGCGCTCATCACGCCCGCGCTCGGACTGGTCGCGATCCACTCGCTCGCGTTCATCGCGGTTCTCGCCGTGGCGGGAAGCGAAATCCTCGGAGCGTTCGCCTCGAAAGGAGACACCGCGTTCGCGGAAAGTTTCGCGGAGACGGCGAAGGCCCTCGTGTTCATCCTTTGCGCGAAGGCCGTGTTCGAGTCCGCCGTGCAGGTACTGCAGGCGCACCTTCGCGGACGCGGCGAGACCGCCGCGGTCTTCCGCATCCAGTTCGCGACATCGCTTCTCTTCTGGATTCCGCTGTTCCTCGCCGTAAGGGCCTGCTCGCCGGGAATCCCGGCATACTGGCTCACGATGCTCGCATCGTCCGCCCTCGCAAGCGTCGTGCTATACTTCCGCACGACCGCCGCCCGCGAGCCCCGTCAATGAGCGGCGCGTCACCTGAGGCGTGACGTGCGCTTCAGCCTCTTGCAGCGAAAACGCCGCGCACGATTTCGCAGACGGCGGTGACGGACTTGGACGGAACGAGAAGGTCGGAATCGGTGACGGCGACCCCTATGCGACGCGTCGCCTCGAGTTTCTCGATGATTTCGTGGCTCATCGAAAGCGGCATCTCGCCGTACCCCGGCGAGCGGCGGGGCCTAAGCGTCTCGCCAGGCGCAAGCGACGCGCGCGCCTCGGCTTCAAGCTCGTCCATCTCGCGCTCAACGGCATCAAGGCCTATCTGATGGGAGAAGTACGCGTCGGCGCCGCTCAACGCGGCGAGCCGCCTCTGCCACGCGTCGAACGCCGCGCCTATCGTGCCGCAGAGGAGAAC
>JAFXIL010000079.1 GCA_017563185.1 Kiritimatiellia bacterium | reverse complement strand
CATTTTCCCCCTTGCGCCGGAAGCGCGGATTTGGCATAATGGATGTGCTGAATCTTTCAGCCGCGCAGATGTGGTTTTGCGAGTTCCCTCAGGCCGCGCGGCCTGGCTCGCAGACGGCGAGGAAGAGGGGTTTTGCAACTACCTCACTAGAAACTCGAAACCATAAAGTAACGACATGAAGAGCATGAAGCTAGGATGTGCGGTGGCAGTGGCCGCGACGTTGTGCTTGGCGGATACGCCGAGCGCGCTCGTGCACCGTTGGAGCTTCAACGGCAACTACGACGACACCGGATCCGGCACACCTTCTGCCGCCACACCCGTCGGGGATGCCGGCACAGTGTTCTTCAACTCCGACAACACGATGATCTGCATGCAGGCTCCTGGCGCCAACAACAGCTCCTACAACAAAGGCCATGTCAATCTTGGCGCGAACCTGATTCCCACGGATACGGACGGCGCGACTATCGAAATCTTCGCCACTCTGAGGCAGGCGCGCATGTGGGAGCGCATATTCAGCTACGGGAATGGCGGCAAATTCACGATTGACATGTGCTGGACTCAAAACAGCACAGTTGATCAGGACCTCGCCGTGTTCACGGGAATTAACAACCAAAACAACACGATGGCTCCGTTCACGCTGGACACGCAGTGGCACATATCTGTGGTGCTGAAGAAGGACGGCAATGGCGGAACGTGGATACGCTGGATGCGCCGCAGCGTCTCGACTGGTGAAATCGTCAAGCACAACAGCGCGAGAACCGGCACGACCATCGCGGCCGTAGGGGAGAATCCCCCGTTCTCGCTCGGCGGCTCGCTGTTCAGCAAAACGGACGACGCGTATGCGGACTACGACGAGGTGCGCATCTGGAACGTCGCGCTCGACGACGGGCAGCTTTCCGCTAACGCCAAGGCGGGACCGGACGTAATCCCGAACGTCGTCGACGCGGAGCCGGATTCCTGGGTGCAGTACGTCTCCACGGAGGATGGCGAGCCGCGCTACATCGACACCTGCCTCGTCGGCCGCAGCGGCACGAAGGTGGAGGCGAAGTTCCGCCAGACGAGTTCGACTAGCTCGTGGCCGGTGTTGATAGGCGTGGACGGTTCGGCCAACAATACCCGCTTCCATCCAATCGCTTTCTATTATAACAATCAACTGCATTTTCAGTACAGGGCCGTAAAGACCAGCCTCATATACAATCCGGGGGGCTATGGCAAGGATCTGGTCGTGACATCCGACTACAAGGCCGACGGCTCGGCTACGGCGACGGTGAAAGACGCCGCCACGGGCGCTGAGCTCGCCAATGTGTCCAAGGGCGACATGGGCGAGGCCCTCGACACGCAGCGGAACATGTATCTTTTCGCGTGCAACGGCAACACCTGGCTGAGTGACTATTTCTTCGGACGCTGCCACTATGTGAAGATCTGGCAGACGAACGCGAGCGGGGAATACGTGCTTGTGCGCGACTACGTGCCGTGCCTCAAGGACGGCATGGCTGGCATGTACGACAACGTTTCGCATACCATCTCCTATCCCGTGGGCCGTCCGTTCGGTTACGAGTTGGTGGGCGCTGCCGTGAGAGCCGTCTGGAACGGATCCGACGCGAACGCCATCCTTCCCGGCAACTGGCTTTGCTACGACAGCGCCTCCGCGCTCATCGCAAACGCCGTGCCGTCGTCCGGCACAATCGTCACCGTTGACAGAGCAGACCCTGCGCCGACCGTCGTCGACGGATCCACGTTGAGCTGGAGCGCCACGACCATCGGAGGTTCGGCGGTAGGCAAGGTTGCGCAGACCGGCGGCTCGCTGAATCTTATGAGCGGCACGCTCGGCGCCAACGAGGGATCGCAAGGAACGTACGAGGCGAGCGGCGGATCGCTGGTCAGCGGCGATTTCTTTCTCGGACAGCCCGGCACCGGCACGATCAACGCGAACGGCAGCGCCTCCATGCAGTTCTCGAAACTCTACATCGGCAATACGCGCGGCGGCAAAGGCAACATCAACATCGGCGGAGACGCCTCGATCACGATAAGCGGCTATTCCACGCTCGGCCAGAGTGCCGGCAGCTATGGAGAGGTGAACCAGACCGGCGGAACCGTCACCACCGGCACGCATGGCGATGGCTTCAACATCGGCCGCGATGGAATAGGCACGTACAACCTTTCCGGGGGCACGTTGAACGTGCGCCAGCTTCTGCGCGTCGGTTGGGGCGGCGGCACGTCGGAATGCGTGTTCAACATGTCCGGCGACTCCACGCTAAACTTGAGCAATGCTCTTTCCGTGGGGGATTGGGCCAAGAACTGCCAGTTCAACATGGCGGGCGGCACGATCAACGGGCACAAGCTCTACATTGGCGGATACTCAGGCAACAGCACCGGGTCCGGCGCGTTCGTGCAGGACGGCGGCGACGTCGTTCTTGACGACACGATTATCATTGGCAGCGCCAAGGGGACCGGTTCGTACACGATGAACGGCGGCAAGATCACGGAGAAATGGTGGATACAGCTCGGCCAGGACAATGTAGGCACGTTCACGCAGAACGGCGGCGACATCGTCCTTACTGGCGCCGGCGGCCACAGCTGGCTGTGCTTGGCCTACAACAGATCCGGCAATGGGACATACGTAATGAACGGCGGCACGCTGACGATCGCCACCGGCATCGAGTTCGGCCATGGTGCCAACGGCGGCACGGGACGGTTCGAGATGACGGGCGGCACGGTGACCGTGCCGACGATCCAGCGCGCCGACGCTGCCAATGCGACGCTCGTCTTGAATGGCGGAGTTCTGCGCGCCACGTCTAGCAACGCCGAGTTCATCAAGAACATCGGCGAGGTGACGGTGGGCGGCGTCACGATCGACACGTCGGAAGCCGGCCACGAGCTGGGCGTCACCCCCGGAACGACGTTCAGGGTGGCGGCGGGTGCTGAGCCTGCGCTAAAGTTGGCCGGCGCCGGGAAGTTCGGCTTCTCAGGCGTGAAGGTGGAATTCGAGGAAAAGCCGACGAGGCCGTTCATCGTGATTCAGGCGGAGACGGCTGATGCGATAGACGGGATGCCGGAGCTAGCGGTGTCAATTAATGGGATTAATCTCGTGAAAGTGCAAGGCGGAACGCAGGTGATGGCGACTCCCCAAGGCACGCTGATTCTAGTGAGGTAGACGATACAACCAGAAACCTCGAAACCAGAAACCAGAAACCTCGAAACCAGAATGGAAGGAACGGCATGAAAAGTAGATTGGCAGTCGCCGCGCTTGCGGCATTTGCGGTTGGCACGGCGTTCGGCGCGATGCGTCCTACGCCCGAATACCTGAAGAGCGCGGTGGTGTACCAGATGGTGCTGCGAAACTTCACGCGCGACGGCACGTTCAAGGCTGCGACGGAGATGCTGGAACACGTGCGTTCGACCGGCATCGACGTGGTGTATCTCACGCCGTTCGTGGAGATGGACCGCGACATGGACAAGTCGGGCTGGAGCATACGCCAGAAGAAGAGCGGCTTCGTCACGCCAAAGAACCCGTACCGCATCTCGAACTACGACAAGATCGACCCCGAGTACGGCGGCGACGCCGACTTCAAGGCGTTCAACGACAAGGCGCATGCGCTCGGCATGAAGGTGTACATGGACCTCGTGTACCTCCACTGCGGACCGAACAACGTGATGAAGGACATGTTCCCCGACGCCTTCCAAAAGAACGCGGACGGCTCGGTGCGCACGACGCGGTGGCATTTCCCGTACGTCAACTTCGCCTCGAAGGACGTGCGCAAGTATCTGATCGATTCGATGCTCCACTGGATCAGCCTCGGCTGTGACGGCTTCCGCTGCGACGTGGGCGACGCCGTGCCGATCGACTTCTGGGTTGAGGCCGTGTCCGCGTGCCAGAAGGTGAAGCCAGAACTCGTGATGATCAACGAGGGTACGAAGGTGGAGTGGCTTGAAAAGGCGTTCGACGCCTGCTACGCATGGCCGTGGAGCTTCTCGATCCGCAACTTCCTCACGCCGTCCCTG
>JAFXIL010000013.1 GCA_017563185.1 Kiritimatiellia bacterium | reverse complement strand
TGCGGGTGAAAATCGGACATTGCCTTTTGCCATCATTTTTGATATACTTTCAACAAATCAAACGCCGGTATAGCGTAGTGGTAGCGCAGCGGTTTTGTAAACCGCTGGTCGGGGGTTCGAATCCCTCTGCCGGCTCCAATCCAATGCCATGGAACGTTTTTATCCACTATCCTTCGCAGAAAACCGCCACAACGCGTTGTGGGGTTCCGAGGCGTGGGAGATTTCAGGCCATCCCTCGTCGCCGTCCGTCGTGGCCGAAGGTGCATTTGCAGGCCGTACGCTCGACGACATAGCGGCCGAGTTCGGCCGCGCGTTCATGGGCGGGCGCGCGCCTTCTGCAACTTCCTTCCCGCTGCTATTCAAGGTGATCAAAGCGCGCAGCCGACTCAGCGTGCAGGTGCATCCAAGCGAGGCCACGCAGCCGCTCACCGGCGGCGAGCCGAAGACCGAGATGTGGCGCGTCATCTCGGGCGGCGGGCCGATCTTCGCCGGACTCAAGCCAGGCACCACTTCCGAGACCGTCGCCGAAAACGTGCAGAGCGGCAGGTTCGAGGAGTCGCTCGTGCGCCATCAGGCGCGTCACGGGCTCACGCTCTTCATCCCTGGCGGCCTCGTCCACGCCATTGGCGAAGACGTGGTTCTCTACGAGGTTCAGCAGAGCTCCAACACCACGTTCCGCCTCTACGACTGGGGACGCGTGGACGCCAACGGCAAGCCGCGCGAACTGCACGTCGCCTCCGCGCTAAAGGCCATCGACTACACGCTGCCTACGCCTGAATCGCGCGAGACGGTGACGTGTCCCTTCTTCTGCTTCCGCTCCGTGGAGGCAGACGGCGAAGTGAAGGTGGCCGCACGGCCCGACACTTTCACCGCGCTCTACATCGTGGGCGAACGCAGAAGCGTTCTCGTGCCGGCGAACTGCGCCGCCTCCATTCCTGCGCGCGGAACGGTTTTCATGACAACGCTTGGAGAGTGACAGATGGACGCGCGTGAACTTGCAGAGAAAGACCGTACGGCCCGCGAATGGTGCGCCGATCCGCATCGCTATTTCAAGGCGTTCAGCCGCACGGCCCGTCGCTTCCAGCATGAGCATCCCTCGCCACGCTACCGCGTGATGACGCTTGTGGGAGGGGCGCAGGACTTTCTGCCGCGCCGACCGCTTCTGCTCAACATCTTCGGCCGCACCACGCCTGTAGAAAGCTGGCCGGAGGTGTTCGCGTACATCGCAAGCGAGGTTGTTGCGTCGTGTCCGTCAACAGTGATCGCCCTCGAGCGCGCGGGCATGCTTTCGTGGATGACCAACCTCGCGCCTGCGGGAACGGGCATCGTGGAGGCGTTTCGCACTGGCCAGGCCTCGCTCAACTTCGCGACGCTCGAAGATGGGTTCAATTCCATCCTCTGGCTGCTTGCGATGACGGACGTCAAGTTCAACGAAGTGCTTGTACAGGTGGATCCGTACGCCACTGACGCCGACTGGCGCGCGAGAGAATCCGCCATCCGCGCAAAGCGCGAGGAGGAGAACCGCGTGCTTCGCGAGATAGACGAGGCTCGACGCCGCTACGCCGAGGAGCATCCCGAGGAGATTGCAGCGAAGATCGATGAAGCTACCGACAACGTGAGGAAAGAGAAGGCGCTAAGATGGGAAATCTGATTGGGGCAGCCGTATCCTGCCTGTGGCAGGCGGCTGTAATTGTCGCTGATGTCATAATCCACGGCGCCGGAATCGTTGGCGGCCTGGGATCTTGATGCGCTTAAGAGGAAGGGTTTCTGCCATGACAATCAAGCTGCGCAGCCAGAGAGCAGTGGCTTTGAATATATGCATCGCGGCGTGTGGCGCCGCGATGTTCGCATATGCCGGAAAGGGGAGTCCGGCAGAAATAGCCGACACGCGCTTCGGAACTGCGCGTTCGTACGGAAGCGACATCCTCGGGCCGAGCCTTCCGCACGGGTCGGCGCATCCATCGCCCGATTCGCTCTGGCCCACGCATCATGTCCGCCCCAAGGGCGCGCGCCACGGTTTTGGTCCGCCAACGAGCGGCTGGTGGCCGGGCGACAAGGTGGTGGGTTTCTCGCAGCTGCACGCGCAGGGCACGGGCGGCACGCCAAGCTACGGCATATTCCGGTACGTGTTCGAGCCGGACGACATGGAGATACTCGAGTCTCATCCGTACCGCCTGAGAACGAGGATGAAGAATTCCGGCCTGCTCGTGGACGTCTCGGCCACTGCGCACGGGGCGATCTACCATGTGCGCAAGGAGGACGGCACGCCCGTGGCGCTGCCGCTCGACAGGAAATGCAAGATCGCGAAGAGCGACTGTCTGAACAAGTCCGGCGAATTCACCGGCAACTGGAATCCCGCCCCGTACCGCTGCTGGGCCCACTCGGAGGTGGACGTGAAGACGGGGTTGCACCGCATCGCCGTATCGTTCCATTCCGAGCAGCGCGCGAAGGAGCACTTCGTCCGCGAGCTCGCAGGGCGAAGTCTGGACGATATTGCCGCCGCGGCCAAGGCCAAGTGGGGAACGACTCTCGCCTGCATCGACATAGAAGGCGTTGACGACGCCGAGAGGCGCAAGTTCTACTCGCTTCTCATGGAGACCTTCATACAGCCGCGCGACCGCTCGGCGGACGGTCTCGGCTGGGACGACCACTACACGCTGTGGGACACATGGCGCACCTACTGGCCGCTCAAGTCAATCATCGATCCCGCCACATTGGCTGCGAACGTGAACTCCTTCGCCGACCGCTTCGAGGCGACGGGCGAATGCACTTCGTGCCGCACGTCAGGAAAGGAGTTCAAAATCGGCGCGGGAGGCGACGAGGCGGACTGCATCGTAGCAGACGCGTGGGCGAAGAAGATTCCCGGAATCGACTGGAAGCGCGTGGCGAAGCTACTGCGTGGCCGCTGGAACGGGCGTACGGAGGGATACCGCACGAAAGGCTATGTGCCGGTGGGAGAAAGGGGAGGCTACTGCCCGAGGTTCAGGTCCGGCTCCGCCACTATGAACTTCGCCTACGAGGACTGGTGCTGCGCCGAAGTGCTCGAAGGACTTGGCGAGAAGGAGCTTGCGGAGAAGTTCCGCACGCGCTCCGGCAACTGGAAGAACGTGTGGGACGACGCGGCCCTCGACGCGAAGAGCGGCGTAAGGGGCTTTGTTCGCGGACGCAATGCCGACGGTACATTCTCCAATACCGATCCGCGCGGCGGATTCAACAAGGACTTCTACGAGGCCAACTGCTGGGAGTACTCGCTCTTCGTTCCGCACGACGTGCCCGAGATGATCAAGCGCTGCGGCGGCAAGGACGGCTTCGAGCGCAGGCTCACGTACGCGCTTGACAATGGGCTCGTTGACTTCTCGAACGAGCCCAGCTTCCACGTGCCGTGGCTCTACGCGTATGTGGGAAGGGGCGACCTCGCGGCGAAGTGGGCGGCGAAGATGGCGGCTCTCTTCAAGGGCGAGAATCTGCCGGGCGACAACGACTCCGGCGCTATGTGCTCGCTGTGGGTGTTCATCAGGCTGGGCTTCTTCCCAGTCGCGGGTCAGGACGTGTACATCATGCATGGAAGCACGTATCCGAAGATCACCATCAGGCCGCCAGGCGGCAAGGCGTTCACGATCCGCGCAGTTGGATATGCGCCTGGAAGCCGCGTGAAGACGGTAACGCTCAACGGCGAACCTCACGATCCGCTCTTTCTGCGCCACGCGGAGATTGCGGCCGGCGGTGAACTTGTCTTTACATACGAAGCCCCCAGGCCTTCTCCGAGAAACGGCGAGCCGGATGCGTCCGTTCGGCCCACCAAGGCGCATCTTCAATACCAGGCGCGCGAGATCATGGCGCTCGTATGCTGGGGGCTCAACCCCTACACCGGCCAGGAGTGGGGATTTGGCAACGTGCCGCCGTCGAAGATCACCGCCAAGAGGCTCGACCCCGCGCAGTGGGCCGAGGCCATGAAGGCGGCGGAAATCAAGAGCGTCGTTTTTGTCGCGAAGCACCACGACGG
>JAFXIL010000012.1 GCA_017563185.1 Kiritimatiellia bacterium | reverse complement strand
GCGAACGGGTGCATAGTGTATCAAATCCCCGCGCGCCGCGCAAGCGGAAAATCGAAAAAATTTTCGGAAAATCCACAAGCGCCGAAAAACGGCCTCCGCAGGCGGAAATCGGAAGGTTTGAAAGTTTGAGAGTTTGAAGGTTTGAGAGTTTGAGGGTTTGAAGGTTTGAAAGTCCGGCGGTGCGCAGCTGACAGTCACAGTACCGAGCGCGCCGTCGGAGAGCGAAAACGGCACCTGCGCGCCGCAGTCGAGGGCGTAGAGCAGTTCGGCTCTGCCGTCCGCCATCACCAGCACACCGCCCACCTCCACGCATATCGGCCACCTGCCGCTATACCAAATCCCGGCCGCCTCGTGCATGCTCAGCCGATCCGACTGACACCTCGCCAAACGCCACTCCCTCAGGCGGCACAGCCAATCTCGGCGCGGCAAAAGCCACAGAGGAAATGAGAATCAGAAAACAACACAGGCAACAAGAGACAGCATATTGAACCCAAAGCGACAAATGGTAGGGCGCGCTCGCCGAGCGCGCCGCAATGAAGCGCCAACGCAACATCAACGGCGCATCATTGCGTATACATAGGGGACTTTCCCCACATGTATTCAACGAATTGAAGAGTCGGATGCGCGCACTTCGTTCGCTTGTTGGCGAACACCTCGGACGGGACGGACAGAACGCCGGAACACTGTCACTTTTCGAAGCCGAGGACGTCGCGCATGTCGTACTTGCCGGGCGCACGGCCCACGGCCCACTTGGCCGCCTTGAGCGCGCCCGCGGCGAACGCCTCGCGCCCCTGGGCCTTGTGCGTTATCTCCACGCGCTCCACGTCGCCCGCGAACATGACGGTATGGTCGCCCACCACAGAACCGCCGCGCAGCGCATGGAGGGCGATCTCGCCCTCGGGACGCTCCCCCACGATGCCATGGCGGCCGTAGCATGCGACGTCGGCAAGGTTCACGCCCCGCCCGTCGGCGGCGGCGTTGGCAAGCATCAGGGCCGTGCCCGACGGGGCGTCCTTCTTGTGGCGGTGGTGCATCTCGACCACCTCCACGTCGTATTCCGGGCCAAGAACGCGGGCGGCCCGCTTCACGAGGTCCAGCAGCAGGTTGACGCCGAGCGAGTAGTTGGCGGCCTGCACCAGGGGAATCCTCGCGGCGCAGGCGTCAACGCGCGCCTGCTCCTCGGCTGTGAGGCCTGTGGTGCCGATGACGTACGCGACGCCTTCGGAGGCTGCCTTCTCCACACTGGGCGCCACCGCCTCGTGGAACGAGAAGTCCACCACCGCCTCGGTGCCGGCGGGCCAGGCGCGGTCGTATCCCTCTGCCACGTCGATGCGCGCAACGACTTCTAGGGCCTCGTCGGCCTCGGCTAGCTTGACAAGCATCTTGCCCATGCGCCCCGCGGCGCCAAGTATCGCGATCTTCATCGGCTTTCTCCTACGCCTCCACAAGGCCGAGCTCCGCAAGCGTCTTTCTCATCTGCGCGCGTTTCTCGGGCGTCGTCTCGCAGAGAGGCAGACGGAACCCGGGACCGATCTTGCCCATCATCGCGAGCGCCTCCTTCACCATGACGGGATTCACGTCGATGAATAGATCGCGGAAGAGCGCGTAGTACTTCTGGTGCATCTCTCGCGCGGCGGCCATGTCACCCGCGAGCGCGGTGCGGATGAATTCGCCCATCTCGCGCGGAATCACGTTGGAGGCAACGGAGATCACGCCCTCCGCACCCACGCTCACCATGGGGAGCGCGAGAGAGTCATCGCCGGATAGCACGGTGAAGTCGGGGCAGAGATGCTTTATCGCGCTCACGCGCTCGACGCTGCCGCCGGCCTTCTTGATGGCGACGATGTTCGGATGCTTAGCGAGGCGAGCCACCACGTCGAGCGGAATCTCGCGCCCGCTGCGGCCGGGCACATTGTAGAGAATCACGGGCAACCCTAGGTCCGCCACCGTCGAGAAGTGGCGGTACAGACCCTCGGCGTTCGGCTTGTTGTAGTAGGGCGTGACCTGCAGCGACGCATCGGCACCGCCGGCGGCGATCGCGGCGCGGGTGAGGGAGACGGCCTCGGCAGTCGAGTTCGCACCAGTGCCGGCCACGATCTTAACACGTCCAGCGGCATACTCGATCGTCTTCTGTATCACCTTGTGGTGCTCCTCGTGGGAGAGAGTGGGCGACTCGCCGCTAGTGCCCACGGCGCAGATGCCCTCCACTCCGGAAGAGCACTGCCAGTCAACGAACGCGCGCAGCGCGCCGTAGTCAACGTTGTCGTCTGCATCGAACGGCGTAACCATCGCCGTAATCGTGCCTCGAAGTTTCAGCATATCAAATCTCCAATTTGCAATCGGGAATATTATATCATATAATAATTGCGCATGGCAGGTGAAATCATAAAAACGACAGGAACGGTTCTCGCGATACATCCATGGTCGCGCACGAGCCACGTGGTGGCCTGGCTCACGCCGGACCACGGCGTCGTGTCCACTCTCGTGAAGGGCGCGGTGCGCGCGAAGAGCGCGTTTCTCGGCCAATACGACCTGTTCTACACCTGCGACCTTCTCTACTACGCCCGCGCGAGCGTCGATCTTCACGCCCTGCGCGAGGTGACGCCGCGCGCCATGCGCGAGACGCTGCGCGGACGCTGGCGCGAGACATCTCTCGCCGGCTACGCCGCCTCCCTCGTGCGCGACCTCGCCCCTCCCGGCGCCGAGTCCGCCGCCTGGCATGATTTCCTCACCGGCTACCTCGATGCCCTTGCCGATCCGTCTTCCATCCCATCTCTCTCCGCGCGCCTCGTTGAGCTTGAGATGGGCGTGCTGCGCCTCGCCGGCCTCGCGCCGGACTTCTCGGCGCTCGACCCCGCGGCGGAATGGACCCCTTTCGCGATAGACCTCGGCCGCTGCTGCCAGGGCACCCGCACCGTACGCCTCGCACCTGCAACCGCGGCCGCCCTTTCAACTCCCTACGCGCCTTCCACTACGCAACCGGCCCTCGCCGACGCTGTGCGCTTTCTCGGTCTATTCCTCGCCTACCACCTAGAAACGCCCCCCGACGTGCGTCGCGCCATGCTGAAAATCGTGTGAAACGGCGCGGCGGGACGGCCAGCGGGACGCTACACGCCGAGGTTGAGCTCGAGCTGGCCCACCACCGTTAGCTTGCGTCCGTTGGTGAGGCTGGGATCGCTAGTGTCGTACACGACGAACTTGAAGGATCCGAATCGGCGCGCGAGCTCGCTGCGGATGTAGTTCGTGACGGCGGCCACATTGCCAGGGTCGTCGTCTGAGAAGCCCACCGCCACCTGCCTCTCGCCTATGCCGCCCGTGCGCTGCATCGTGCGGAAGAGATGCTCCACGAAGTCGCGTATCGCGAACTCCTTGGCGAGCTCGGGCTTCTGGTGAGGCGGGGCGTCCACGAGACGCGCGCCGAAGTCCGCATCTCCTGCCATCTTCTCCTTGAAGTCCGGGCTAGTGACGGCATGGTAGCGGCACATGGAGAGGAAGTAGTCGATCTCCTCCTCGTCTGTGCCGAACGCCTGCACCTTGTCGAAGCAGTACCGGTAGCCGCGCAGGTTCGTGAGCATCTCGTCGCGCTCCTCCGGAGAAAGGGCCTCGTCGATGAATATCCTCACCGCCCTGCGGATCGTGTCGGCTGCATGGCCGCGCGCGGTGACTATCGCGAAGATGCGCCCTTCGCGAAGAGTCTTGCGAAGAGTCTCAAAGGAGGGACCTGGCGGCTCGCCGGCCTTTATCCTCGCAAGCGCGGCGCGGGTGTCGCGGATGAACGAGAGGTCGCCGGCGTCCTGCGCGGCATCGGAGCCGGGAGGATCCTGGAAGTCACGGAACGCTGCCTCGCGGCCGCCTTCCTGCGGCAGACGGTAGTGCTGCTCGTCTGTGCGCACAAGAGCGTAAGTGCCGGTGGAGACGCTTGTGGGGCGCCACACGCCGTCTTCGCCGCGCTTTTCGAGATAGATGCGCGTGGGCATGTGGAGGATGTTGTCGTCCCAGTCGAAGATGTAGTACTTGAAGTCGCGGCCCGCGACTTCAGTATTCACATTCTTCCCGTCAATGACTTCCACTTCTCGCGCCTCCTGCCATCGCCGCGTCAGAGATTGGCGAACGGATTGCAGCTGAAGCCGCTCGAATAGGAGCGCCCGCCATGCTCGCCGCCCACGCGGCGCGGCCCCTGCTGCGGACGCGGCGCGCGCGCCTGGCCTCCGCCGGAGCGCACGCTCCCCGCGTTCTCCCTCGGCTGCGTGCGGGCGGAGAGCGACACCCTTCCGCGCGCCTTGTCGACGCCTATCACCTTAACGCGGATCTTGTCGCCCACCTTCACGACCTCCTTCGGGTCGCGCACAAAACGGTCCGCCAGCTCCGAGACGTGCACAAGACCGTCCTGGTGAATGCCGATGTCGACGAACGCCCCGAACGCGGCCACGTTCGTGACCACGCCCTCGAGCGTCATCCCCTCCTTCACGTCGTCGATCGTCGTCACGTCGTCGCGGAACGCGGGCTTCTCGAAGACGGCGCGCGGATCGCGCCCGGGCTTCTTCAGCTCGTCCACGATGTCCTTCAGCGTCGGCTCGCCCACTTCGTTCGTTATGTAGCACCTCACGTCGATCTTCGCCGCGAGCGTCGCGTTGCCCACGAGCTCGCCCACCTTCACGCCGAGGTCCTTCGCCATCTGCTCCACTAGCGCATATCTTTCGGGATGCACCGCCGACGCGTCGAGCGGATTCTCCGCCCCGCGAATGCGCAGGAAGCCTGCGGACTGCTCGAACGCCTTCGGCCCAAGCCCGCTGACCTTCTTCAGGTCGCTGCGGCTCCTGAACGCGCCGTTCTCCTCGCGCCACTTCACGATGCGCTTCGCGAGCGACTCGCCGATTCCCGAAACGCGCGTGAGAAGCGGCGCAGAGGCGGTGTTCAGCTCCACGCCCACTCCGTTCACGCAGCTCACCACCACCTCGTCCAGCTTCGCGCCAAGGAGCGGCTGATGCACGTCATGCTGATACTGGCCCACGCCTATCGACTTCGGGTCAATCTTCACGAGCTCCGCGAGAGGATCCTGCAGACGGCGCCCGATGGAGATCGCGCCGCGCACCGTGAGGTCAAGATCCGGGAACTCGTCGCGCGCGATCTCGCTCGCCGAATACACGGAGGCGCCCGCCTCGCTCACGCTCACCACCATCACGTTCTTTGCGCCTATGAGCCGCAGCACGTCGCGCACGAACGCCTCGGTCTCGCGTCCCGCAGTGCCGTTGCCCACGGCCACCGCCTCGGGCTTGAACGTCTCAACGAGCTTCGCAAGCCTCTCCTGCGCCTCGGCCATGCGCTGCATGGGGTATATCACGGTGTTCACGAGGAACTTGCCCGTGGCGTCGAGCATCGCCACCTTGCAGCCTGTGCGTATGCCAGGGTCGATCGCGAGAACGCGCTTCTCGCCGAGAGGGGCCGCGAGCAGCAGATGGCGCAGGTTCTCCGCGAACACCTCCACGGCTGCACGGTCGGCCTCAAGCTTCTTCTCGACGCTCACGTCGATCTCGCAGCTCGGCGCGAGCAGGCGCTTGTACGCATCTTCGGCGGCAAGGCGGATCTGCTCGTTTGAAGATGAGGCGCCGCGTTCGCGGTTCACGACGCCGAGAATGTCCTGCACGAGCGGCTCCTTGTCCACCACAAGTCGCACCCAGAGAACGCCCTCCTTCTGTCCGCGGCGTATCGCGAGATAGCGGTGGCTGGGGATCTCGGAGATGGGCTCGGAGAAGTCGTAGTACTGCTCGAACTTCGTGGGCTCTGTAGGCCTGGGCGTCACCACCTCGCTCTTGACTACGGCCTTGTGCGCGAAGACGTCGCGCACGAGGCCGCGGACGTCGGCCATGTCGGAGATGCGCTCGGCGATGATGTCGCGCGCGCCCTGCAGGTCTTCGTCGGACGCGTCGAACGGCTCGCCGTTCCAGATCTTGTCGGCTAGCGGCTCGAGGCCCTTCTCCTTCGCGATCATGGCGCGCGTGCGGCGCTTGGGCTTGTAGGGCTGGTAGAGGTCTTCGAGCGCGTTCTTCTGCATGCACGCCTCGATCTTCGCGCGAAGGGAGTCGGTGAGCTTGCCCTGCTCGTCGATGGACTTGAGAATCGCGGCCCTGCGGTCCTCGAGCTCGGCATAGTACGTTAGGCGCTCCTGTATCTTCGAAATCTGCACCTCGTCGAGATTGCCGTGCGCCTCCTTGCGGTATCGGGCGATGAAGGGAATCGTGTTGCCCTCGCCAAGGAGCCGGGCAACGGCGGCTATCTGCCCGGCGGAAATGCCTAGTTCTGAAGAAAGGCGCGGCAGCACCTTCTGCGCGTTCATGTCGTCTGTCATCGTTCTCTTTTCTTGATTCTTCTACGGGGTCATGAGGCCGATGGTGATCGTGTCCTCCGGCGCGGCGTTTGGCGCCGCGCCCTTTCGTACCATCTTGAGCGTAAGCTCAACGTTGGAGTCTGCAAGGCGACGCACCGTGGCCACGGCCACGCCTTCTCCGCCGGAAGCGTTGGCGGAACGCGCCTTCGCGGCAGCGCCGCGCTCGATGATGCACGAATACTTGCCGGAGGTAGGCGGCGTCACCCATCTGCAGCCCGCCGGCTCCTTCAGCTCCACCAGCACCGGATCGCCCTTCGCCACCTTCATCGCGAAGCTTCCCTCAGCCTTCACTAGGCGGATGTTCTTCTTGCGCCCCGTTCCGCGCGATCCAGCCAGAGGCGTGTTCTTCTCGGAAAGCGCGGCCTGGCGGTTGACCCTGGCCCCCGCTCCGCCAGCACCCACCGGATATCCCCCGCGGAAGCTGCGGCGCTGCGTGAACGCATCGACGGCAAAGCTGCATGCGGCCGCCACCACGAACGCGACAATCGTCTTCTTCATCTTGCACCGTCCTTTCGAAATCAGTAGAAATTGCCCATCGCGCGGAACTTCGCGTAGCGCTTCGCCACCAGCTCGTCGAGCGGCACGCCCTCAAGCTCGCGCAGCGCCGCCACAACGGCCTTCTTCACTGAAGCGGCCACCGCAGCATGGCTCTTCTGTGCGCCGCCCGCAGGCTCCTTCACGATCTCGTCGATTGCGCCAAGCCGCTTGAGGTCGGCCGCCGTGATCTTCAGCGCCTCTGCGGCTGCGGGCGCCTGCGCGCCGTCGCGCCAGAGGATGCCTGCGCAGCCTTCGGGAGAGATGACGGAATAGACGGCGTTCTCGAGCATGAGAATGCGGTCGCCAACCGCTATCGCGAGCGCGCCGCCGCTGCCGCCCTCGCCCGTCACCACCACCACGATCGGAGTCTTGAGAAGCGAGAAGAACTCGAGCGACTTCGCGATGGCCTCGGCCTGGCCGCGCGCCTCGGCGGTGTCGCCAGGATACGCGCCGGGAGTGTCCACGAACGTCACGATGGGCAGGCGGAACTTCTCGGCGAGCTTCGCGAGGCGCATCGCCTTGCGGTAGCCGTCGGGATTGGCCATGCCGAAGTTGGCCTCCATGTTCTCCTCCACGGTTGCGCCCTTGTGGTGGCCGATCATCAGCACCTTGAGCGCGCCCTTCGCGTCGTCGATCGTGGCGAAGCCGCAGATGAGGCCGCGGTCGTCGTTCACAAGACGGTCGCCGTGCAGTTCCTCGAAGTCGCTGCAGATGCGCGATACGAAGTCCATCATGTGCGGCCTCTTCGGATCGCGCGCGAGCTTCACGCGGTCCATCGCCGTCACGTTCTCGATCTTTTTCCTTGTCGCCATTGTCAACTCCAAACCTTCAACCTCAAAACCTTCAAACTCTCAAACTCTCAAACCTTCAAACTCTCAAACCTTCAAACCCGAAGTAGCGCAGCATCTTCACGATGAAAGGCTTAAGATCCTTGCGTTCCACGATTTTGTCTATGAAACCGTGAGCCTTGAGGTACTCGGCCGTCTGGAAGTCGGGCGGCAGCTTCTGGTGGATCGTGTTCTCGATCACGCGCCGCCCGGCGAATCCGATGAGCGCCTTCGGCTCGGTGATGTTGATGTCGCCCAGCATCGCGAACGACGCCGAGACGCCGCCGGTGGTCGGATCCGTGAGCACACTGATGTAAGGAAGGCCAGCCTCCTTCACGCGCCCCACTGCGGCGGACGTCTTCGCCATCTGCATCAGCGAGAGTATTCCCTCGTGCATGCGCGCGCCGCCCGACGCGGAGCAGATGACGAGCGGACGCCTCTCGGCGATCGCCTGCTCGCACGCGCGCGCGATGCGCTCGCCAGTGCCCGTTCCAAGCGACCCTCCCATGAACGAGAAGTCCATCACGCCCAGCATCACCGGCACGCCCCCCATCTCGGCCGTGCCCATCACCACGCTTTCCGTCTCGCCGGTCTTCGCGATCGTGGAATCCACCTTCGTCTTGTACGGACCCGTCGCGTCATGGAAGTCAAGATGGTCCGAATAGCTCACCTCGCGGAACACCTCCGCGAACGTCCCCTCGTCCGCAAGCTGCGCAATGCGCGCGCGCGCGCCGAGGCGGCCGTGGTATCCGCACGCCGGGCAGATGCAGTTGTTGGCCTTCCATTCGTCCTTCGCCACGTAGCTGCGGCAGCGCGGACACACCTGCCACAACGCCTGCGCAGGTGGAATCTTCGCCTTCTCGGCCTTTTTCTCGAACCATCCCATTTCAATCGACTCCTGTCTTTAGAACGAGTGCCTTTATTTTACCAAATCCTCGCCCGTCGCTCAATGCAGCTCGACGGAAATCGGATGCAGAGCGGCGTCCTGCTCGCACGCCACGCGCTCGGCCCACTGCCGCGCGTCCAGCACTTCGCCGCGGCCTGTCCATGCCTGGCCAGCCCACCACACGAACCTTTCGCCGTCCTTCACCTTCCGCACGAGCAGCAGGTCGCCCTCGTCCGTCGTCTGAAGCGCGGCCTCGCCCGGCGTGAACACCGCGGTGAGAATCGACGTACGGTCCTTCATCCGCGGCTCGAAGTTGGCGATCCACCCCTTGTCGGGACGCGCCGTCACCTCGCCGTTGTGCTCCTTCTGCGCCGAGACGTTCACCCCCGGCCCGCCCAGCACTTCCTTGGCGCCCTTTATCCTGAACGTGGCCGCGTGCTTCGTGAAGCGGCTTCCCCTGTCGAGCGTCACCACGCGCGTCTCCTCCACGCTCACGCCGTCGCCGCAGTCCACAGGCGCATACGTCACCTCGAACGCCGTGCGAACGGGTCCCGTGGCGATGCGCCGCTGCGTCTTCCAGTTGCCCGCTGCGAACGCCTTTCCGCCACGCCACACGGCGAAGCCGCCCGCGCCGCGGGCAGTGCCCACCTTGTAGGCGTCCATGCCCTCGCCGGAGTCCTTGTGGTAGTGGCCGAGCTTCAGCCACTTGTCGATGATGGGATAGCGCACCTTCTTGCTCCACACGTCTATTCCGCTCGAGACGAGCCCCTCGCCCTTCGGCGGCGGCTGTGAGACGCCCGGGCCGTATATGCGCCATGCGGCCTTGTCGTTCTCCCAGAGGTAGTCGTCGAGCCGGTCAGGCGCGTGGCGGCCGAAGCAGACCGACGTCATGTCGGGACGCTTCAGCGACGAGTCGTTGAACACGCGGAACTCGCGCGAGACGCCCGCCACGAAGGTGGACGAGAATATCAGCTTGTCGGGCACGCCGTCGCCGTCGTCGTCCCACAGCTGGTGCGGCAGCGACGCGCCGTCACGCAGATCAAACACCACGAGGTCCTTATCGGCAAGGCCGAGCGCCTTCCAGTCAACCTCCACCGTGTCCACCCTATGGCGCGCCACAGGCGCCACGCGAACGCGCTTCGCGTCGCGGTGTGCCGCCAGCACTGCGTATTTGCGGATCTCGCTTGCCGCGAGCAGAAAGCCGCCAGCCGCGTACGTCTCGGTGGAGTTTGCGCCGAAGTCGTTCTCCGGACGCTCCCCGATGGGCTGCACCCATCCAAAGCGCCCTTCCTCGTTCGTGCTTCTGCACATCGCCGTCCAGGCCCTCTTGACGCACGGCAGATAGTCGTCTTCGTCGAGAAGGCCGTTGTTGACCCCCCACATGAACGCATAGCAGAAGAACGCCGTGCCGCTCATCTCCGGCAGGTCGGGATTCTTCTGGTCGAGAAGGCTCGGTCCCCACGCGCCGTCCGAGCGCTGGAGCGTCTTCACCTTTTCGCACATCTCCTTGAAAAGTCCCTCGAACCATGGGCGCGTGCGGAGATCGTCGGGCAGCTCGCGAACGACGAGCGGGAGCCCTGCAAGCACCCATCCCATGCCGCGGCCCCAGAACGTCTTCTCGCCGCCTGGCGTCTTCTTGTCGACGAAGTTCGCGTCGCGGTAGAAGAGATGCTCGTCGCGGTCGAAGAGGCGAGCGTGAGTGGCGCGGTACTCGCTTATCATGAAGTCGCGGTAGCGGTCGTCACCGGTCATTGCGGCGAGCTTGGCCCAGGAGGGAGGCGCCATGAAGAGCGCGTCGCACCAGCTCCAGCGGTCCCAGTTCAGCGCGAAGCGCCCGCTCGCGCCCACGCGGTGCGCGAGGGGGGCGCGGTTGCGCGCGCCGAGTATGAAGTCGCACGTGCGGCGGTACGGCACTAGGGCGGCGGGGTTGTCGTCGGCGCGGGCGATCTCGAGCCACGTCTGGGCGATGCAGTGGGAGTTCGCGTCGTAGAGGCGGCCGTCCGGCATCCAGGAGCATTCGGCGCCGCGTTCGCGCACGACGTCGAGGTATGGAAGCGACGGATCGGAGAGGCCGAACGCCACGAGGCCGGCGTAGAACGCGCCGTAGCTCCAGTCCCTGTGGTTGGCGCGCATCGGGTGCGCGATCATCCAGTCGGCCACCTTGCAGCCGTTGGAGGCCACCGTGGCGGCGTCAAAGGCGTCCGGCAGCTGCGCGGCGGCGCACAGCGATGCGGCGGCGGCGATGGACGACAGGAAAAAGCGAGGCGTTCTGGACTTCATGGCGTACGCTCCTTTATGCCAACGAGGTGCCGCAGACCTTCAACGGCCGGCGGCACCCTCACTAGTCGGTTCAAGATGCGGCGCGGCGTTAGGCGCCGAGCTGGAAGCGGACGAAGCGCTTCACCGTCACCGGCGCGCCGATGGTCTTGGCAACGCCGTCAAGGTACTTCTCGACGGTCAGGTCGCCATCGGCTACGTATTCCTGCTTGAGGAGGCAGATCTGCGTGCAGAACTTGGCGGCCATGCCCTTCTTGATGCCGACGAGCGCCTGTTCAGGCGGAAGCTTGCCCTTCTGCTCCTTGAGGGCGTTGAGCTTCACCTCGAGCTCGGCGTCGATCTCGGCCTGGGGCACGTCGGAGGGCTGGATGTAGCGGGGGGCGTTGGCCGCCACCTGCAGGCACACCATGTGGGCCGCCTCGGCGAGTTCGGGGGCGTCGGCCTTGTCGCAGCCGAGCTCCACGAGAACGCCGATCTTGCCGCCCATGTGGATGTAGCCGCTGAGTACGCCCGCGCCTTCGAGCGTGTAGCGCTCCTGACGGCGGATCTTCACGTTCTCGCCGGTCTTGGTGAGCAGCATCTTGTAGTCGTCGGCCAGCGTCTCCTCGATGTTCTTGCCTTCGAGGGCCACCTGGGCGGCCTTGGCGCAGAACTCCTTGTAGGCGTCGGTATTGGCCACGAAGTCGGTCTCGCAGTTAACCTCGGCGAGGGCCATCGTCTTCTTGTCGCCGGCCTCCGCGAGGGCCACGATGCCCTGCTTGGACTCCTTGTCCACGCGCTTGGCCGCCACGGCGAGGCCCTTCTCGCGCAGGTACTTCACGGCGGCGTCCATGTCGCCGTTCGAGGCGATCAGAGCCTCCTTGCACGCGCCCATTCCGGCGGCGGTGGCTTCGCGCAGTTCCTTGATCTGGTTGATTGTGACTGTCATTTAAAACCATACCTTTCTTTTAAGCAAGCCTTTGCGGCGTCATCATTCGGCGGCAGGCGCCTCGGCGGCGGGAGCGGCGGCAGGCGCCTCGGCCGGCGTTTCCAAAACGGGATCGGCGGTGTTCTGGGCGTCGACTGCGGCCTGGGCCTCCGCAACCTTCTCCTGACGCTTGGCGGCCAGCGCCTCGCGGGCCTTGGCCTCGGCGGCCTCCTTGGCCTTGCGCGCGGCCTGCTTCACGTCGCTGGAGACGCCGGGGCCCTTCGGCGCCTTGGCGCCGCGTGCGCCCTTGGCTTCGTCAGCCTTCGCGACGGCTTCCGCCGCCTTGCGCGCGGCCTTGCGCTCCTGGCGCGCGGCCTTCTCCTGCTCCTCGCGCTCCTTGCGCTCCTGCGCGCGCTTCTCGGCCTCTGCGGCAGCGGCGGCGGCGTATTCGGCGTTGGCCGCCTTGATCACCTTGACGATGCCGTTGACGATAAGCTCGATGCCGCGCACCGAGTCGTCGTTGCCGGGGATCACGTAGTCGATCGGCTCGG
>JAFXIL010000078.1 GCA_017563185.1 Kiritimatiellia bacterium | reverse complement strand
GGCCGCAAGCGCGAGAAGCGCCACGAGCGCGGCCGGCGGCACGCCGCGCATCGCGCGCGGCGACGGCGGATGCGCCTTCAGCCGCCCCGCGAGGCACAGCAGAAGAAGCGCGGCCAGCGTGCCGCACGCCGCCCACGCGAAAAGTGTCTGCAAAAACTGCATGGGAATATTATACCACAAGTTTCATCTCAGTCTCCAAAACTCCGAACCGCCCGCCGGCGAAAGTAAAAAAGGTTTTTTTCAACGCAGAGACGCGAAGACGCAGAGAACGCGGAGGATTGCCGCCCAAAAACTCTCTCTGCGCACTCCGCGGCTCTGCGGCTCTGCGTTGAAATCGGTAATGAGCGGCGCCTGCGATCGAGGCCTCACAGCCTGAAGAAACCGCATGACAGCAGAAACACGATCGAGGATTTACGGAGAGGAATGTATCATAAATTCCACCGCCACGCAAGCCAGAAAATGCATTTTCCTTAGTGGCTGCGCAACAATAAGTTGAACACACATCATTATGGGAGGGCCGACCTCCGTGTCGGCCAGGTTTTGAAATTGGCTCGACTTTTCTCTCACTTTTCCATTGGCTTTCAGCGCGCGATTCGCTACAATAATGACGTCTGGTAAAAACGCATAAAGGAACAGGTCGATGTTAAACGATTTCGGATACATAGACAAGGCGATCGCCAACATCAAGGCCGTCGCCGAAAAACAGGAGGCCAACATCAAGGCCGCCGCCGCGCTTATGGCGGACGCCATCGCCGCCGACAGGCTCATCAACGTCTATGCGGGCGGCGGACACACCACCCTCGCAATGGGCGAGATGTTCTTCCGCGCCGGCGGCCTCGCCAACATAAACCCACTCATGGAGACCGCCCTCTCCGTATTCAACCAGGCCCTCAAGTACCTCGAGCTAGAGCGCACCGTCAACTTCGGCGCCTCGATCATCAAGTACTACGACATCAAGAAGGACGACGTTGTGATCTTCTTCCACAACATCGGCATCAACCCCGCCACCATCGACGCCGCCGAGGAATGCAAGAAGCGCGGCGCAAAGATCATCGCCGTCGCCTCGTCCCACTGGCAGAACGAAATGCCCAAAGACCACTTCATCCGCCACCCGAACGGCAAGAACCTCTTCGACTACGCCGACGTCTGCATCGACGACTACAACCCCGTAGGCGACGCCGTAGTCACCGTTCCCGGAATGTCCACCCCCATCGCCCCCATATCGAACGTCGTGGACTTCACCATCGCCCACCTCCTCGAGATCGAGACTTGCCGCCAGTGCGTGGAGCGCGGCATCACTCCCCCCGTGTGGAACTCCGCCAACGCTCCAGGCGGCGACGAGAAGAACGCCGCCTACCTCGCAAAGTACAAGCCCCTTGTGAAGTGCCTATGACAACGGAAAAAACGGCCAAAGGTCTCAGCCTGCTGAGCGGCGGACTCGACTCGCAGCTAGCAGTGTGCGTGCTGCGCGCCGCCGGCGCATACGTGGAGGGCGTGACGTTCGCCACCCCCTTCTTCCAGCCCGACAGCGCGAAGAAGGCCGCCGCCGCGCTCGATCTGCCACTCCACGTGGTGGACTTCACGGACGACGAAATCGCCCTCGTCGAAAATCCACCGCACGGCTTCGGCGGCGCAATGAATCCCTGCATAGACTGCCACGCGCGCATGATAGCGCGCGCGGGCGAGATGATGACATCGCTCGGATTCGACTTCGTCTCCACCGGCGAAGTCCTTAACCAGCGCCCGATGTCGCAGAACAAACAGTCCCTTGGCGTGGTGGAGAAATGCTCCGGGCTCAAAGGCCGCCTGCTGCGTCCGCTCTGCGCCCAGCTTCTCGAACCCACCATCCCCGAACAGGAAGGCCTGATCGACCGCTCGAAGCTGCTCGCCCTATCCGGTCGCCGCCGCGAGCCGCAGATGGCCCTCGCCGCGCAGTTCGGCCTGGTGGACTACCCCTCCCCCGCCGGTGGCTGCAAGCTCACCGAAAAAGGATTCGGCCGCCGCCTCAAGGACCTTCTCGACCACGAGGGCCTTCGCGAACGCCGCCTCGTGGAACTGCTAAACATCGCCCGCCGCTTCCGCCTGCCAGGCGGCACAGGCGTGATCCTCGGCCGCGACGCCAAGGAGAACCGCACCCTCCAGGAACGCCTCGCCCCATCCGATACGCTCGTCGCCCCCGTCTCGGTTCCAGGCCCCACCGCCATCCTCCCCGTAGTCACCTCTCCCGCCGACCTCGATCTCGCCGCAGCCATCGTCTGCGCCTGGAGCCGCTACGACCAGTTCCAGGGCGACATCACCGTGAAAGTGGTCGCCAACGGCGTTCAAACCGAACGCACAGTGCCACGGCCATACGCAAGGGAACCGTTTTTGGCACTGCAGATACTGTGAGCTGACGTGGTGCGAATCAAATTGCAAATGGCAGTCGGCTGAATATTATCCCAACAATCCCACCTATCTCACCCAACAGCCCCCCAAACCCCCAACCCCCCAAACCCTCAAACTTTCAAACCTTCACACCCCCAAACCCTCAAACTCGCAAACCTTCAAACATTCAAACCTTCAAACCTTCAAACCATGCTAGATCAACTCGCATCTCATCTCGATACCATGGCAGCACTCGCACCCGTGTGGGGCTACGCTCTCATTTTCCTCTTCATGGCCGTGGAAAGCTCGTTCATCCCGTTTCCCAGCGAAATCGTGATGATACCAGCCGGCTTCCTCGCCGCCCGCGGCGAACTCTCGCTTCACGCACCCGTTCCGGACCTCGTGCTGGCCTGCGTGGCGGGTCTCGCCGGATCGCTCGCGGGCGCTTTCTTCAACTATTATCTCTCCGTCCGCCTCGGCGAGCCCTTCCTGCGGCGCTACGGGAAATGGTTCTTCGTGAAGCCGGAAGCCCTAGACCGCGCATGCGAAGTGTTCAACCGCTACGGCGCGGCCACCACTTTCATCTGCCGCCTGATCCCCGTCATCCGCCAGCTCATCTCGATTCCCGCCGGACTCGCCAAGATGCCAATCGGACGCTTTGCGCTCTTCACAGGCCTCGGTGCGGGAGTCTGGACCATCATTCTCGCAACGGCAGGATATGGCCTCGGAATGACATCCCGCGACATCACCTACCTTGAGCTCGTTCATAAGGGCAAAGACATGATCGACGCGAACCTCGTATGGGTCATTCTCGGCGGCGCAGCCCTCGCCGGCGGATATATCGCCATCTCGAAAGTTGTCATGCGTAAACAAAAGCGTGAAAGTGTGAAAGTGTGAGTGTTTCTGGTTTCTAGTTTCTGGTTTCTGGTTTCTGGTCAGACGGGGGCTGTACCCATTAAGCTATTCAGCTGGACTTTGCGTACACGCGGATGTTCCCGTTCGCCGGAATCAAGACCTCCACTTCGGCACGGCAGCGCGCGTCAAGCGCCACGGGGACGAACGCCGCACCGTCGCCGACGGCGATCTCAGCCTTCCCCGAAAGCCCCGCGTAGTACAGCGGCAGCACGACGCGCCGACGGATCGGCTCGTCGAGCGGATTGAAAAGCGAGGCAATCGCGCGCATGCCTTTGCCGGGCGTTGGATCGACCATGATCCATCCGTCCCAGTCGCGCCCGTCCGGACGGCGGAGGTGGATCATGTCGCCGTCCAGCACGCGCCGGTTGCGCTTGTAGAAACCCACCCACTTCTTCACCATTGCAAGCGTCTCGGGCGTGTCGTACAGGCGCGGACCGCGCCAGCAGGCCTGTATGCCGGCGCCGAGCAGGTTGGCGAAGCGGGCCGAGTAGTGGTCGAGATGCTCCGAAAGCGGCTCGATCGTCGCCGCCGCGCCGCCGCCGTGGTACTGCGAAAGCGGCACGAACATCCAGTGCATCGACGTGTTGCGCGTCCAGTTGTTGTCATAGACGTTCTGCCGCTCGATGAGCACCTGGTACCTGCGCGGCAGCGACCAGTTCGTCTCGCGGTAGCCGCCGCCGGTCTTGTTGCCGCCCTCGAGGAAATAGCCGTCCGGCTGGTTCACGTATATGCCGTGCGCGCGGCAGAACCGGTACAGGTCGCTCTGCGCGCGCCACTGCTTCCACACGGAATCGGCCTTCCCCGCGTGATAAGGATGGTTGGTGGCGGCGCAGAAGTCGCCAGGGAACGGCCCGTCGTTCTCGAACACGCCGAACCCGGCCTCCGCCATGAACGAGGCGAGCGTGTCGAGGTAGTCGCGCCCCCAGCGCGAGCAGAGGCACGGCGCGACGCCGAAGACGGGCTTGGGGTTGTGGACGTTGTCCGCCTTGACGCCGGCCGAACGCGACGACATGAGCGAATAGCCGCCCAGCGCGATTCCGGCGGCGCGCGCCTCGTCGGCGAGCCCCTTGTAGAGGGCGCGGTAGGCGGGGTCCTTTGATTCGAGGTTGAACCGGGAGCCGAAGCTCATGATCACGAGCTCGAAACCGGTCTCGCGGCACTGCTCGATCGCGGCGCGGATGTCCGCGGGCTTCGACGTGGTTTTGTGGAACATGAGCGGGTTCTCGCACGTCCACGGCGCAACGAGGCGGTACATCCTGCGCATGGCGAGGCCGCGCCGCTCGCGGTCGGTGCCGTCGAAAAGAAGCTCCCACACGCGGAAGCTCTCGAACGTGCCGCCGGGCTGCAGCACCTCGCCCGGACCGCTTTCGGGGCTGCACTTCAGGGTGTGCCGCCCTTCGTACAGGTAGTTTTCCTGCGTGCGGTACGCCTTGTCCGTCACGTAATGCACGGCGGGCGCCTTTTCCCCGCGCCATCCGAGGTTGCCCTCGTAGCCGTAGTTGCTCTCCACGTGCAGGTTGTACGGCACGGGGAAGCGCTCGAAGTCCTGCATTCCAGAAGACTCCGCGAGACGAAGCTCGTCCGCCGTGAAGGAGTCTATCCGCACGGCGCGGCCCGTGCTGTTCGACACCGCGATCCACTTGGAGACGAGCGGCGCGCCGTCGTAGATCTCGTAGTGGACGTCGACCAGCGGCAGCGGCTTCGCGCCCTTCGGCGGCGCGTAGTGCATGACGAGGTGCTTCCCCTTCGGCGGCCACGCCACTTCGCGCGAAAGCCATTCCGGACGCGGCTTCCACGCGAAGCGCTCCGCGATCTCGCCCGTCTCCGCGCCGGTGAATTCGTACGCCCCCGGCACCGGTTTCATTCCGGCAACCCACTGCGGAAGCATGTAGTTGAGGACGGGCTGCCCCGTCATGCCGCCCACCTGGCATTCCACGCCGTCGAACGTCACGCGCGCCTCCGGCGACACGCCGCGCACAAGCTCTTCGCCCGTGGCGAGACACTTGAACGACGTCGTGGCCGCACCCGGCCTGACTGCGATCTCACGCCGCGCAAGCCCGTTCTCGAGAATCCACGCGCCGCCGGCCTCGCGCACGACCGCCTTGTACCGCGAAGGATCGAGAAGCCAGTCGCCGCCGCCGCAACACGCATCCGCCGCAAACGCGGTACACGACAGCGCCAACGCCGCCGCCGTCATGGTCCAAGCGGCCTTTTCAAACAAACATCTTCTGCCGGTTTCTGATTTGATGGACATTTTATCCTCTTTTTCTAGCTGTTTTCTCGCAAGCAGTATATCAAAAAAAAAAAACGCACCTTTACCGCAAGAGAACCATGAGGACACGGCAAAACTTTTCACGCGCCATGGACGTTACTTGACCAAGACAACCAAGCCATTGGAAATCACGGTCAACATGAGATTCCCGTTTTCGTCAACCGAAACGCCTCTTGCCCACTTCGGCCTGTCGATCAAGTTGACAGTCTTGCCCGTGAAGTCCATTCCGCTCGTGAGCGCGTACTTTCCGACCTTCGGCGCTACTCCGACGGATGCCGACACCTTCACGTCAACCGTCCCTGGAAGCGAACTCGTCTTGTTAGACCCGAGCGCAAGCACGGGCGCAGCCATCCTGTCCGTGAAGTTGAACGCGAGCGTCGCGCCGCTGTTGATTATGGTCTTGTTAAAGCCGAGTGCCGTCGTGCCGGATGCGGGAACCTCCAGCGTGGCGCCAGAATTGATCGTAAACGTCTGGTCGCCCGCAGACGTGGTGCTGCAGCCTGGCGTCATCGCGAGTGTCGCCCCGTCGTTCACCGTCAACGCGCGGTCGGTATATGAATCGGAGGTGAAGACGACTCTTCCGCAGCCTGTCACCGCCACCCCGTTCCAATAATTTTTCACGCCGCCGATTCTTCCGCTGAACGTGATAGTCGCGGGCTGGTCCGACTCGAACTGCGTCGTGCAGATCGTGAACGTGCTTCCGTTGTTTACGCTGTATGCGTTTAATCCGGCCGTGCCCATGGACGCGGTCGCGCAAAGCGGATACAGCGAGGCGTTGTTGAAAACACATAATCTGCAGTTCTCTCTGCTGAACGCTATGCCGTCTTCGCCGACGGCGAGCGCCTTCGCGCTTAACACCACCCAACCGGGGGAGTTGAGCGTAATTCGGCCATCGACCGCGACGGCGCCGGCGGAATTGTTCTGCGTGAAATAGAAATCTCCGGAAGCGTGTGCTATGGTGAGCGATCCCGTGACGCGGAGTTTGCCGCCCGCCGCGACGGCGTTGCAAAGGATCTTGTTGTTGCCGGTGAACGAAAGACTGTTGTCTATCGTGACGGAGGAATTCGCCCCGACCGCTATCCTGGAATAGTCGCTGAACGCCGACGCCGTGAGCGCCCCCGTGAAGGTGATCACGCCGGAGCCCATCGTCAGCACGTCGAAAGCGGCGTCTGCGATGTCGGCATTGACGGTCGTGGCGATGGCCACGGCCGAGAAATCAAGCGTCGAACCGTCCGTAGGGGCAACGCCGCCGCCCCAATTCGCGCCGTTGGACATGTTGCCGTCGCCGGCGGCCCCCGTCCAGCGGTTGGCGGGAACGGAGCCGACCGTCAGGACAAGTCTGTTGCCGACGACACTCCAGGCGGCAGTTTCTCCGCTTGTGGAGAAACTGAACTTTTCGCCCATTGCCGCAGTCACGCCGCTGTTCGCGAGAATCACGTAAACGCCCGGTGTGAACGCGCCTCCGTTCAATGTGAGGTTGACCGTGCCGCTCGACGGAAGCGTCAGCGTCTGACTAACCGAAAGCACCGCATATCCGGCGGAGCAGGCGGCGATGTCGAGCGTGGAGCCGGCCGCAAACGTGAGGTTTCCACGGGTTCCGACAGTACCCGCAGCGGCGACTTCAAGCGTCGCGCCCGGATTTACCGCGAGAGTCTCGCCGCCCGCCCCCGTCATGTTGACGCCGGGGGTCATGGCGAGCGTCGAGCCGTCGGTGGCCGTAATTCCGCGGTTTGAGCTTGAAGTGGAAGGGAACACGACCTTTCCGCAGCCTGTCACCACCCCTGCCGCCCAATAATTCTTCCTGCCTGTAAAATTCCCGGCGAACGTGATCGTTGCTGGCTGGTCCGACTCGAACTGCGTCGTGCAGATCGTGAGCGGCTTGCTGCCGCAATACGATCCCATCTCCGCCGTGCCAAGCACTGTCGTTGCGCCAAGCGAATACACCGTGCCGTTGTTCGTGAAAATGATCGGAACGTCCTTGCTAAAGGATATGCCTTTCAGCCCAAGGACAAGCGCCCTCGTATTCATCACCGTCCAGCCCTTCCCCGCAATCGCAATGCCGCCCTCGGCCACGACGGCGCCGTCGCAGTTGCTTTTCGCAAACAGGAAATCGCCTGTAGAATGCGTGAGGGTGAGCGATCCCTTGAGATGGAGCTTGCCGCCCGCCGCAATCGTATTGCAAAGGGGCTGGGCGGTGGCGAACGAGATGTTGTTGTTGATGGTGACGGTGGAATTCGCCCCGACTGCGACGTTGGCATAATTGCTGAACGACGCAACCGCAAACGCTCCCATGAAGGTGATCACGCCATTGCCCATTGTCACTGCACCAAACGTGCGGCCATCGCCGAAGTCCGCATTGAGCGTGGTGGCGGAAGCGATGGAAGAGAAGTCGAGCGCGTCGCCCGCAACGGGCGCAACGCCGCCAACCCAGTTGCCGCCGTCGCTCAGGCTGCCGTTTCCGGCTTCGCCATTCCATTCGACTGTATCCGCACACACCGGCGAGGCCGCCGCAGCAGCGCATACCATCACGAATTTCATCAGTTTTCGCATACTCATGGTTGAATCCTCCTATGACAACAAAAAAACAATATCATTTTACCCCCCCCCCAGCCAAAGGTTGTCCGCGAAGCGGATGCCTTGGCAGGGGTGAGCTCGGCCCGCCCGTGCCGTCGCCTTACCTGACTGTGATAATCAAGCCCGGCTTGTATCTGAGCCGGAGGCCTCGAACCGTGGTGGTCGTTTCGCCGTCCGTCGTTTCTATCGTGCACTTTTCGAGATTGAATCTCTTCGCCGTTTCGGGGTCGATGGTGAAGGTCGCGTTCGGCTCCGTCGCCCACTGGACGACGAGCGGCAGAGCGGACTTGGCGATGGCGCCGAGATCCGTGCGCCCTGCGAGATTCACGGTGATCGCCGCGCCAGACGCGAAACCGAGCGAACAATACGCATCGAGGATGTGTCCGCTCCCCTTCGTGTTGAAGCAGCCGGTGCGAGCGCTCAAATCGAGCATCGCGCCGTTCTGGAGCGTCGCACCGTAGAAGCGGTCGGTGTTCGGCGCGAACCTCCCGTAAACATGCATTTGGCCTTTATATCCGTCGTTTCCCACATAGTATGTCGAATTGCACTCGTATGCGCCGACTTTGAACGGGCTCGCGAGCACGAGCACGGCTGAATGCCCGTTCATCACCAGTTCCGCCGCAGACAGATCGGAAGCTGGGGACGTATGGCAGTTTATGCGCGTGCCGCCGGTGCCGCTCGCATAGGTTTCTCCGGCCAAGACGATGCGTCCTTGCGTCGCTTTGACGTTCGTCATGTAAAGAGCCGCACCGCCGTGAAGCGTGAGAGTATGCCCGCCAAGATCCAAGTTGACTTGCGCTTTGGATGCATTGAACAGTCCGATATGTTGATCGAGGATAAATGAGGAGTCGGCGACAAGAGTGATGGACGCTATGCCGACTACCTCATGGACGCTGGCAATGGCCACGTCGTTTTTCAGCGATCCTCCGTCCAGGACGAAATGGTAATCCTGAAAAGCATTGCGACCATGAAGGTTGAACACGCCGTCTGCGCCGACGGTTATCTGCGAGCCGCTTGCGCCGGTCGTGCGGCTCGTGCCGTTCGCGCCGGGGATGAACGTGCCGCCGGTGACGGTCGTGCCGCCAGTGTATGTCTGACCCGTCTTCGAGGCGGTGAACGTTCCTTCGCCCGTCTTCTCCAGCTGCAGCGCGCCGGAGAGCGCCAGCGAACCGTTCGTCACCGTCTTGCCCTCGGCAACATCGACGACGAGCTTGCCCTCGCCCGTTATTGTGCCGGATCCCTTCGTGTCCGCAAGCGTGAGCGTGTGTCCGCCGAGCGCGACGGTTCCGGCGATTTCCACGCTCCCGAGCCCACGCCAGTCGCAGTCCGCTCCCAGCGTGCAGTTTATCGCAAGGGTCGCATACTGCAGCGTAGTGCCGGAGGGTGCCTGCATGACGACCGCGCCGCCCGAAACCGTGACGGCCGTATCCACCGTGGGCAGCGCGTCTTCGATGACATTGCCGGCGGCGCCCTTGCACAGCCAGTTCCCGGCGTCGGCCACCGAACCGTTCCCCGCCGCGCCCGTCCATTCCGCAGTCGCCACGCCGTCGGGTCGCGCGAAAAACTCCACCGGCGCTTTCACCGTGTCGTAGTCGGCCTTCACGCGATCCGCCGACATCGCGCCGTTGTACATGCGTATTTCGTCGTATCTACCGATGAACGTGTTTCCTCGGTCGCCATACCTGCCCACCCAAAAACCGTTGTCTGCCGTGGGCAGACAATCGCTGGGTATCGTTCCGGCGTTCACCTGCACGCCATCGGCATACGCTTTCATCGACGTGTCGTCGAACACCACGCAATAGTAAACCCATCTACCCACTACGCTCTCCACCTTTGCCGTCGGCAGGAACTTTGTCGATTTGGAGGCACCACCCGAATACACTCTTCCCACGTAGCAGTCCAAATACTCGTTTTTATCCACACCGGAGGGTATTTCTTTGTTGTTGGAATCGTTATTGGGAGATGTCAGCTCCCAGCCGTTGGACACGCCGCCATTCGGCGTAGCGGCTCGCGAACTGAAGAAGCGGTTCCAGCCCGGATGGCGCAGCGTCTGGAAGAACCAGCCGCCGATGGTGAACGTGTTGAAGTTGTCCAGTTGGTTCTTGTAGCTCGGCACTTTCAAAGCGTTGCAGATGCTGGCCTCCGTCGTATGCACGCGGCTTCCTCCGGCGACTCCGTCCGAGGCGGCGACCATCAGCGCCGTGTTGCCTATGCTGCCGGAGTACGACGAGGCGTGGGGAGTTGCGTGCAACTCGTGGCCTGTCATGTCCGGCTCGGTCTCCGCGCCGCTCGCCTTGCCCATGTGCCAGACGCCGGCGTAGCCCGTCCACACCGCTGTGTTGGCGGCGGGCTGCGCCTTCGACGCGTCGCCCCAGTGCATCGTAATCTCCGTACCTTTGGCAAGCGAAGGAATCTTCACCCAGATGTAGGAACTGCCGTCTGGGTTCCATGTGTCGATCTCGCGTTCGAGAACGGCGTCCCCCGCAGCGTCGGACGAAAACCATACGTCCGTGCCCGCCGCCTGGTCGGCGCACTCGGCGTAGCTGAAGCCGTAGCGGCCTTCGTCCAGCTTGATCAACGCCTGGAAGTTCGCCAGCGTCTCGCTCCCGGTGTAGCCCGTGCATTCGAGCGTGACGGACTTCGGCTCGGACAGACAGAAGAACATCGTCGGCGTCTTCACAGTGTCGTAGTCGGCCTTCACGCGATCGGCGGACATCGCGCCGTTGTACATGCGTATTTCGTCGTACTTGCCGACGAACGGGTTTGCGCGATTGCCGAACCTGCCTATCCAGAAGCCGTTGTCGTCCGTGGGCAGCTGGGCGCTGTTCAGCGACTTCGAGTTCACCTGCACGCCATCGACATACGCCTTCACCGACAGCGACGCGCTGTCGAACACCACGCAGTAGTGGGTCCACCTGTTGAGTGTGCTTTCCGTTATTGCCACCGGGGCGATTTCTTGTGTCGCGGTTTTTCCGTAGGTTATCCTCGCCGCTTTGTTTGGATCGCCGTCTACGGCGTCCGTCAACTCCCAGCCGTTGTATTTTGCGGCGGTGCCGCCGGGATTCGGCGTGGCGGGGCGGGTGCAAAACAGGCGGTAGCCGCCTGCTACGCCACTTTTGTGGGCCACGGTCTGGTAGAACCAGCCGCCGACGCTGAACGTGTTGAAATCGGTCAGTTTGCTTTTGTAGGGCGACACGACCAGCGCATTGGCTTTGGTTTCCTCAACCGTGTTCGTGCGACAGCCGCCGGTTAAGCCGTCCGCCTCAGCGATCATCAAATCGGTGTCGCCGACACAGCCGGTGTGTGTACTGGCGTGGGGCGTCGCGTCCAGTTCGTGGCCTGTCGCGTCCGGCTCTGTCTCCGCGCCGCTCGCTTTGCCCATGTGCCACACGCCGGCAAAGCCGGTCCACACTGCCGTGTTCGCCGCCGCCTGCGCCTTCGACGCGTCGCCCCAGTGCATCGTAATCTCCGTGCCGGCGGCAAGAGACGGAATCTTCACCCAGATGTAGGAGCAGCCGTCTGGGTTCCATGTGTCGATCTCGCGTTCGAGGACGGCGTCCCCGGCAGCGTCGGACGAAAACCACACGTCCGTGCCTGCCGCCTGGTCGGCGCAATCGGCGTAGCTGAAGCCGTAGCGCCCCTCGTCCAGTTTGATCAGCGCCTGGAAGTTCTCCAGCGTCTCGGTTCCGGTGTAGCCCGCGCATTTGAGCGTAGCCGACCCCGCCGATGCGGCAAACGGCGCTAATGCCGCCGCCGTCAATACTGCCGCCAGCGCGAACGCCGACGCATAATTACGGGTTTCTACCCCCCTACGGAAACATTCGGTTATAGACATGTATTTTCTCCTATGAGGTAGTTGCAAAACCCCTCTTCCGCGCCGTCTGCGAGCCAGGCCGCGGCCTGAGGGAACTCGCAAAACCACATCTGCGCGGCTGAAAGATTCAGCACAACCATTATGCCAAATCCGCGCTTCCGGCGCAAGGGGAAAAATGCAATTTCTTTGAGGGGGTGTGGGATAACCTCATATTTCATTGTTTTCGTCTTGATTTTATTCAGTTTTATGTTATACTATGGGCATGAAAGCACAAGACGAACGGCCCAATCTCCCTGAAATGCCGCCATACAGGCTTGGCAGGCACTGGAACACGATCCAGGCATACCTCATACCCGGCATCGAGGACGCGGACCACCATCCCGGCTTCTGCTGCAGGCGGCAGCGGCATTCGTAGTAGCCGTAGCGGTGCGTGAACTTCGGCTTGCCGCGCTTCGGGAGCGGCCAGAAATTTTTGGAATTCTCCGCAGGCGGCACGTCCCAGACGATTTCGCCCGTCTGCAGCTGCGGCGAGACGAACTGCCCGTCCGGACGCTTGACGAGCTTCAAATGCAAAAGCCCGTCCTTCACTTCGTGCGCATTGTCCTCCGGCGTCGCGAACCAGTGCGCGGGACGCCCCCAGAAGTTGGTGCGCCAGCCCCATTTTGAGTCGTCCAGACGATCGCCGTCGAACTCGTCGTTCCAGACCAGCTTGAACTGGCGTCCCTTCGGGAGAAGCGACGCCTCGCGCCCTTCGACCGTCGCGACGCTCTCGCAGACGACGGGCGAGCCATCCAAATTATGCGTCTTGACGCGCTTCGCCTCTTCGCCGTCCAAAGCGCTGAACTGCTTCTTGTCCGCCATCGCGGCGAATGCCGCACACGCCGCGACTGCGGCGAAGGTAATCAGTTTACTCATGTTCATTGTCTGTTATGTGTTTCATTCTGTTCGACCGAACGACAGGCCAAAGAGGCGCGCTGCTTCCGGCACTGCTCCCTGAAGCCGACCGGCTCGCCCGCCGCAGCGTCGAACGCGACAGCCGACACAAGCGCGGCCACAGCAATGATCATCAAATCGGAAACTCTCGGTAAATATGTTTTCATCGGTAAATATGTTTGCATGCGGACATTATATCCCATTTCAGGCGAAAATGCAAAGCCGCTACCAGGTACACTTGCCGCCGACGGCCATGGGGTGTTTCTTGCCGAGGCCGCCCGTAACGCTGAAATCCTTGAACGTGATGCCGCGGACGGATTCCATGCGCAATGGGACGCTGTCGCGCAATGTTCCCGTCACGTTCTCGAAGGTTACGTTGCAGACCGGGGAATCGCCCGTGCCAAGAAGGCGTATCGCATCATGCGCCTTGATCGAGATGTTCCTGAAGACGGTGTTCCCGAGCGACCCAAGCATCACGCCGGGATCGGCCTGATATAAAATCGGGTAATGGCGGACGGCGATGTCGCAGTCTTCGAACAAGATGTCCTCCATCCCGAAGCCGCCGCTTTCGCCCGGGTGCATCCACCGCGCGGGGTGGTTGCAGAATATACCGTTCGCGCCGCGCATGACAAGCCTGCGGAACACGCCCCGGCGGATCGTGCCGTCCGTCGGACATCCCAGACGCACGCATTGGCAGGTGCTGTCGAGCCGGCAATCCTCCACCGTCATGTCCTCGCAGAGCGACTTGCCTCCGGGCCCGCGTATCGCCCGCATGACGATGCAGTCGTCGCCTGTCTTGAGATCGCAATCACGTATATGCACGCGGCGGCATCCATCTATGTGCAGACCGTCGTTGTTGGGCATGCGCTGGTCTCCGAACACCTTCACGCGCTCGATTTCCACGTCCTCGCAGTTCCTGATCCAACACGTCCATCCGGGGCTGTCCTTGAAGGTCACGCCCTCGAAGCGCACGTTACGGCAGCCGACGAACTGCACCATGCGCGGGCGAGGATGCGGCGGCTTGACGAACTGTCCGGCCCCGTTGTTGCTCTTGACGTCGTAGAAGCATAGACCGCGCCCATCGATCACGCCGCCGCCCCTGATCGTCACGTTCGTCGCGAAAAGACACGAAATGAACACCTTCTTCGACCTCTCCGGCGTGACGTCTATGCGAGGGTCGTCGATGTCGTCGTAGTCGTCCGGATTTTCGCCCCCGACGATCACCGTGCCCTCCGGGATCTCAAGCGTGACGCCGCTCTTCAGATGAATCGTGCCCGAATGGTAGGTCTTCCCGCGCTCCAGCGAAACGACTCCTCCGCCGACTGCTGCGGCGGCGTCAACTGCCGACTGGATGGCCTCTCCCGTCAACGTCCTTCCGTCATTTCCGGCAACACCGTCAATGCCCCCGTAAATCGGCAAGACGGCGAAAAGTGATACTGCGGACAAGCCGCAGACAGTCAAAAACGTCGTTCTCATCTTACATCTCCTTTCAACAATCCCACAACATCGCAACGTGCCGCGCCCACGAGCAAGCCGGCGGCAACGCCTGTTACAGCCAATGCAATGACGCCTTTCATACTTTGCGTTTTGCGTCTCATGTTTTTTCCACTTCTCCTGTTCCGTTGCAGCCGAATTATGCCCTTGCTCCATATGGCTTGCATTCCGCGCATCTTCGGTCGGCATGTGCGTTCACGGGTATTGTATCACAACAAAACATTGTTGTCTAGGCTTCCGCGAATCTAGTATCTTGTTGATTATGGAATTGTGGAATTATGCAATCAGCCATGAATACTTTGGGGACAGTCCCCCAAACCCCCTTTGGGGACAGTCCCCCAAACCCCAAACCCCGAAACCAGAAACCAGAAACTTCGAAACCTATAAAAACACGTACGCCCGAGGCGGCTAGGAATCCGGCTCGGGCGTCTTTGGTTAACTGAGGAAAGAGTCTCAGGCTCTCAACACTTGAATATATGCTTAATTCCCCAGCCGATGACAAAATTTTTTAAAAAATTTTACTATCGTATGGTGACTCGTCCTGAACCTTCTGGTTTTTCGTATGCAAGTGGATATTTTTTTAGTTTTGCAAGAGGAGAGTTGGCAGATTTTATGCGCGGCACACCGTTGCTGCCCTTCGTAAACGCCTTTGCATAGTCAGCCAGCGCCACATAGTCGGTCTCAAGCGTCTTGTTCACAGAGCGTGCGCGCTTGAACATCTCGAACCCGTCGCCCCCCTCTATCAGCGTGAAGCTGTTGCCCGCCACGAAGTATTTCTTCGCTGGATCGAGCGGCACATATTCGCCCTTCTCGCGGTCGTACACCTGCACATGGCCCACACGGCGCGCGCCGGTCGGCCCGCCCGTCCATGCGCCCGAAGGAGAAACCTTCACGCTGGATGGAATCCGCGCGTCGATCACGTAGCGAAGTCCGGCCGCATGAAGGAACCCGCCGCTCTCGCTCTTGCCCACCACCTGCGCGCCGAACTCCAGCGCATCGAGCACCGTCGCTCCGTCAACCTCGACAAGCCCCACGCCGCCGCCGAACGGCTGCACTGTGCGCAGCGTCTTCAATGTCACCTCGCCCTTCGGAATGTCCGCGCGCACGTTTCCGCCGTTCACGAGCGCGAAGTCGCAGCGCAGCCCCGCCTTCTCGCGCACATACCACCAGTACGCGTCCGCCGCGAAGTCTCCCGCCGCGCACCCCTGCGAGCGCGCAAGGCGCACCCCTGTGCCGGGCGTAAACGAGCAAACCGCCGAATCGACGATCGCGAGGCGCGCGCCAAGCTGGCGCTCCACGGCGCCGATCAGGCGCGTCTCGAGCCACTCCACCTCAGGCTCCTTGGTGCGCGCCGGGAACAAGGTGGACGCCGCCACGCACGCGCCGTCGTCGAGCGTGAGGCAGCCAAGCGCGCCGAGGTAGCACCCCGTCTGCGCGAGTATCACCTCGCGGCCAATGGCGTTCTTCACGCGCGCGCCCTCCATAGATGAGTGGGAATGGCCGTCGATGAGCGCAACGAAGTTCGTGGTGTGGGCGATCAGGTCCGTGGACATGTACGGCGCGCAGTCGGCCGAGACGCCCAGATGCCCCAGCACCACCACGTAGTCCGCCTTCGCGGACGCCTCGTCCACGGCCTTCTGCACGGCGGCGTAGAACGCCTCGCCCTTCTCGCCCGCGATGAAGTCCCACTCGCGGTAGTCGCCCTTCGCCGAGAGGAACGTAGCCGGCTTCGAGGCGACGAGCGTGGTGGGCGTTGTCACTCCCACGAACGCGACGCGCGCCGTCCCTCCCGTCACCACCACGTAGGCGGGCAGCACCCGCTCTCCCGGCTCGTCCGCCGCGTTTCTGCGCACAAGGTTGCAGCTCGTCACGGGAAACGCGCATCTCGCCACATTCGCCGTCATCGCCGCGATGCCATAGTCGAACTCGTGGTTGCCAAGCGTCGCCACGTCATATCCCGTGGCGTTCATTATGTCGATCACGCTTCTGCCCTCGTCGTATCCGCCGTAGGCGGTACCCTGCACATAGTCGCCTGCGTCGGCAAGAATCACGTTCTCGCCGGCCGCGCGCAGACGCGCCTTCTCGGTGGCGATCTGCGAGAAGGTGACGTTGCCGTCGTCGATGTGCGTGTGCGTGTCGTTCGTGTGGAGAATCATCACGCGCGGCTTCTTCGCCCTGCGCTCGCCGGATGGACGCCACTGGTCGGCACGCAGAACGAGCGGACGCCACGCCTTGGCCACGAAGTACCTGCCAGTGCCGTCGCACTCGCCGTTCCACCAGCGCGTATCCACGAACGCCTCGCTCTTCACTCCGCCATCGGCGCCGTAGATGAGGATGTTGAGCGACTTCGCAGGCAGCTCGGAATCCGGCCAGTACGTGTTTCTCTCCAGGCGGATCGCGCCGCGCGGGGCCAGCTTCACGCCCTGCGGTATCTTCGCCTCCACTGCGACCTCCAGTTCGGGACGCGAGCATACCACGCGACAGCCCGAAAGGTCAAGCTCTATCTGCGACGAGAGATTTGTGAGCACGATGAACTCCCCTGCCGCCCCCTCTCGCGGCTGAGGCGCGATCTCCGCAACGCGCAGGCATCCGCCTTCGATCTCGGGCATGCGGTTCTCGCCCGAGGCGAAGCGCCGCATCCATCTGCGCACGCGCACCGCACGGCCGAGCGGAAGATCCTGCACTGTTGTGCGCCCGTCGGCGTCAGGACGGAACGCCGTGTAGCCTTGGCCATCCACTTCGACCCGCCCTGTCTCCGAACTGGAGAAGAAGCCGAGCTTCTTCTCCTCGTCGATCAGCGCAAGCACAGTCATCGGATCCCACATCAGCTGCGATTTGGAGCGCGGTCCGTCCGGATCCCAGCGACCGTAGGAGAGCGCTATCGGGTGGTTCGCGGGGAAGTCCTCGCGCACCTCCTTGCAGGGATAGTACACGCGCACGCCCACTTCGTACGGCGTGCACACGATCGGCGTGGGCCATTCGGAGAATATCCGCCGCGCGCTGGGGATGTCGCCCCACACGTTGTACTCGGGATGATCGAGAGATCGGTCGAACGATCCGGCCATTATGCGCAGCGTGCGCACCTTGCGGGCCACGAGGTCGCGTCCCGAGAGGGACGAGACGGCATCGGGCGGCGTGTCAAGAAGGCGCATCAGGTTCGTGAAGAAGCCTATCGCGCACACGTCCACCGAGCGGTCCGGCGCATCGGCGAGGATGCGGCGGTAGAGCCGAACCGCCTCCATAACCGCGCCGGGACGCTTCCCCGCCGGAAGGCGCGGCATCACTGCGCGCCCCGAGGCATCATTGGTGTGCACGAGAGTTGCGTACGGCACGAACACCCTGCGAGAGTCCTTCTCGTCGCCGATGGTGCCGATCGGAACATCGTCGAGCTCGTGGTAGTGGAGGTACGCGTCGGTGAAGGCGAAGTTGTCGGCTCCAGGGCGATCGAGCATCACGGCGGCGAGCTCAATCACATCCTCTTTATGATATTGCGCCGCGATCTCCAGAGCGAACAGGTCATCCGTGCTGCTGCCGATGTCGGTATCGATGATCACCTTCGGCGCGCCAAAAGCCGCCATCGCCGCCATGGCAATCATTGTCAATAGCTTCTTCATTTGCTCTCCCTTGATGACTGTAATGCCGCTATTATATCATTATTGCGGCTGCAGGGCAAAGGCTTTTTTTTGGGGGGGAAGGGATATTAAGGGATATTAAGGGATTTTAAGCGATAAAAGCCACGCACTGTTGACGCTAGGTGGATGAAGTGGCTCTACAGCCGCGCATCGCCTGTCCGCTATCGCTTGATATCCCTTGAAATCGCTCTTTATCCCCTGGCAGTCCCGCATCTGCCCTGCAAGGTCTAGGCCCTGCGCCGGCGGCGCAGCGCCAGAAGCCCGGCGCCCAGCATCATCAAGAGCCCGCTCGTGGGCTCGGGAACGAGATGCGAGCCGAAGTTGAACCCAGAAGGCACAACTGGATTGAGCATGTTGCCCGGCATTGCGGCGCGCTCGGCGCGCGCGGGGCGCGCGCCCTACCGGGGGGGGGCGCCCGGCAGGGGCGATTGTCAATCGGCGCTCTCGACGAGGCGGCGGAGCTCGCGCGGGGATTCGCGCACAGGGCCTTCGCTCAGCTCCGGGATGTTGTAGGAAAGAAGCCTGCGGCCGTGTTCGGCGGGATCCTCGGCGGGCAGAAGAAACGGCTTGGAGAATACGCCCCTCTCCGGATCGAACGCCGCGAAGTAGGGGCGCGTGTAAACGCCGTCGATCCTGCGAGACGAGAACACCATCCAGCGCCCGTTCTTCGAAAAGCAGTGGTAGCTCTCGGAAGCGGCGCTGTTGATCTCGTTGAGGGGACGCGCCTCGTTCCTGCGCAGGTCGAGCAGCCAGAGGTCGGCCGTGCGGTGCCAGATGCTGAACACGCCGTACGGGCCCACCGCGAAGACGAGCCAGCGGCCGTCGGGCGAAATGCGCGGGAAAGTGAAGGAGCGCTTCGAGGTGAGCGCGTTCACGAGAATGCGCCGGGACGAGAAGGTGCAGTTGGACGCGTTGAAGGTGCGCACGGAAAGATCGTACATGACCTGAGAGTACTTGTCGCGCATCTGCGCCTCGCGTCCGTCGCGGTCGGGCGGAAGGTTCTGGAACGGGGTGCGCGCGGAGGAGGTGACGAGGAACTTGCCGTCGGGGCTCCACGTGGGATAGCATTCGAAGAGCGTGGGGTCTTCGTCTATCATCGTCACCTTGCCGTCCCGGAGGCTGTAGAGCAGAAGGTCGCTGCGCGAGTCCATGACCTCGATCTTGTCCGGATTGGCCGTGTAGAATATCTGGCTCGTGTCGTTGCACGAGAAGGCGATGTAGTCGCCGCCGGGGTGCCATGCGGGGTACACGCCGTAGGCGTAGCCGCCGGGAATCTCAGGGCGTATCATCTTCCTGCCGTGCTTCGCGCTCACCACCACCGTGCCAGCCTTGTAGGCGCGCGTGTGGAAGAGGTACTGGGAGGGGTCGCATGCATTGTAGGTGTGGCAGTTCACGCACTGCCGGCGGCTCGTCTGCAGGTTGCGGTAGAGGGGGCGCTCCGCGAAGGTGGTGAGGTCGCGCTGGTAGATGCCCACCTCGTTGAAGCCGGTGTATCCGGGCGGAATGAGCCTGTATGAGAGGTGGGAGGATATAGGATGGCGCGAGACGGTGTTCGTGAAGAAGTACGTGTCGCCGCCCGTCTTGAGCTCGCCCGTGATGCGCGAGCCGGCGTGCGCGGAGATGAAGCGGCGCCAGGCGCGCTCGGGGAAGCGCACCTTCGGGCCCTCCGCGGCGAGCGTGGCGCCGTCTTCCGCGCGCAGCGTCACCGCCACCGCGCCATCCACGCCCTCCACGTCGAAGTTGAGCGGCGCGATGTTCGGCGGAATCTCGATGTTGAAGTAGTCGGGGAAAACCGTCGCGGCACCCACGGCGGCACATGCGCCGAGAGCGATGGCGAAGGCCGATCTGCGGATGATGTCATTTGACGAATTCATTGTAGAAGAAGTATGAGGTGGACCATCTTGAGAGGAACGCGTCCTGCGCGAGCGCGCCGGACGCCACGCGCCTCGCGTCCGCCTGGAACGCCATCGCCTGCTGCCGCACGGCAGGCGAGACGAGCGAGGACTCCTTGCCGGCGACGATCAGCGCCTGCTGCACGCTCGCCGGCACGTTACCGGCCGAGCCGAACATCTCCGCCAGCAACCCCTCGTTGAGCGCAAGCATCGCGTGCTTCTTCTCCAGCAGCATGCACGCGATGCAGAAGCGGGCGATCTGGGCGTCGCAGTCCTTCACGCTCACGAAGTGGCTGTACACCAGCTGCTCGGCGTTCTGCTGCACGTCGAAGAACTCCACCTTCTCGTCCTTGAGCATCTGCATGAGCGTGCGGGCCATGCTCGCCACCTGCTCCAGGTCCGGCGGAAGCGCCGGCTTCTCCGCGTTCAGCAGAGCCAGGCGCGCCTTCGCCGCGTCGCGGTAGTATGGGCAGCGCAGCATGAGCCTGTAGTTGCGCTCGGCGAGAGCGTTCTCGCCGAAGAGGAGCGCGATGTCGCCCAGCACCTGGAAGTGGCGCGGCATCCAGCGCTTCGTGGCCATGGTCTCGAAGAGATAGCGGCGCGCAGGCAGGAGGAGGCCGTACGCGAAGAGCAGCTCATGGCCGTCCATCAGATCCTCCTGCGCGTCGGTGGAGTCGTGCGTGCTCCAAAGCGGCTCGTCGAAGAGATGCAGCGGCAGCATGTCGAGGCGCTGGAGGGCGAGTATGCGGTACGCGCTCTCCATCCGGAGGGCGTTGCCGTTGGAAGGGGGCACCGCCAGAACGTCCCTCCAGCGGCCCTCCACCACGGCGCGCTCGCGCGTGAACTGTCCGCGCAGGTCGGGACGCGGCCTGCTGGCCCACACGCCCGCCGCAGCGGCCGCCAGCATGACCGCGAGAAAACCGTATCTCATGCGCGGCTTCGCGAGAAGGCGCACGCCATTCGCCTTCTCCGCCCAGCGGAACCTCTCCTCCGCCGCCGCAAGGAAGAAGCATGCGAACGCGCCGGCCGTCCACGCGTTGAGCGGACAAAAACGCAGCCTGTCGAACACGGCTCCGCTTCTCAGATAAAGTTCGCCAATCGCGAGGTCGTTGTAGAACGGCGCCGCACACGCCGGCAGCAGCAGAAGCGGCAGGCACCACGCGCTCGCCGCCACCGCGCCAAGGAGCGGATAGATTCCGAACCACGGGAAGAGCAACGCTGCCGCGATTGCCGCCGCCCATCTGCGCGTGGAACGCCCAAGCACGTACACGCCCATCGCGGTCCAGAGCCCGAACGTGTTGCGGAAGCCGGCGGACGGATCGTCGAGCATCCACACCGCCGTGCCAGCTAGAAGCGCCGGATACACGCAGAGAAGCGCCGCCGGAAACGAAAGCGCCACAAGCGGACCTCTCCGCTGGGTCTTGAATACGTGCCACCAAAGGAGAATCGTCCCCGCCGCCGCGATCACGTAGAAGAACCACCACATGCCGCCCAACGCAGTCACATGCACCCCGCGCGCCTGCCAGTCGAGCAGTCCTCCCGGCGCGGAGCACGGCCCCAGCAGCTCGCGCAATCCCGCGAAGTCGGCGTAGAAGAGCGTCTGCTGCGCCAGTTTCCAGACGATCGGCCCATGCGAATACGCAAGCATCCCGGCCACGACCGCCGCCGCGCCCGCGAGCGCCCACCCCTCGCAGCGTTCACGATTCATCTGGCCTTCTCAGCGCCTCCCTTTTCCGTCTTCGCCTGCGCCTTCGCGGCGCCCGCATGCGCCGCTCACCATCTCAAGATACCTGTCTATCCCGATTCCGCTCGCGATCTCGCCGTGGTCCGCCCCCTCTACCGGCACGAAGCGGACCGACGAGGACTTCTTTCCACGCTCCGGACCAAGCACCACGGCCGCGATTCTCACGCCGTTGGTGCCGATGTCCACAAACCCCTTCGTGCGCTCGGTGTACGTTTTGCCCGCATAGTCCGGATGGAACATGAACTGGTTGATGAACGACGAGCCGATCACCTCAAGCGACACCAACGCCATGAGCGCGATGCGCAGCAAATGCTTGGCAATGCTCTTCAACACATCCGTCACGGCGCGCCCTCCACCTTCGGCGGCGCGGCGTCTGGCGCGCGGCGGCGGTTCTTGAAGCTGTAGTAGAAGTAGAGTGAGAGATCGGTCGAGACAAGCAGTATGTCCACCACGTACACGCCGATCACCCACATGCCCTGGCCGCTTGCGAAGTGGCTGCCGATGCCGCAGAGGTAGCCCGCTATCACGATGATCTCGAAGAGCGGGCTCTTGCCGTCCACCCTCTTCGCCCTGTAGGTCTTCGCAATCGCGAACGGCCACGAGACGCCGAAGAGGATGAGCATCATGAACTCAAGCAGGTGGGCGAGCATCGGCCTACCCCCGTTCGAACGCGCGGTGCGCGATGTCGCTGCGGTGGAACGAATTCTCGAAGGAGATGCGCTCCACGCCGGCATACGCGGCGTCAACTGCAGAGCGGAGATCGGGACCAAGGCCGGTGACCGACAGGACGCGGCCGCCGCTCGTCAATACCTTGCCGTCATCCGTCCTCTTCGTGCCGCAGTGGAAGACGAGCGCGGGATTCCCTTCGAGGCCGGCAATCTCCTTGCCCTTCTCGTACGAGCCCGGATATCCTCCCGAGGCCACAATCACGGTGGCGGCGCATTCGTCCTTCACCGTCACGTCCTCGTCGCGCAGGCAGCCCGTTGCCGCGTGCAGAAGCGCCGTGGCGAAGTCGCCGCCGATTCGCGGCAGCACTGCCTCCGTCTCGGGGTCGCCGAAGCGCGCGTTGAACTCGACCACGTTCACGCTCGAGCCGCTCTTCGCAAGCGGGCCGTGCGGGTTGGAGTTCTCGTCGTTCACCATCAGCCCGGCGTAGAGGATGCCGCGGTACGTTATGCCGCGCTTCTTCAGTTCGCGCAGGACGGGAAGGATGATCTTCTCCTTGATGGCGGGCAGCTTGTCGGCCGTCACGACGGGCGCGGGCGAGTATGCGCCCATGCCGCCCGTGTTGGGTCCCTTGTCGCCGTCGAAAACGCGCTTGTGGTCCTGCGAGCTCGGAAGCAGCACCGCACGCTCGCCGTCGACGAGCGCGAGAATGGAGCACTCCTCGCCGTGCAGGAACTCCTCCACGAGCACCTCCGCGCCGGCGGCGCCGAACTTGTTCGCGACGAGCATGTCGTCGATCGCGGCCTCGGCCTGCGCGGCCGTCTCGGCCACTACCACGCCCTTGCCGGCCGCAAGGCCGTCCGCCTTGATCACAACGGGAAGTCCGAACGCAGGAAGCGCGGCCTTTGCGGCCGCGGCGTCGGTGAACGTCTCGGCCATGCCAGTGGGCACGCCTGCCGCCTTCATGACCTCCTTCGCGAAGCGCTTGGAGCCCTCCATGCGCGCGCCTGCGGCAACTGGACCGAACGCGGCGACGCCGATCTTGTCGAGTGCGTCAACAAGTCCCTTCACGAGCGGTGCCTCAGGGCCCACAACCACGAGATCGGGACGGTTGGCGGCGGCCCAGGCCGTCACGCCCTCCACATCTTCCGCGCCGATGGCCACGTTCGTGGCCAGCGCAGCGGTGCCTGCGTTTCCTGGCGCGCAGAAGAGCTCGTGGCGCGCCTTGTCCTGCGCGAGGCGCCACGTGATTGCGTGTTCGCGTCCGCCCGAGCCTACAACTAGAATCTTCATTTTCCTCTCCGTTCCGTTCGGGCGGGCGGGCCGCCCGCCCCTACCGTTCCATCAGTGGCGGAAGCTGCGCTGGCCGGTGAAGACCATCGCCACGCCCGCGTCGTTGCAGCAGTCGATCACGTCCCAGTCGCGCAGAGCGCCGCCGGGCTGTACGATTGAGGTGATGCCTTCGCGGATGCCCACCTCCGCGCCGTCGCGGAACGGGAAGAACGCGTCGCTCACCATAGCGCATCCGGGAAGGCCGCCCTTCTCGGCGCGCGTCTGCTCCATGATCTCGGCCTGCTTCATCGCGCCGTCGGCCTCGCCGAACTTGAGGCGAAGGTCGTTGTAGGGAAGCTGGTACTTCTCCCAGCTGATCCAGTCGGCATGCTTGGTGTACGCCTTGTCGCGCGCGATCTCGGCCACGCCCACGCGGTCCTGCTCGCCGGTGCCGATGCCCACGGTTGCGCCGTCCTTCACGTAGAGCACTGAATTGGACGTGACGCCCGCCTCGACGAGCCAGCCGAACACGAGGTCGGCGTATTCCTTTTCCGTGGGGAGGCGCTTGATCTTGTGCTCCTCGAAGGTGACGGCGCCAGTCGCCTTGTCGGTGATCTTGCGGCTGCAGTAGGCGGGCATGAAGTCTTCGGGCCTGCGGGCCTTGCAGACGAAGCTCATCTGCGCCACGAGGCCGCCGTCGATGAGGCTCTTGAAGTCCACCACCGTCTTCGCCACGAAGTCGGTGAGGCGCGCCATGTTGCGGATGCGGAAGACGCGCAGATTCTTCTTGGCGGCGAAGAGGTCCATCACGCCGGGGGCGAACTCGGGGGCGACGACGACTTCGGCGTAGTTCTCCACGATGAGCCTTGCGGTGTCGACGTCGCACTCGCGGTTGAGGGCGATCGCGCCGCCGAACGCGGCGAGGCGGTCGGCCTTGTTGGCGCGGAAGTAGGCCTCGGCGAGAGTGTCCGCCACCGCGACGCCGCAGGGGTTGTTGTGCTTCACGATCACTGCGCAGGGACGGTCGTTGAGGTAGCGCAGGATGTTGAGGGCGTTGTCGGTGTCGGTGACGTTCGTCTTGCCGGGGTGCTTGCCGCTCTGGAGAAGCTCGGGCGTGGAGGCGAGATAGTTGCCGGGCTTGATCATCTCCACGTCGCCGAGAACGAGGTTTCCGTTCACGAGCTTGTAGAGGGCGGCCTCCTGGCCGGGGTTCTCGCCGTAGCGCAGGCCCTTCTCCTCACCGCCGATGTTCCATGTCACCTTCTCGTAGCTCAGCGTCTCGCGCTTGTCGCCGTCGATGAACGAAATCTCCATCTGCGGCGCGAAGTGGTCTGCCTCGATTGTCTTGTATGCGGCTTTAAGGTCTTTCATGATGCTCCTCGGTTGTTGAAAGGTGCGGATATTGTATCATAACCGCCGCCGCGCGTCCATTGCCGTCAGCGCAGCAGCAGCACGGAGCCGGACTGTACCTGCGTGACGAGCGCGTAGTTGCGCGCAACCACCGCCCCGGACGAATCGTACGCGATGAATGATACGCAATTTGGCTCGCCCACCTTCGCCGTGAACGCTGACGCAGGAATCGTCGCGTCGAACATTCCCGAGACGAGCGCCACCTTGTCCGCCACGCGCGTTCCGTTAACGAAGCACGAAACCGTGCGCGCGGAAGAACCTCCCACCGCGAACCGCGAGCGAAGCGGGCGCCCCGTGTAGATCATGCCGTTGGAGTTGGTGTCCGTGAGCTTGACCGGCAGCGTGACGGCGTCGGCCGTGTACGGTTTTGTGGACGTGCTCTGCTTTACGCTCGCCATGAGCGTGGGCACGCTCGCGAACTGCCGGTCGAGCCACGCGAGGCGCTGCACAAGGTAGTTCCTCAGGCGCGTCACGTCGGCCGCGAAGTTTCCGGAGCCCTGATTGTAGTCGACGTTCCACTTGGCGGAGTTCACCAGGCACGCCTCGTAGAGGTAGTTGGTGTACTGTTCCATCAGCCCGCCGGACTTGAAGCACTGTTCAAAACGGTCGCGCACCTGCCAGTAGCGCGTGTAGAGGCGCGTGCAGAACTCGGGGTTGTCGGCCCATTCCTTGAAGAAGGAGTAGGCCGTCTTGCCGCTCGCCTCCTGGCACTTCCATCCGGTGCCGTCCGATGAGACGCGCGGGCTGCCCATGCCCCAGTCGAAGTCCCACACCGGGCCGAACACGAGCTTCGCGCCCTGGTCCTTGTAGGCATAGCGGCTCTTCTTCACGGCGTCGTTGTTGCCGAAGAGCTCCATCACGAGCCAGTAGCTCACCATCGACTCGTAGTCGCAGTAGTCGCATGTGCGCAGGCCCTCGCCCGAATAGCCGTCGACGGACGTGCACGAATCCCAGTACTTCTGCAGGTAGTTCTTGCAGGCGTTCATCATGTCGGTGTTGGAGTAGAGGTACTCGGGAGACTTGAGCATTGTCCTCACGCCGAGCGCGCCGGAGGTGGTGGTGAACTTTGAGACCTCGTCGTACTCCTCGGAGAACTCGAAGAGGTAGCCGCCAGATATGTCCTGCGTGAAGCCGTCGAAGAGCTCCGATGGCCTGCCGGCGAGAGTGACGCGGTTCGTTGCGTCGTAGAAGGTGAACGAATCGGACGTGACCCACGAGAAGTTCTGCTCAAGCTGCGCGGCGAGCTCGTCCTCCTGGTCTCCCGTGAGGCCGTTCGCCGCGGCGAACGCCTCAGCGATGTCGCCTGCGTCGCCCTCCCAGTCGTGCACGTTCACGCGGTCCTCCGCGATGCGGATGTGCTCGCAGAACTGGTACGTTCCCTGCCATGCGCCGTTCAGCACGCACTCCACCCACGTGGATCTCATGCCGAGCGATCCGATGTCGTTCGCGAAGTCGTACGCGAGCTTGTTGCGCATCATCGACTGGTCGTTGTAGTTCGCCAGAAGCACCCAGTGCTTGGACTTCGGGATGTCGAACATCTTCGTCTTCTTGTCGAGCTTGATCTTCCACGGCTTCTTCGGGTAGCTTGCCGTGGAGTTTCCGCGCACCTTTATCGTCATCTTGCCGTCGTAGAGCGACTTCCATTCGTCGTTGCCCTGCGCGAACATGCGCCCGTCGTGCGTCTCCTTGCCAGCCGAGGGAGTGGCGCCGTCGTCGGTGGTGAGATAGAGAACGGGCAGCTTCGAGAAGAAGAACTCCTTCTCAAGCACTGCGCTCGCTCCGTCGTATGCGGTGAACTTGAACCAGTGCTCGTAGTCGGCCGCCGTAGGCGTGTACGACGACTTCTTGCTGACCGGGCTTGACTCGTACGACTTGGCCGTGGAGCCGCGCCGCCAGGTGAAAGTGTAACTTGGCGCAAGGCCGAAGAGCGTTCCGTACTCGGCCTTCAGGGCCTTTCCGGCGCGCGGGCGCGCGACGTCGATAGTGACGTCGGTTCCCACGCTGCCGCCCAGCACGTCCACGCCGTCCGCGTCAAACATCACCATCAGGTCGGTGGTGCGCCCGCTTTCTTCGCCGCGCGTTATGGAGACGGTGCCGTCGACGAGCGCAAGATCGCCGTCGGCTGCGGGGGCGGCCTCGGCGGGAGAGCCGGAGAGCGTCCAGTTGGCAGCGTCGTTCCAGTCGCCGGAGGTGCCGCCCGCCCAGCGGTAGAGGCGCAGCGCCTCGCCGTTGTCCTCGCGTCCCTCGAAGTCGGCGAAGCGTCCGTTGCCCGTGAACGACACGCTCTCGACGCCGCCCTGGGCCCGAGGTGCCGACGTGCGGAACCACGTGGCGCCAGCCGCGTTCGCGAGCCGCACCCAGTCGCCGCCCTTCTTCACGAGATAACTCACGAGCCGCACGTTCTCAACCGTTCTCAGCTCTATCACGCCGTCGAACCATTCGTTCGCGACGGGCGTCACGCCTTCGCCGTGCAGCTCGATCCAGCCCGCGGCCGTAAAGCCCAGATAGCCGTCCTCGCCCGTGCTCAGCCGCGACGGAAGCAGCCCAGCCGCGCCGTCGAAGTCGCCGATGCCCGCAACGGCCAGCTCGTTCGGACACATCGAGAACTCGATGCGCTCCACATTGCGCCCCTCTGGCGCCACTGGCTCGAACGCCAGCTCCTCGCCGATCTGCGTGGAGATGGCTATGCCGTTGCGCACGCCGTCGAAGACGTTTGTGGCCACGGGGCCGCCGGCGCGCCACGCGCCGCCGGACGCGCCGGCGGAAGAAACCGCCTGTCCCGGCTGATAGTCCGCAAAGGACACGCCGAACCAGTTCCTCTCCTCCGCCGCCGCGCACGCGGCAAGCCCGATCGCAAGGCAGACGCATACCACCTTGACGAATCCATTATGAAGTGGCAATCTCATGGTGGACAATATTATAGCACATTTCCGCTATGCGCAAATGCACAAAATCGCCCGTCATCCCAGACGCTCCACGAGCATCGGGATCGCCTTCTCGAAGGCGACGCCGTACCAGTGGGAGTCGTCAGTGGCCTCTATCGAGGCGCACACCACGTCGGCCGCAAGCGCCGCCGCGTCGAACGCGGAGAGCCCGCGCATCACCGCGCCGGCGAACACGCTGGCGAACACGTCGCCCGTGCCGTGAGACGTGCGCGCGAGGCGGGGGTTGAAGTCGTATTTCACGCCCGCTCCGTCCGAAACGGCCGTGCCCAGCAGGCCCGGCTCGAACGAGACGCCGGTGAGCACCACCTGGCGCGCGCCAAGCGAGTGCAGCCCCGCCGCAAGGCGCTCGATGAACGCCTCGTCGTATCCTTCCAGGACCGGCTTCTCGCCCAGGAGGAACGCGGCCTCGGTGAGATTCGGAAGCACGTAGTCGGCGCCTGCGCAGAGGCGCGCCATCTCGCGCGGAAAGTCGTCCGCAAAGCCGGGATAGAGCTTGCCGTTGTCGGCCATCACGGGATCGACCACGCGCACCGCCCCAGGCGCCGCGCGGTGCTCCATTATGCTGAGGATGGGATCGATCTGCGCCGGGCACACGTAGCCGGTGTAGAATGCGTCGAAGAACAGCCGCTGGCGTTCCCACTCGGCCTCGATCTTCGGCATCTCCGGCGTGAGGTCGCAGAAGGTCCATCCCGTGAAGCCGCCCGTATGGTTCGAGAGGACGGCGCTCGGCAGCACGGCGCATTCAACACCGCACGCGGAGATCACAGGCAGCGCGACGGTGGCCGAGCACTGCCCCACGCACGAGACGTCCTGTATCGTTAGCAGTCTTTTGCAGTTCATTTGTTTTCGAGTTTCGGGTTTCGAAGTTTCTAGTTTCTGGTTTCTGGTTTCGGGTTTCGGGTTTCGAGGTTTAGGAGTTTCGGGTTTCGGGGAGTGAGATTCAAACTTCGAAACTTCGAAACCTCGAAACTTATAAACTTTACTTGACGAGATCCGTCCAGTCGTAGTCGAGGAGCGCGCCGTTGACGACGTTCGCAAACGGCACCATCGAGCTCTTGCGAACGGACTCCGCCCAGCTCTCGGGCGAACGCAGGCACTGAACGCGCGTGAAGAGATCGCGCCGCGCGGCAAAGGCGTGGGCCGCGGCGATGCAGGGTCTTCCGTGCGACACCACCTCGCAGGCGAATCCCGTGCGGCGACGCATGACTTCGGCGAGCGGGATCAGCTCCTCGGCGCGCATTCCAACCATCGATCTGCCCAAAAGATACAGCATCACGGCCGGTCCTTCGTCCGAATTCTTCATCCCGTAGAACGAATGCCTGAGCCCCGCCGTCTCGCCGGTGCAGGCAAGGTCGGCCACCATGATCGCGCATCCCTCCGCCAGCGCCTGCGGCACGCGCATGCGGTGGATGGCGCGGTCCGGCCGGTCGTCGAGCACGATGATCGCGCCCTTCACCTTCCCCTTCGGCAGGAACGTGAGCGCAGGCACCTTCTGCCCGTCGCCGAACGAATACACCTCGCGCAGAATCGTGACGCCATTGGAAAGCCTCTCCGGCGCCGCGGCGGCCTTCACCCATGCGCCCACCTTGGAGATCGGGCGTATTCCCGCGCGGCGGCACACGACTTCGGCGAGCGCATCCCGGCCGCGCGCGGGCCTTGCCTTCTCGGCTGCGGCAAGATCGTCCTTGAGATATTCGTAGATGCTCTTGAAGCCAGGCAGTTCCCTCACCTTGCCTTTCGGCGTCACGTTCTTCGCCGCCCCGGCGAGGCCGCAGTCCACCTTCTTCTCGCTGAAGCCAACATCAAGCTTACGGCATGCCTCGACGTCGACGGGGGGCGTATTCTCGTCGAGAGCAAGCCAGCGCCGCATCCACTGCACGGACGAAGTACGCGTCGATTCCTTCCATCCATGCGGACCCGGCACGTCGGTCATTCCATACCGCGCCGCGTCGAGTCCGCTGTTCTTCACCGTATCCTGCACCACCGCATACGTCTCGCGTGAACCCTTGATCGGGAAGAAGTCGCCAATGCAGCAGTGCATCCTCACGGCGTTTCCGCCCAGCAGCACGTAGCCGGCGTGATTGAAGCCGAACGTCAGCTGTCCGAATATGTTCTGCTCGGCGTCCTGCGGGCCGCAATGCAGGCACACTTCGCGCAGCGAGCTGATGTAGCACGACGGGCAGGCGGAGACGATGCGCGGATCGATCGACTCGAGAAGCGACGTCATGGTGCCGCCGCCCGAGTTGCCCATGCAGCCCACGCCCTCCCTGCTCACGTCGCCGCGGGAAAGGAGGTAGTCTATCGCGCGCATGCCGTCCCAGATGCGCTGCTGCGCGGTGCTCTGTCCCAGCAGCGCGGCGAGCGCGCCATAGCGGTTGTGCGGCGCGCAGCAGAGCCCGCCCGGCACCTGCTCTCGCTCTCCCTGCGCGAAAGGATCAAAGGCCAGCACCGCGAACCCGGCGAGGGCGCCCTGCACTGCGCCGCGCTGGTAGGTGGAGCTTCCCTTGCCGTCGGCGCTGTGGCCGCAGACGAGGATGATGCCCTTGTAGGGCGGCTTGAACTTCACCTCGTCAGGAAGGAACAGGAGCCCCGTCACGAACACGCCCGGACGGCTCTCGAAGATCACCTTCTCGATGCGGTATCCGCTGCGCGCGATCTTCTCGGTGACCTTGGCGTTGAGGGGAGTGCGCTCAAACCTTAGTCCGCCGATCGCCTCGACGTACTTCGCGCGCAGCTTCGCGCGATGCGCATCGTATTCCTCGCGGCTCTTCAGCGAACGCCATGCATTGTCGGCCGCGACGTCGGCCTCCGCCACCTCATTCAGGATCGCGTCGTGTGAAAGGAACTTCTCATCCGCCGGCAGCAGGCGCTCCTTCAACGCCGCCGTGATTTCCTTCACTTCTACCACTTCCGCGGCGGCGCAGGCCGCCATGGCCGCGCACACAAGCGCGGCGGAAATTTTCACTGCTGTTTTCATGGCGACTATTTTACCAAACGCGCGGACGGCATGCAAACACCGATTCTGCGGCGCCGGGGGATTCCCGTCGTCGAACTGCAAGGCTGCCGTCATGCGCGGCCGGCTACCGCAAGAGGAACACGGAGCCGCCGAGATACACGAGCCTAAGGCCCTTCTTTTCGACCTGTCCCTCTTCGGCGGGAACCATCTTCGTGTCGGGAACGAGCCTAAGACCCATCTTCCTGGACTTGGCGTCAGGCACGAACTTGAGGCCAGCGAGGTTGGCCGGCTCCTCGTCCCACGTCACCACGAACGGATTCGTCGAGCGCGTAAGAGCGAAGAGCCCTTCGCGTCCGTAGAGGTTCACCGTTATGGTGGCATTATCCGCGAAGGTCACCGTGGTGGAGCCTTTTGCCGAGTCGTCAAGAGCCGTGGTGGTGTGCCATGCGGTCTCACGGCCCGAAAGGTCCACGGTGGAACCGTCCTGCATCTGGCAGCCGTAGAAGGTGTCCGTCACGGGCGTGAACGTTCCGCGTACATTGAACGCCGCCGTGCCCTCGTTGTGCTTGGAGGACTCCCTGTACGCCACGTAGTCGCGCACGTCGACCGCGCCGTTGGCGCGCATGGCCGCCCTGCACTTGATCGTTGCGTCCGTTGCGGTCACGCCGACACTGCCGGTCTCGAGCCATCCGCCGTCGGTCACGTCCAGCACGCCATTCCTCACCTCGGTGTTGTAGAGGTAGAAGAGCTTACCGCCAGCGTTGAGGTTCACCGTCAGCGTGTGGCCGCCGAGGTCCAGGATGGAACGCGTGTAGCCGTTGCCGACGAAGCCGTAGCTGTTCTGGATGTTGAGCGTGGAGTCCGCCGCGAGGAACATGTACTTCATCTGCGCGGTGCCGCTGCCGATGTCCGTGCCGGTGGCGTTCTGGAGCGTGCCGCCGTTCAGGATGAAGACGTTCTGGAAGAAGTCGTACTTGCCGTTCATCTCCAGCGTCGCGCCTTCGTTCACCTTGACGGTGCCGCTCGTCGCGTTCGCGTCGAGGCGGGCGAACACGACCTCGTCGATGGTGTTGGCCTTGTCGGTCTGCGACAAGAGCTGGAAGAACTGCAGCGTATAGTCGCCGGCCTCGGCGATTTCAACCGTTCCCTCGCATGTCGAGTACGTATCGGCCGTCGTGGTGACGGACGCCAGCGTCTGCGATGTGCCGCCGTGGATGAGGCGCAGCTCCGTGGTGGCGCCCGCGAACTTGGGACGGGCGGCATAGATGAACCGGTAATAGTACGTGCCCGGCGCCTTCACTACGACGTTCTGCGAGGCATCGACCGTGTTGCCTTTTGTCTGCAGATACAATGCGTACTTCCCGATCCCGCGTCCTTTGGTCACCCATGTTCCGTTCGCCTTGGCAAGGCCGAGTCTGCCGGAGTTCGATGTTGTCCAGCCGGGAAGGGAGAAGCCGTTCCCGCCGT
>JAFXIL010000077.1 GCA_017563185.1 Kiritimatiellia bacterium | reverse complement strand
CGACATCCGCACTCTCGCCGCCCATGCGAAGGCAAAGGGCCTGCGCGTCACGTTCTCCACGAACGGCACTTTGATAGACGACGACTGCGCCGACTGGATTCGCGACCTGGGCGTCGCCTACGTGGGCATCTCGATAGACGGCACAGAGGCCGTGCACGACGCCTTCAGGAGGCGTCCAGGCGCCTACGCGCTCTCCCTTGCGGCGATTCGCCGTCTGCGTGACCGCGGCGTGAAGGTGGGCCTGAGGGTGACGATGACACGCACGAACGTGGCGGCGATTCCCGCGATTTTCGAGCTGATGCGCAAGGAGAAGGTGCCGCGCATATGCCTGTACCACCTCGTGTACACGGGAAGGGGCAGGGAGATCGCGGCCTTCGACCTCGACCACGCCGAGGCCAGGGCCGCGCTCGAGACGATCGTGGAGGAGACGCGGCGTTGCTTCGAGACTGGCTTTCCGGTGGAGGTGCTTACAGTCGACAACGCGTGCGACGGCGTGGCGCTCTACATGAAGATGGCGAAGGAAGGCCATCCGAACGCGGAGAAGGCGCTTGAGCTCTTGCGGCTGAACGGCGGAAACTCGTCGGGCGAGGGAATAGCCTGCATTTCCTGGGACGGTACGGTGTATCCCGACCAGTTCTGGCGGAACCGCCCGGTCGGGAACGTGCTGGAGCGCCCGTTCTCCGAGATATGGGGCAATCCGCCTCCCGGCTCGCTGCTGGACCTTCTGCGCCGCAAGAAGGAGCACGTGAAGGGACGCTGCCGCGTCTGCCGCTGGCTCGATGTCTGCGGCGGCAACTTCCGGGCGCGCGGCGAGGCCGTCACCGGCGACATGTGGGGCGAGGATCCCACGTGCTACCTCACCGACGAGGAGATTGCGGAAGAGGGGGATGCGCGATGAAGACGCATGAATACAAGCATGAGTTCTTCGATAGGGAGTATTCTGCCAAAGAGGCGTACGGGAGGCTGTGGAAATTCGCGCGAAAGTACAGGATGCGCATCTTCTTCGGCATCGTCTGCGGAATACTCACCGCAGGCACGCTGCTTCCGTTCTTCAACGTGATACAGCCGGCGCTCGACAAGGTGGACGGCACGGCGCAGCAGGTTGAGCGGGCCGAGAAGAAGCCGGCTGATGGCGGCGGGGCGGATGCGGCTGCGGAGAAGGCGCGCGATGAAGGCCGGGCTGATGCCGTCACGAAGGGCGAGCGAAAGATCAAGAAGGAGTTCGGCAAGATACGGAAGTTCGCCGAGAAGCTGGGGTTTGACCTTCAGGACGAGGACGAGGCCCTGGGCGCGCCGCTTCTCGTGGCGATTCTGGTGATAGTGCCGCTTGCGGCGTTTGCGCGCTGCGCGTTCCTCTTCCTCAACAAATACTGCCTTTCATGGGCTGCGCTCCATACGGTGCAGGACATCCGCTGCGCGATCCTGAGGCACATACAGGAGCAGTCCATGCAGTTCCACGGGCGCATAGACGTGGGGCAGCTTATGAGCCGCGCCACGAGCGACCCCCGCCTCGTGCAGCACATCATCCAGCAGGTGCTGCAGGAGGTCGCCGAGGCGCCGTTCGAGATCGTGGTCTCGGTGGGATTCATCATCTGGAGCGCGGTGCATAACGACATGCTGCCCACGCTCGTGCTGCTCGTCGTTGGATTTCCGCTCTTCATGTGCCCCGTGGTGCTGCTCTCGCGCCGCATACGCAAGTGGGCGAAGAAGGCCCTCGAGCGCTTCTCGGTGGTGGGCTCGCGCATCCACGAGATACTCACCTGCATACGCGTGGTGAAGGCGTACAACACCGAGGAGTTCGAGAACAGGAAGTACGAACAGGCGAACAAGAGCATGCTCAAGGCGTCGCTCAGGGCCGTGAGGTGGAGCCTCTTCGTGACGCCGGCCGTGGAGACCGTGGGCATACTCCTGATGTGCGCCTTCGTGACGTGGTGCTTCTTCGCCAAGATCAAACTCTCCGTGATAGTGCCGATGCTGGCGCCGCTCCTGCTCATATACCGCCCCATCAAGCAGCTCTCCAAGCTGCAGGTGCAGCTGGAGCAGTGCCGGGCCGCGCTCGCGCGCCTGTTCTCCATCCTCGACGTGCGCATGGAGCTGCCGGAGAAGGCGGATGCCGCGCCGAAGACGACGTTCGACGACAGGATCCGCTTCGAGGACGTCTCGTTCCGCTACGACACGGCCGACCGCGACGCCGTCTCCCACGCCACCTTCGAGATACCACGCGGCAAGGTGGTGGCCGTCGTAGGCGGCACCGGCAGCGGAAAATCGACCACCAGCGGACTCCTCGCGCGCTTCTACGATCCGCGCGAAGGCCGCATCACAATGGACGGCACGGACCTCAGGGACATGCGCATCGCCGATCTCCGCTCCCTCGTTGGCAGCGTGATGCAGGAGACGGTCCTCTTCAACGACACCATCGAGGAGAACATCAGGTACGGCACCCCGTCCGCCACGCACGAGCAGGTGGTGGCCGCCGCCAGGATGGCCAACGCCCACGAGTTCATAATGTCGCAGCCCGAAGGCTACTCCCGCAGCGTGGGCGAGAAGGGCTTCGCCCTCTCCGGCGGCGAGCGCCAGCGCATCGCCATCGCGCGCGCCATTCTGCGCAATCCGCCCATCCTCATCCTCGACGAGGCCACTAGCGCGCTCGACACCGTCACCGAACGCCTCGTGCAGAACGCCATCGAGAACCTGATGAAGGACCGCACCACGTTTGCCATCGCCCACCGCCTCTCCACCGTTCGCAACGCAGACCTCATCCTCGTCATGGACGAGGGCCGCATCGTGGAGCGCGGCACGCACGACGAGCTCTACGCCGCGAACGGTCTCTACCGCCGCCTCTGCGACATGCAGAAGACCGACTAACACCTTAACCCATTGCTGTACGTTGCGCATGGCGTGCCGATGGAGTAGGAGTGGTGAGGTGACAGATTTTTTGATAAACTGTATGCCATGCGACGACATAGTAAGTTAGCTGACGGTTTTCATCACCTGATATATCGGGTGGTTAACCGCGTCTTTTTAGGGAGGTGGTGAAGGTGGTATTTACTTCTGCTGTGTTCCTGGGCGTTTTTTTACCTGGTCTTCTCGCCATCTACTTTCTGGCCAATGCGAAGGCGCGGCCGTACGTGCTGCTCGTGTCCAGCCTCCTGTTCTACGCCTGGGGCGAGCCGTCCGCCGCCGTCATCATGCTTGCGCTGATGGTGCTCAACTACTTCCTGTCGCTCGGGATGGCGGCTGCGGGCGAGCGGAAGTGGCTTTCGGCCACGCTTCTGGGAATCGGCGCGTGCGCGGACCTCGGCGCGCTCGTGGCGTACAAGTACATCGGCTTCATCGTCAGCAACCTGCTGCCGGTATTCAGCCTCTTCGGCGTGAAGATGGAGGTGCCGCAGGTCGCGTTGCCGATCGGCATCTCGTTCTACGTGTTCCAGATCATCTCCTACATGGTGGACGTCCACCGGGGAACCGTGGAGGTCCAGCGCAACCCGTTCAAGTTCATGCTCTACGTGAGCCTCTTCCCGCAGCTGATCGCGGGTCCCATCGTGCGCTACGCGACCATCGCCCAGGACATCGAAAACCGCACGGCCGACTTCGACAACATCGTAGCTGGATTCCGTCGCTTCACTATCGGCCTTGCGAAGAAGGTCCTTATCGCGGACGTGATGGCCGGCGCCGTGGACGTGATCTTCGCGGCGAAGGTCGAGACGATACCGGGCTTCTACTGCTGGCTCGGCGCCATCATGTACACGCTCCAGATATACTTCGACTTCTCCGGCTATTCGGACATGGCGATTGGTCTCGGCCGTGTGTTCAACTTCCGGTTCCTCGAGAATTTCGACCATCCCTACGCCTCGTGTTCGGTGCAGGAGTTCTGGCGGCGCTGGCACATCTCGTTATCGAGCTGGTTCCGCGACTACCTCTACATACCGCTGGGCGGCAACCGGAAGGGCACGGTACGCACATACTTGAACCTCTTTGTCGTGTTTCTTCTGTGCGGCTTCTGGCATGGCGCGGCGTGGAACTTTGTCGTGTGGGGCGTCTACCACGGCGTGGGGCTCGTCGTGGAACGCGCCGGGTTCGGCAAGGTCGTGAAGCGTTTCCCGAAGGTCGTCGGCAACCTCTACCTGATGCTCTTCGTCGTGATCGGCTGGGTGCTGTTCCGCGCGCCGGATCTCGGATATGCCTGGGCGTACATTGGCAACATGTTTGGCGGCGGCGACGCGGCGTTCCGTTCATTCACGCCGCTAATCGACTTCATCTCGCTCGACAAGGCGCTTCTCATGGTCGTCGGCATCGTGGCGTCCTACCCCGTGTTTGAGCCGATGGCGCGGCGGGTGCCGGAGTGTGTGCGCATCGTCTTCGGTGTGTTGCTCTTCGCAGTTGCGTTCATGCTCGCCATGACGTCGGCGTACAGTCCGTTCATCTACTTCAGATTCTGAGGATCGCGCCATGGTCAAAGCAATGAAAATCGCCTATTTCGTCCTGGTAGCGACGCTCCTCGCCATCCCTGCGCTCTCTTTCTTTGGAGCAAAAGAGGGATGGACGAAGCTGTACGGCTGGGAAAAGAGCACCAAGGTCGTGCCGCTCACCTACGCGAGCTACACCAACCGCACGTTCCAGACGTCTTTTGCCGAGGACTTCTCCAAGAACTTCTTCATGCGCAAGACGTTCCTTCGGACGTCGCTCGAAATATGGGATGTATTCAACCTGCGCACGTTCCACCACGGTTACAAGTGCAGCATCATGGACGGACGCGACGGCATCCTCTTTGAGAAGCCGTACCTGAAGTTCCACCTTGAGGCCGACCGCTCCGGCGATACTGCGAAGTACGCCTCCGTGATGAAGAAGCTCAAGGAGGTTGACGCGTTCTGCCGCTCGATCGGCGCGGACTTCGTGTTCGTGCCCATGGCGGACAAGCCGCAGGCGTACCCGGAATACCTGCCCGCGTGGCTCGACTGGTTTTTCGACTACTCGAACTACGACACGCAGGGCAAGCTCGCGGCCCTGTGTCGTGCGAACGGGATCAAGACATTCGACGCCAGTACCTACCTGATCTCGAAAAAGAAGGAGTGGAAGGAATGGGTCTATCCGCCCGGCGGCACGCATTTCAACGCCTACGGGATGGGGCTCATCTACGAGGGCTTCGCTGAATTCGCGACAACGAACCTTAAACATCGCCTGACGTTCAACCAGTTCGTGGGGGCGCACCGTGCCGAACCGGTGTGGTGCGTCGATGACGACATCAGCAACCTGCTGAACGTCTGGTACAACCCGAGCCTCTGGAACAATCCGCACTACGCGCCGGAGTTCAGCACGAATGCCGTGGCCAACGCGGGCAGCGCGATTGTCCTCGGCGACTGCTACAGCGAGCAGATCGTGAAGATATTCAGGGATGCGAAGCTTTTCGAACCCAAGAAGATTGTCCGGGCGAAGCGCCACGGGGCGCAGAAAGCCCAGGATTTCCGCAACATCATCGCGGATCTCCGGCTTGTCGTGATGACGTACCAGTCGTTCAACACTGATCGTCTGGACGAACGCGAAACGGAGATTGCCAACGTCTTCGCGGCAATGCGCGAAGCGCGGAAGATTGGAAACAACAAGAACAACAGGTAAAAACAACTTTGAGGGATGTGCGTGGGTCAACTCGCCCCCACGGACGCCTACCACATTGCAACGGCGGCTTTCTACGGCATGGATGTTCTGCTAACGTGGAATTGCCGGCACATGGCCAACGAGTTCACATTGCCAAAAACATACGGCGTATTGAGGGATGCAGGACTCAAATGCCCCGTCATCATTACGCCTAAACGCTACATGGAGGACGCAAGCCATTCGTCTTGTGCTTTCATGCCCATGGTATAGCATAAAACCGGATAAAATCAAGGCAAAAACGAGTCAAAGTG
>JAFXIL010000076.1 GCA_017563185.1 Kiritimatiellia bacterium | reverse complement strand
GGCATGCTTGGCGGCTCAAGACGTTCTGCGGAAGGCCGGTTCCGCAAGGCCACCGGCCATTCGATCCTGGAGGAGATACAGTCCGTAAGAATGGCGGAAGTCAAACGCCTCCTTGCCGATCCTTCGGTGAAGATTGGATCCATCGCCGCGCGCACCGGCTACCGATCCGAAAACTTCCTCACACGTCTCTTCAAGCGCAAGACCGGTCTTACGCCCTCCCAATGGCGAGCCGACCGGGCGCACAAAAGGCACGACAACTGACCTCACCGACACGCAAACGGATTTTGTGGTATAATTCGCGCCTTGTTGAGCCCCTGTAGCTCATCTGGACAGAGCAACTGCCTTCTAAGCAGTGGGTAGGAGGTTCGAGTCCTCTCAGGGGCGCCATTTTGGGTTAGTGCCTAGTGCAGAGTGCCTAGCGCGGGGAGGCTGGCTTTTCGCGGAGCCTGTGGGAGAAGCGCCGCACCTGCGAGCGCCCCGTGAGCTTCGGAAGCGCCCACCTGTACCTCACCGCCAGAATGCGCGTGGCCACCACCACGGCGCCGCCCGCCACGGCGCAGATGCGCAGGTCAAAGCCGAGCGAATGCGCACCGCAGTAGACGAGGGCCCCCAGCATGCTCGCGGTCGCGTACAGCTCGGAGCGGAATATCAGCGGCACGTCGTTCACGAGCACGTCGCGCATCACGCCGCCAGCCGCGCCGGTGATCATCCCCATCACCACGGCTATCCACCAGGCGTGCCCGATGGCGAAGCTCTTCTGCACCCCGAGAACGGTGAACAGCGCGAGGCCGATCGTGTCGAACACGAACCAGGTGATGTTCTCGTTCACGATCCTTCTGCCGAAGGCCCACACCACGACGACGGCGAAGAACGTGCACACGAGATAGCCGGGCTGCCGCATCCAGAACATCGGCACGCCGAGCATCGCGTCGCGCAGCGAGCCGCCGCCTATCGCGGTGACGAGGCCCACCACATAGGCGCCGAACATGTCGAAGTGCTTGGCAGTGGAGATGCGCAGGCCGGAGATCGCGCACGCAAGCACACCCACGTACTCGAGAACCGAGAGAAAGGTCTGCACGGAGAACACCGCCCGCGCAGTCTCTGCGCACAACATTCCGAGCCTCCTCCGCTCGCGCCGGCGCTACTTGCGCCCGGCGCGTGCCGTCTTCTGGAGCTCTTCGAGCGCCTGCCTGTCGTGGGGCGAGAGCTCCTTGCGCCTGCCGTTGAGAGTACGCACCGTCTGATTGAAGTGGACGGTGTCGCCCTTCGCGAGCTGGGCGCGGGCGAGCGTGATGAGCATGCGCAGGTCGCCGTCCTTCGAGACCGTCTTCACGAGCTCGATCGCCTTGTTCACGCACTCCTCCGCCTCGGCCACGTTCTTGCCCTGGTCGAGGAGGATCGACGCGAGCGTCTCCCACGCCACGTAGAGCTTCGGGTCGTTCTTGACGGCGGCGCGCGCGAACTTCTCGGCCTCGTCGTACTTCTTCTCACGGCGGAGCGTCTCGGCGAGGTCGTTCTGCGCGGACGCGAGCGGCGCCTCGTCGGCAGCCGAGATGCGGAGGAACGTCTCTGCCGTGGCCAGATCGCCGCGCTGCAGGCGAATGGAGCCCATCACGTAGTTCGCAAGCTTGTTCTTGCGGTTCTGGCGCAGCACCTGGCGGGCATGCTTTTCGGCGTTCTCGGTGTCGACCATCGCGATGTCGAGGTTGAGAATCATGTCGCTCACGGCGGAGATGTCCGGGCGGGAGGTCGATGCCACCACGAGGGCGTCGCGGGCGTCCTTGCGGTACTTGTCGCCCTTGCGCATGAAGACGAGGGCGCGCGTCATCTGCAGATAGTAGTCGCGCGGGGTCTCGGCGAGCGACTGCATCTTGGGCAGGATGACGGTCTCGATCTCGTCCATCGCCTTCTTCTTCTCCTCGGGCGTCTTCGCCTGGTCGTACTGCTGCAGCAGCACGCCGGCGAGCAGCGACCACGCCTGCAGCGACTTGGGCTGGAGGTCGGTCACCTTCTGCAGCGAGAGGCGCGCCTTGCCGAGGTCGTTGTTCATCATGTGCAGGAGCGCCCAGTCGAATCCGGCCGCCTCGGAGCTCTTCGCCGTTTTGACGGCCTTCTCGAGGTGCTTCATCGCCTCTGCGTAGTCGCCCTTCTGCAGGGCGAGGCGCATGAGGCCCATGTAGGCGTCGTGATTGTCGGCGTCGCCCTCGAGCACCTTCTGGTAGAGCTCGCGCGACTTCTGGGGGTTGTTGTCGGTGGCGTACGCCTGGGCGAGCATGTTGAGAAGGCCTGTCTGGCGATCGGGCGGAATCAGGTCCTGCGCGCGCTGCACGTTGGCGATGGCGTTGCCCGGGAGGGCCGAGTGGGCCCAGGCGTAGCCCATGCGGGCGAAGATCTCGGCGGAGCGGATGTAGCCGTAGTAGCGGGCAAGGGACCACAGCGCGTAGCGGCGGCGAGTGTCCTCAACGATGGCCTTCAGCTGCGTTGCGATCTCCTTCCTGCGGTTGACGGCGCAGGGGATCTCGGCGCGGGCCATCTCGAACTCGTTGAAGAGCGAGCTGATGTTGTCGGGGTCGATCGACTTGAGCACGAGCTCGTAGATGTCGTACGCCTCGTTGTCCATCTTGACGTCCTGCAGCGTCACGCCGAGGTTGTTGGCGATGAAGCCGACGTGGCGGCGCAGCTGGATGCGCAGGATGTCCACGGGATCGCGCTTGCTCCAGACGGAGCGCGAGCCTCTGCCCTTGTCGATTGGCAGAACGGGCTCGATCCTCTTCCAGAAGTCCTTGAAGTCGGCGACTGCCTTGTTGCCGTCCAGCTCCTTGAGGTCCTTCACGCCGCCGAAGAAGAGGCATTCGGAGAGCGGATGCGCCTTGGCCATGTACCAGAGGTCGGGCACGCCGAACACGGCGACCTTCTTGGTGATGTCGGGATCGCCGGCGAACCAGTCCTGGATGAACGGCAGCACGCCGAACTCCACGGAGAGGGAGAGGTCTGTCTTGCCGGCGGCGAGCTTCTTCTCCTTGATGAGGGAGGAGAGCTGGCGAAGGTACACGCTGTCCATGTCGCGGTGGAGGCTGATGATGTTGAGCTCCTTGCCGCGCGAGGCGGCGACGATGCGCAGATGAGTGTCGAGCATGCCGTCGGTCACCAGCCACTTGCGCTCGCCGAGACGGTCCACGATCTCGCCGGCGCAGATGTCGGCGTACTCGCCGCGGTCGCGCTTCATCCCGAGCGCCGTCACGAGCGCCGAGAGCGCCACCAGCGCGAAGAAGCAGCCGAGCACTATCGACGCCATGCGCCCGCCCACCTTCGCCTCGGCCTCTAGCTCGGTGCCCTCGCGCTCCACGGGCTTCGTGCGCGCGAGAAGATACCAGTACGCCGCGAGATAGCCGGCCACTACGGCGGCGAGCGTGCTCGTGGCCACGGGCTCGAGGTTGAACCTGCGCATCAGCGAGGCCGGCGAGAGGGGCGTGGCGACCGCTAGAAGCGTGCAGAGCGTCATTGCGGTGTGGAAGAGGTACTGGCTCCACGTGCGCTCGTTGTTGAGCCCGCGCGGCGCCGCGAACATGCACGCCGCGAACGGCAGCACGGTGAAGAGCACCACGTACAGCCACCCCGGCCGCCTGAGCCACATCCGCATCTCGCGCAGATGCGCAATCAGGCACTTGCTCATCACGTCGCCGACGTCCTTCGCGCTGCCCGCCGCGGCCCCGGGCAGCTCGAGAAACGACGCCGCCGCCCAGCGCCAGAACACGAAGCAGCAAATGATGAACATCGCCACGAAGAGCGCCGCCGGCGTGTACGGGCGCTTCCCCGCCTTCACCGCCGTCACGAACACGCAGAGCAGAAAGAGCGGCAGCAGAGGCCCGAATATCGGGCTCTCCACGAAGCCCGCCGCCACGCCCGCGCCGAGAAGCGCCGTCAGCCACGTCAAGCTCTTTGGCCAGCGCGCCATCGGCACAAAAAGCGCGAAGAGCGCCAGCGCGAGCATCACGTCGAAGATGTGGTAGTCGAGATGCGTCGAGGTGTTCCACACGGCGGGCGAGAACACGAACACGACGCCCGCGACGAGACCCGCGAAGAGAGCCGCGCCGGAGACCTTCTTCTCGCTCTCCTCCTCCTCCACGGTGCGCTGCACGAAGAAACCAACCAGAAGGCACACGAGCGCCGCCGACGCCACACCGCAAACGAGCGAGAACAGGTTCATGCGAAGCGCAATCGAGGACGGAAACCCACACGCGCCCACAACCCTCATCACAGCCCCCCACAGAGGATGCAGCGGATGCGAGAGCGCGCTCATGCCCATCCACTGCGTGAAGAGACTCGACGACTCTCCAGGAAACACGTATCCAGCCATCGTGAGCACATACACGAAGGCCGCCGCAAGCGCAGTGCCGAGCACGCCCATCCACAGGCGCATGCCAAGCGCGCCGCAAGACTTCCTATCTGACATTTCTTCTATCCTTCTGGTCTTTTTTCGCGCGCCGCCGCACGGGCTACCCCGCCCTACGCGGCGCGTTGACAATAGTTTACTCTATTTTGATGGTGATAGTCAATGGCTCTCGGGCACTTTGTTGAAGTTTGTTTCCCGCGTAAAGTTTGAGTATTTGAAGGCTTGAAAGTTTCGTGGTTTCGAGATTCCAGCTTCGATTTTCCGGATTTCGCGGCTTCGAGGTCTCGAGATTTCGACTCCACGGGGACACTCCCCGCATATATCCCGTGACGGCCAGGCCATGGCCTTCCAGCCGACGCGCGCCCCGTCCGAAGACTTCTGGATGGCGTTCACAGCGTCGCTCCCCGTGGGCTCTCACCACGATAACCCCGAAGGCCACATCAACGAGACGATACACTTCTGCGACTACGCCTCGGCCACCAACCTGTGGCAGCCCACAAACGCCTGCCGCGTGTGGTTCCCGATCGAGCTTGGCCCGGCGGACTGATCCCTATTTCTTCTGCGAATCAGGATTCGCCCTCGGCTTCGCAATCTTGATCTCTATGGGCACGAAGAGGTCGGGATTCTCGGCGCGGCGTAGTATCTTCTCGGCATATTCGTCGCTGTACCAGCGGTCGGTGTCGGTGCGGTCGCGCCGCCCTGTGGCGCGCCTCGCGCGCCTTGGCGCGGCTCTGTATGCGCATTCCTTCAACCGCAAGCGACACGCCCTCCGCGAAGGCCGCAGGGTCGAACTTCAGCCTTGCAATCGATGCGCCGGAATCAAGGGACGGCAAAAGCGCGGCCGCCGCCGCGATAAGCGCAGCGGCCGCACGGCTAAACATACGCGCGCTCCGGCAACGCGCGCTCCGGCATTGCCATGCCACCGTTCCATGGATGCCATCGCCTTGGATTATCTTGATCATTTTCATCGTTCCTTGTGGTCTAGCGTGACACAAGCAGGAAATTAAATTCAGCATTCTTGCGAGTTCAGCAGCTTGAAGAACAATCCGGCGCAGGCAAGAGTGTCGTCAAGAGCGTCATGGCTGTTCGTTCCGTCGATGCTGAGCGCCTCAATCAAGTTTGCGAGCGAGTAGCTGGCCAATCCCGGACGCATTTGCCGAGCAAGTGCAAGAGTATCGCACGTCTCCAGTCCCTCCGGCGCGAAGCAGAGCTCGAACTTGTTGCACTCCTGCCTCAGCATCCGCATGTCGAACCTGTTGTTGTGCGCCACGAGCATCACGTCGTTGCCTAGAAACTCGAAGAACTGCCTCATCGCCTCTTCCGGCGCGAGACCATGCTCCGAAAGGAAATCCAGCGACAACCCATGCACCGCTTCCGCCCACGGGTTCATCTCGCACGTGGGGCACACGTACACGCTGAACGTTCGCGCGCGCACGCCGCCGATGTATTCCACGGCAGCGATCTGGCAGATTTCGTCATACCGCAAGCAGCCGGTCGTCTCCGTGTCGAACACGACCACGCGTCCGCTCGCCGCATACCGGCGTATCTTCTCTATGTTGTTTGCGCTGATTCTCATGCCTGAAATCAAAAAGCGCGCTTCACCCTTCATCAGGCGAAACGCACTTCTTCAAGTGGTGGAGATAAGGGGAGTCGAACCCCTGACCTTCTCAATGCCATTGAGACGCTCTACCAACTGAGCTATATCCCCGCAAAACGAAAACAGCGTATATTATACCTGATCTTCTGACTAAATGCAAGCGAGAATCTTGGAAAGTTTTCGCCGCGGCTCGGGCAACGCAGAACGGGTGGGGGCGCCCATCACGTATATCCCCTTCCCGCGCAACTTCGAAGCGCCATACTGCGCAAGGAACGACTCCACCGCAGATGCCGACGCGAAGTACACGTCGTCGAACGGCGGAAGGCCGCCCGGAGGGGCGCAGAACACGTTGTCGTAGAGGACGACGTCGTCCACCCGCGCGCCAGACGCCTTGAGAGCACGCGCGACCGCCGGACCCGCCTTCGCGCTCCTGAGGCGCAGCACTCGTCTTCCACGAAGATCCATCTCGCGTATCTCTTCCACCAGCCCCGCAGCCGAGAAGTCGCTTCGCGGCATCACATCACTCGAAACCCCGTATTCGCGCAGCGTCGCGTCGGTGCCCGCGCCGCACGTGTAGAACTCGGGCAGGCGGCGCCTGTCGCACGGAGACGCCTCGAAGAAGATGCGGACGGACGACGGCGACGTGAGCACGATCGCATCGTACGCGGACGGATCGACTTCCAGCCTGCGCGGCTCAAGCCGTATGAGCGGCCAGCGCACTGGCCGCCCGCCACGGTCCTCAACCGCAAGCACAGCCCTCTCCTGCACGGCCTCCGAACACGTCACCAGCACGCGCCGCCCGGCGAACTCTCCAAGACGCGGCCAGCGGCGCGAAGCGGCGCGGCCCACGACGAAGAGCCCCGGCCGGTCGTCGTCCACAACGCTCTCCACTTCGCCCAGCGTAGTCTTCACAATCTCCTCGCGCGGACCCGCCGCGTCGAACACGAACGCGCACGGCGTATCCGCCTTCCACCCTTCCGCCTGCAGGCGGCGCGCCTCCTCTGCAGCTACGCGCAGCGACATGAACAGCACCTGCGGCGTCTCGCTACCTGTGGCGCGCGGCGTGCGCGCCGTGAATCCGCAGCTCTCGCCGCGACGCGTGAGCAGCAGCCCCGTGCCGGTGGTGGCCGCCGTGAGCGCGCTCACGCCTGGACGCACCACGAACGGAATCTTCAGCGCGGCAAGGGCGTCCGTCTCCTCGGCAAGGCGGCCGAACAGCCCCGCGTCGCCGCCCTTCAGGCGCACGACACGCCTCCCCTTGCGCGCCTCGTCGCAAATGAGGCGCGTGATCTCCGCCTGCGTCATCGAGTGCGCGCCGCAGCGCTTGCCGACGGGAACAAGGCGCTGAGACGACGACGCGAGAGACGACACGAGCGACTGGTCGAAGAGAGCGTCGTAGAGAACCGCGTCCGCATTGGCGATGTCGCGCCTGCCCACGACGGTGCAGAGCCCTGCATCGCCCACGCCCGCAGAGACGAAGCGGACGGACTTCACGAAATGCGTGCGTATGGAAACTAGGCGTTCATCGCCGGCGCGGAAGACGACGGCAAGATAGCCCTGCGCCTCTGGCGGCGCGAGTTCGTCGAGCGGGATGGGCTTTACGTCAACGCCACTCGGCAGCTCTCCGCCGCATAGCCGGCGCAGGCCGGCCATCGCCATCAGCACGGCGTCGAAGCGGCCGTCGAGCAGCTGGCGGATGCGGGAATCCACTGCGCCGCGTATGGGAAGGAGCTTCGCGCGGGGGAAAGACTTTCGCGCGAACGCGGCGCGGCGTTCGCTCGAGACTCCTACGCGCACTGCGCGGCTCGGGGAGAGGGCGCGCGAATCGCCGGATCGCGTGACCCATGCGTCGCGCGGGTCTTCGCGCGTGGGCAGCCAGAACCAGTCGAGATCGGGTGCGATCTCCTGAGGGAGGTCCTTTGCGGAGTGCACGGCGAAATCGACCTTGCCCGAACGCACGGCGTCGTCGAGGTCGCGCGTGAAGAAGTCCGGCGCGCTAGCCTCGATGGGAGTGGTGAGGTCGCGGTCGCCAGGCGTCTCCACGGCCACCACTCGATACGACGTTCCAGGAAAGGCGCCGGCGAGCACTTTCACGGCGTCCTCGGTCTGGGCAAGCGAGAGGCGGCTTGGACGCGCCCCCACGGCATAGTGGATGTTCTTTTTCATGGTTCTCTCGCGGCTAGGTTGACAAGGCGGACAATGCTTGCGTACGGAACGCCTGAATGCGTGGCGAGGCCGATCTCGCACGTGCGCGAGTTGCTGTAGCCATGCGCAACGCCCGCCTGCTCGATCTGCGGACGCAGCTTCCTGAGCGCCCATTCGTTCAGCCCGGGATGCGTGAAGCCCTTGTCGCCCGCAAACGCGCAGCAGCCCACCTCGTCCGGCACGAAGACGTCCTTCGCGCATGCCTTCGCAACGCGCACCATCGTATCGGCAAGCCCCATCCGCCGCGTGGAGCAGGTGATGTGCAGGGCCACGCGCTCCTGCACTGGCTCGATGCGCACCCTCTCCAGCACGAACTTCTCGATGAACTCCGCCGGCTCGTACATGGCGAGGCCCTTGATCTTCTCGCGCATTCTGTGCAGGCACGGGCTCTGATCGCAAAGAACGGGCCACTTCCCGTCTTCGGACGCCTTTCGCAATGCGGCCTCCAGCTCCGCCGTCTTGCGGTCCGCAATCTCCGGCATTCCCTTCGACTCCCATATCGTTCCGCAGCAAAGGCTCTCCATCCCTTCCGGGAACACGGCCTCGTATCCAGCCTTCCCCAGCAGCTCCACCGTCTCCTCCACGAGGGGCTTCATTCCCGGCGCCTCGGCACCCATGCGCTGGTTTATGCACGACGGGAAGTAGACCACCTTCCCCACGCCCTTCCTGTCGCCGCGCGCCGCTGACGCCGCACGCCTGCACATCTTGCGCGCATTGACCGGTCCCGGCGTAGAAGGCGTCCAGAGCGGCACTGCGCCGAAGGAGCATCGGTGGAGCGCCCTGCACAACGCGCCCATCGCGCGCGCGCCGATGACTCGCCGCCCAAGCGCCGCCATGCCAAGAGCCGCCGCCGCGAATCCTGCGACAAGCGGAAAGTGGTTCGCCGCGAATCCGGCAGCGCCCTTCGCGAGCGCCGAGAGCTCGCGGCCGCGTATCACATGCACAAGCTCGCCCGTGTTTATGCCCACGGGGCACGCCGTGGAGCAGAGTCCATCGCCCGCGCAGAGGTCGCGCCCCACCTTGCGGAACTCCTTCATGAGCCGCCTTGCCATGCGCTGCGACTCCTTGTCGCCCAGCGCCTCCAGCCGCGCGATCTCGCGCTGCACGACGATGCGCTGGCGGGACGACATCGCATACCCGTGCGCCACGCACTTGACTTCGCAGAAGCCGCACTCGATGCATCTATCCACGATCGGGTCGAGACGCGGCAGCGGCTTGAGGTTGCTTATGTAGGCTTTTTCGTCCTCGTTGAAGATCACTCCCGGATTGAGAATTCCCTCCGGGTCGAAGAGCGCCTTCACGTCCTTCATGAGCGAATACGCCTCGTCGCCCCATTCGCGCCGCACGAACGGCGCCATGTTGCGCCCGGTGCCATGCTCGGCCTTGAGCGAGCCGTCGTACTTCTCCGTGACGAGAGATACGACGTCGCGCATCATAGAGTCGTACTGCGCCACGGCCTCTGGCGTGTCGAAGCGCTGGTTGAGGATGAAGTGCCAGTTGCCGTCGAGAGCGTGCCCGTAGATGACGGCGTCGGGGTAGCCGTGCGCCACGAAGAGTCGCTGCAGGTCCTCAGTAGCCTCGGCTAGGCGATTGATCGGCACTGCGACGTCTTCGATGAGGCATGTGGTGCCGATCTCGCGCGTACCGCCCACCGCCGGGAATATGCCGCTTCGCATCGCCCAGAAACGCGCCACCTCGGCGGGTTCGCGAGTGAAGGCAGCCGACGCTTCGAGCTTGAACGGGGCGAGAGCCGCAAGCAGCCTCTCGCGGCGCGCGGCGAGATCCGCCTCGTCGGCGGCCTCTATCTTCACGAGAAGCGCGCCTGCCTCGTCCGGCAGATTCGAAAGCTCGGGGAAGTCCTTCTCCACGGCCCTCATCGCGCGCCTGTCGAAGAATTCCGCAGCCACGGCGGCGCGTTCGGACTTTATCGCCACAACTGCTTCACAGGCCGTGCGCGCCGAGGGGAAGAGCAGCAGCGCCGACTCGGAAAGCGGCGCGATCTCGCCCGTCCTGAACGTCGCCTCGCTCAGGAACGCAAGCGTTCCCTCGCTTCCGGGAATCAGATGGGCGATGATCTCGAACGGATCATCGAACTCGACGAACGGAAGAATCGTGAGCCCCGTCACGTTCTTGATCGCGTACTTGCGGCGGATGCGCTCCGCGAGGGCGGCGTTGGCGCGCACTCCGTCGCGCAACGCGAGAATTCTCTTGATGAAGTCGCTGTGCGACACGGCGAACGCGGCGCGGCTTTCGGCGTCCCCGGTGTCGAGCACGGTGCCGTCGGCAAGGACGATCCGCACGGACTCGATCATGCGGTAGCTGTTTGCGTGGGTGCCGCAGCTCATGCCGGATGCGTTGTTCATCACGATTCCGCCAACCATCGCGCTGTTGACGGAGGCTGGATCAGGCGTGAAGCGTCTGCCGTATGGCTTAAGGATCTCGTTGACCCTTCCGCCCACGACGCCGGGCTGCAGACGTATGCGCGCGCCGCCCTCCAGCACCTCATAACGTTCCCACTTCTTGCCGCACACGACGAGAAGCGAGTCGGTTATCGCCTGGCCGGAAAGAGAGGTGCCTGCGGCCCTGAACGTGATGCTCCTGTGCTCGCGGCGCGCACGCGCGATGATGTCCTGCACGGCGGCCTCGTCGGCCGGCATCAGCACCTCTTCGGGCAAGATGCGGTAGAATCCGGCGTCAGTGCCCCAGGCAAGCCGCTCAAGAGCGCTTGTAAACGTCTGCATTGCAGTATTGGATGTCGCTTTCATTGGATGAGTCAATTATAGCACATTCCGTCCGTCTCGTACACAAGCACAGGGCACACTTCCATGTTATTGTGAGATTGTGGAATCATGAAAATGAACCATTATGTCATTATGGAATTGAGGCCGGACAATTCCACAATGCCATAATGTCGTAATGTCATAATGCCACAATGTCTCCTGGTAGTTTGTGAAATCAGAACAGACGATCCCCGTAGACGAGGATTTTCTTGAGGCGGAGCGCCTTTCTGCCGTCGCCGGGCTTGCAACCGACCTTGACGGACTTTACGGTCTGCGGATTCCCGGTGAGGTCGACGCGCAGTACGCCGTCTTTGGGCGCACCGCCGCCAACCTCCTTCCAGTCATCCTCCTTGCCTTTCACCCAGACCGTCAGCGGCATTTCCGCGCCAATCGCCGTCACGCCCTTCACGACCACATCTCCGGCCATTTCCACGACCGCATACGGTGCCTCATCCGCCCGAGTGACGAAAAGCCCCCTGCGCGACGGGTCGTACGGCGTGGCGTCGGACACTCTCGCGTAGTCCTCGGGCGTGTCGCCCTTTCCGGCGCTTGAGGTCACCACGAGCGCGTCGCCCGACGCAAGCGACGCGCCGTAGTCCGTCTCCGCGACCTTCGCCGTACCCTTCGGAGGGTCTTCCTCGTTTCTGAAGTCGGCCATCATGCGGAACGCCGTCCTGTCCTCCATGCAACCCTTGACAGAGCAGAGCCGCCGCCAGTCGATCTTGCCTGCAGACGACGCGCCATCGCCGCCCATGAACCGCGCCACCTTCCCGAAGAACCTGCCAAGGCGTTCCTTGTCATCACCGAACCGCCTGATCGCGTAGCTGAAGGTCTGGGGCAGGTAGCTGCCGCTGTCCATGTTCGCGGAGAGCGCCGCCACAAGCACGCCATCCTCGAGATTCGGGATTCCCCTGATCCTCGTCAGCGAGCGCTCCAGCGCCTCCTTCTCGAAGTTCATCTCCTCGGCGATGTAGGCCTTCGGCTGCGGTAGCCCGAGAAACACCCGCGCAGTCTCCTTCGCGAGCAGTTTTTTGTCGACGTCCTTCCTCTTCGCCAGCTCGTCAAGCGCCTCGTGCGCGAAATTCCAGGAGACGAGCCGTCCGTTCGGGGCGAGCCTGACGAGATCGGCGAGATAGCGCTGCCAGTCTGCAACGGAAGCGCCGGACTTCTTCAGGCCGTCCGTGTAGGCGCGCCACGCCGTGTAGTTGTAGGGGCAACGCATGGCGGCCTCCTTGACGCGTCCCGCGAAGAGCAGCAGCTCAGACTCGTCGTGCGCCGCACGGTCCGCAAACGCGCGTTCCGTAGCCTGCAGATACTGGAAACCCTTTCCCCAGAGCGTGAACGACGCGCCCGAGTACGGCCTTATTCCGTTGACGAGCCGCCAGTTGCCATCCTCCTTGCGGATGGCCCAGCAGCGGTGCGCCGGCGCACCCTT
>JAFXIL010000075.1 GCA_017563185.1 Kiritimatiellia bacterium | reverse complement strand
GCAAGGGGCTTGCAAATGGCCAAAGGTATGTCCAAATTTTTGGGCGTATTTCGTGTCATTTGCGTGATGGCGCACGCCAGCCGACCGTGCACCTCATTTCTTCGTCCTCTTCCGCCTAGTGGTTGATGATGATGATGATTTTGGGGGGGTGACGTTGTTGTGGTTCCCGACCACGCTGACGCCGCCGATGACCACGGGCGAGTTGTCGCCGGTGCGGATCTTCGTCTCATGCGGAGGCGCGGAGGCGCGGAGAGGCGGCGGCGCCTCGAAGCCCAGCAGCACGTTCGGCGTGGTGTTGAGCATGAGGCAGATGTCGAGCAGCAGCTCAAACTTCGGCTCGCGCTTGCCGCTTTCCCATTGGCTCCATGCGGCGACGGTACACCCGATGGCCTCGGCACACTGCGATGCAGTGCGTCGTTCCTTGATCCGCGCCGCGCGCAGATTCTCCGCGAATTTTGTGCCCATAAAAAAATTTCACGCTCTGTTAAATTTCCGCTTGTGTTCGGTTTAACGGTTTGTTAAACTATCCGCGTTGCCCGCAACAGGCAGAAACATGATACCAAAAACGGAGACAAGAGACAATGACAGAGAAGAAAAACAAAACGCGGCCCAGTAAAGGGAAGCAGAAGGATTCCATGCGGAGTCTGGCGCAGAAGCTGCACCGCTCTCCGTCGCACATCTGCCGCGTGATGCGCGGCAAGCGCGTAAGCGCGCGCCTCACCGCCGAGCTCAAGCGCCGCGGAATCAAAGTGGAGGTGGAGTGATGGTCTCGCTGTTGATACCGCTGATGATCGCCGGCGGGTTCGACGGCGTCGAACCTCTCCGCGACTCCGCAACTCCGCGTGAGATATTGGCCGCACAGCCGCGCCAGACGGCATGCCGCAAGGCAAAGCCAGTGTTGAAGAAGGAGACCCGGACTCAGGTCGTGTATCGCGGCCTGACGCAGGCGGCGCGGCTGCTGGGCTGCTCGCGCCCGCACCTGTCGTATGTGCTGCACGGCCAGCGCAAGCCGTCGGCAAAACTCGCCCGCGGCCTCAAGCGCCTCGGCATCGAAGTGGAGGTGGCGTGATGAGGACGGTATTAGCAATCGCGTTGGCCTTAACGCTCAGCGGCTGCGGCAACATGTCTCTGTTCGACCTGCACTGGACGTTCAAGAAGGCGCTTGTGAGGATGCCTGACGGAACATGCCGGGAGTACGAGATCGAGGCGTGGCACGACTTCGAAAACAGCGACATGATCCAGATCGAGACGAAGCATGAAGTGATCTGCACACACTCGGTCAACGTGTTGCTCATCAAAAGCAAGTGATGAAAAACAGGAGGAAAAACGATGCTGCCCGTCAACGAAATGAACCAGCTGTTCCTTGCGACGAATCCGGACATCCGGCGCAAGCTCCGCGCCGCGCACCGCAAGGCGCACCCGCCGGTGATCGTGATGTCGATCAAGCCGAAGTACGCCAAGGCGATCTACGAGGGGCGCAAGAACTGGGAGTTCCGCAAGGCCCCGCCGCCCCTCTACAAGGAAATCTACATCTACGAGTCGGCGCCCGTCTCCAGGATCACCGGACGGGTCGTGTTCGACATGTCCGTGACGGGTCTGCGACTGGACGTGTGGGGTATTGTCGAGCGGTGCCGGACTCTTTACGGAAGGCCCGGAATTAATCAAGACGATTTTCTAGAATACGCGGGGATGCACGACGTGACCGCGCTGCGCGTCTTCAAGGCCAAACGGCTCGAGCAAGAGGTCACGTTCGGCGCGAAGCCGCCGCAGAACTGGGGGCGGTTCGCCGCGACCTACCGCGACTCGCCAAAGAAGGAAGGAGAACCCCATGACTGACAATCCGTTCGACCTCTACACGCACAACGTGTGCAACGGCGGCGGCGACATCCCGGACTGGATGTTCTACGCCATCTGCGCCCTGCCGTTCGCGCTGCTGCTGCTCGACGTCCTCGGAGGCTGACATGCCGACTGGCAAGTGGATGATGCACATCGAGCTGACATGCGGCTCGATCGAGTACGTAGGCGAGACGCTGCCGCCCGAGACGCTGACGGCCCTCGTCGCCGCCCTGCAGAAGCTGGGCATAGTGAAAGACTTGGCAAACGGAAAGGAATGCAAATGAAAGAAGCCATGAACGCGACAACGCAAG
>JAFXIL010000074.1 GCA_017563185.1 Kiritimatiellia bacterium | reverse complement strand
GGCGCGGGAGCCGTGGCGGCGGGCTTAGCCACAGGCTTCACCTCAACGGGCTTCGACTCGATCTTGGCCGTAGGCGCAGGCTTAGTCGCAGGTGTGGCGGGCTTGGCCGCAGGCGCGGGCGTCGCGGGCTTCGGGGGCGGCGGATTGAGGCTCGGGAAGGTGGGCGCCACGATCTTTGCGGCAGAGCGCAGCTCTTCAATGTACTTGCGGATGAGAGGCTGAGCGCCCTGCTGGCGAAGAGCCTTCTCCACCTGCTCCTTGGTGGGAGTCTCGGCGGGGACGTCGGTCTTGATGAGGATGTGCGAAGCCTGCACCTTCTCGGGGGAGGCAGGCGTGTCGCCCTTGGCCTCAACTGCGGGGGTCTTCTTCGTGACCATGATCAGGTGCCAGCCGAACTGCGTCTTCACGGGATCGGAGACCACGAAAGGCTCGCTCTTGAACGCGACATCCTCGAACTCCTTCACCATCTTGCCGCGGGTGAACTCGCCGAGATCGCCGCCTCTCTGTCCTGACGGACAATCGCTCTTCTCCTTGGCGAGTTCCGCGAACTTGGTCTTGAGCGCGTCGCCCTTGAGACCATCAAGGCTCTTCTTGAGCCCCTTGATCGTGGGCTCGGCGTTCTTTGCCTTGGCCACCTGGTCCATTGCGTTCTTAAGCAGCTCTTCGACCTTCTTCTGGTCCACGGGGACCTTCGAGATCACCTCCTGCTCGATGAGCTTCTGGATGGTGAGAGATTCCTCGATCTCCTGCTTGGCGCGCTCCTTGCCAAAGGGATGCTTCTCGATCACCTCGGCGAACGTCTTGGGCGCGCCGGGACGATTCGCGCTGGCCTTGGCCATCTCGGCTTCAGCTTTCTTGCGGTCTTCGTCCAACAACTTCACGCCCTTCTTCTTCGCCTCGTCCAGGAATATCGTCTTCATCACGAACTGCTGCGCCAGCTGCTCGTAGAAGAACTTGCGCGCATCTTCCACCTGCTCGGCGGGAACCTTCTGCGCCACAATGGCCTTCGAGGCGTCTGCGTCCATCTCGCCGAAGGTGAGCTTCTTTCCGTTCACCTCCACCGCAACGGCCTTCATGTCCACAGGCGCGGACTTCTTCTGCGCCGCAGCAGCGGGCGCAGGGGCGGGCGCGGGCTTCGCGCCGGCCTGCGCGGGCGTTCCCTCGTCCTTCTTGCCACAACCGGCCACCGCAAGAGCCGCGACCGCGAGAATCGTTCCAATCTTCATTTATGCTCCGTGTTGTTCCTGCTCGGCACGCATCCCGGCCGAGAGCCGGAATTCCGCGCAAAGACATTGTAAGATAATACAATAACCGCGTTCAGATGTCAAGCCAGCCGATGACGCTTCAATGCGCCAACGGCTATCGGCCGAGGCCTTGGAAGGACGGCGCCACGACCTTGGCCGAGGCGCGCAGCCCCTCAATGTAGTCACGCAACGCCGCCTGCGAGCCCTGCTGGCGCAGGCGCTTCTCGACCTCCTCCTTCGAGGGGACCTTCTCGGGCGCTTCCGTCTTCAGGAGGATGTGCGAGGCCCGCACCTTCTCGGGAGAGGCAGGCGTGTCGCCCTTGGCCTCAACTGCGGGGGTCTTCTTCGTGACCATGATCAGGTGCCAGCCGAACCGCGTCTTCACGGGATCGGAGACCACGAAAGGCTCGCTCTTGAACGCGACCTCCTCGAACTCCTTCACCATCTGCCCGCGCGTGAAGTCGCCCAGATCGCCGCCGCGCTCCTTGGAGGGGCAGTCGCTCTTGGCCTTGGCAACCTCCTCAAACTTCACCTTGAGCTCTTCGCCCTTCAGCCCGGCAAAGCCCTTCTTCAGCTTCTTGATCTCCGTCTCCGCGTTCTTTGCCTTGGCCACCTGCTCCGCCGCGTTCTTCAGCACCTCTTCGACCTTCTTCGGATCCACGGCGACCTTCTGGATCACCTCCTGGTCAATGAGCTTCTGGACGAGAAGAGAGTCCCCAATCTCCTGCCTGCCGCGCTCCTTGCCGAGCGGATGTTTCTCTATCAGCTCGGCAAACGTCTTCGGCGCGCCGGGACGCTTCGCGTTGGCCTTGGCCAGCTCGGCCTCAACCTTCTTGCGGTCTTCGTCCAGCACCTTCACGCCCTTCTTCCTCGCCTCCTCCATGAGGATCGTCTTCATCACGAACTGCTGCGCCAGCTGCGCGCGGAAAAACTTCTTCGCCTCTTCGGCCTGGCCTTCGGGAATCTTCTGCGCGGCAAGCACCTTCTCAACGTCTGCGTCGAGTTCGGCGAACGTGAGCTTCCTGCCGTTGACCTCCACGGCGACGGTCTTTTCGTCGGCCGAGGCCTTCTTCTGGGCAGGCACGGGCGCTTCGGCGTCCTCTCCAATGCAGGGCGGGCACATGCAGCATCCAGCCACAGCGACGGCCGCTGCCGCCTGAATCATTCCAGTCTTCATCTATGCTCCTTGGTTTCTCGTTTGGCACAAATCCACGCCCTAGGCCGGAATTTCGTGCGATTGTCTAACAGAATACAATAATCGCGCCGCACTGTCAAGCGCATCAAGATTTGCCGGGCACACACCCATTATCCATGTCCACCACGATAAGAACGGCAATCGCTCCGCCGTCATCTCCACCTTGGAACGAAAACAGCCCAGGAGTCGCACAAAGCATCTGAACTGCAAAAAGATGGTCGGAGCGGAGGGATTTGAACCCTCGACCTTTTGGTCCCGAACCAAACGCGCTACCAGACTGCGCTACGCTCCGACGGAAAAACGGCGAATAGTATACTATTTTCCGAACACGCCGTCAATGACAGAGTTGAAAGTCGTGAAAAAAAGTGCAGGCGGCTTTCACCTCGGATTACTTCGTGATCCTGACGTACTTGGGAACCTTGAGGTAACCCTTCTTGGCGTACTTCTTGGAGGCGGATTTGCTGTACTTGACCGTCCAGGAACCATACGCGACGCCGGCATCGCCGGTGGAGAGCGTGGACAGGTCGGTACAGAGCCAGTAGCCGGCGGGCACGCAGCCATCGGCGCCGGGACGTCCCTTCGGCACGTACGTGACGGCGTCTACCTCTCCGGAGAAATTCCCCTTGAACGAGGTGTAGAAGCCCTTGTCCGCGCTGTAGCTGCCAAAGCCGGCGAGCTTCAGAGCGTAGACGGCCTCGCCCCAGTCGTACATGGCGGCACCCGACGCAAGATCCCAGCGCCACTCGGCGTACTTCTGCCTCTTGCCGATTACGTGGATGAACTTCGAGTCAATCGCCGCGCCGTTCAGTTGAGACTTGCGCCGACTGTCCCAGACCACGATGTTGCCGCCGGCAACGGTGTCGCAGACCGTGCTGCAGTCGTATATCCAGCCGGCGAACTTCGTCTTGTCCTTGGCGCGGACCACGAATGTGCCGCCGGACGAACTCTCGGCATGGCAGACGGAACCGGACGCTGCGGCCTCCTTGCGGACGACGCCACGGGGCGTGTAGACCGTCGCCTTGAATTTGTAGACCAGGCAGCGGCAGTCGGGAACGTCGTTTGTGACCACCACGCAGGAAGAGCAGTTCTCCACGTTCAGAACGCCATCCTTGTCCATAGAGGCAAAGGGATGTCTGTCAACGACTATCACGGCGTTCTCATCCACGGTGAAGGTGATGGGGTTGGCGAGCTTGCGGTAGCCCTCGGACGCCTTGGTCTCAACCAGCGTGTAGGAACCCGGCAGAAGAGACTTCAGGACCAGAACGCCGTTCTCGTCGACAGCGTGGGATGCCACATGGATGTCGCCGTTGACACCCTTCACTGACAAATCGAAGACGGCGCCGGGCAGGACATTGCCGCGCCTGTCGGTCTTCCTGAGAATCAGATCGGAGTAGGCGAACTGCACCTCGGGGAACAGCACCTCGGCCTTGGCGTGCACCTCGGTCTCGCCCATCGCCACGCCCACCAGAGACTGGGAGACGTCGCGTCCGCCCTGCGCCTCGTAGAGATACACTCCCTTGGGCAGATTCTGGGTGCCGGAGACTTCGGCCCTGATGATCTGGCCGGCGGCGGCCTCCACGGTCATGTCGTACACGGTGCTGCCAAGCGAAACGGCCCGAACGGCCTCAAGCACGTCCCCCACGTAGATTTTGATGAAGAGCTTGTCCCGCGCGCTGCTGCCGCTGCTGTTCAGCGAAACCTGCAGGGCCACGGTGTACAGGCCGCCCTTTTCCTGGACGGGCACCGAATCCACGATCGAGAGGTCGGATATGACCACCTGGGTCAGCTCGCTCGTGTGGACGGAATCCCTGACCTTCAGATGGTCGATGAGGGAGTTGATACGCGCGCCAACCGTCTCGTCTGTGGAGAATTTGCGCTTGCCGACCGTCCACCATACATCCATCTCGTTGGTGAAATCATGCATCACTCCCCCCCACTGGGAATTGGAGGGAACGTCGAAGGTGCGGCTATAGCGGTAGTCCATGCCGTTGGCAACGTACCAGATGGCGCTCTGGACGGCGGTGATGATCTCGGCACGGGTGAGATTCTCGGCGTCCGCAAAGCCGGCGGCGGCCAGTCCCGCCTTCATCTTCTCCAGAGAGACGAAGGGATAGGAACCAGTCATGATGGCGCGGATGCGGGCGGCCTTCTCCTCGGAATAGTAGACGCTGTCCTCCAGGTTCGTGCGCTTGTAGGACACGCCGTTGTCGTAACCGGTGAAGGCACCCGCGCAGTACAGCACCTCGTAGTTGCTGTCGCCGGGAACATAGGGACCATCCGGCGTCCAGGTGTAGTCCTTGGACGCGTCGATCAGAACTAGGGTTTGGGGAATCTCATGGTTTAAGCCGTCCGCGCTCACCATGTGATTGCTCATTTCATAGGCATGGCGGGGCGAGGCGTAAGCCGACATGAGCATGTACCCGCTTTCGCCCTTCGTCACGTTGATGGAGAGCTCGTCGCCGTACCAGATGTTGCCCGCTTCAGTTATGGTCTTCGCGAATGCGTTCATGAATCCCAGACTAATGAACCCTGCTACCACAAGCAAAAGCCGCTTGGCCATTCTCATCATCGCTCTTCCTCCTTAATTTTTGTTGTTAACAACCTGCCAACCCACCATCCGACACAACAAAAACGAATTGAAACGGAAACACAAAACTAAAAAAACAAATGAAAATCAATCAATTTTCTTCACTGCTCTCTCAAAGCGGATTCATAGTATATCAAAATCGGCACCATGATGCAATGGTAAAACCGTACAATTGATAATTTTCTACCCCCCCCCCTTATATTTTGCAATTTCGACAATATTGCAAAATAAACAACAAATTCCGGAAGCAGATGCGCCCACATTGGACGCTTCCACCTCCGGAACGGAACTACTGCGCTGCCCGGCACGCGCCTAGACTTTCGCCAGAGCCTGCTTGAGGTCGGCGATGAGGTCCTGCGGATCTTCAAGGCCCACGGAGAGGCGGATGAGATCTGGAGGAATGCCGGCGGCCTTGAGCTGGGCGTCGGTTAGCTGGCGGTGCGTGTGCGACGCGGGATGCAACACGCAGCTCCAGGCGTCGGCCACGTGCGTGACGATGCCGATGAGCTTGAGAGCGTCCATGAACTTGATCGACTTCGCGCGCCCGCCCTTGATTCCGAACGTCATCACGCCGCACGGACTCTTGCCGTCAAACTGCTTCTTCACGAGCTTGTGGTACGGAGAGTCGGGCAGGCCCGCGAAGTTCACCCAAGCCACCTTCGGCTGCTTCTTCAGCCACTTGGCCACCTCAAGCGCGCTTTCCGCATGGCGGCGTATGCGCACATGCAGGCTCTCAAGGCCGAGGTTCAGCAGAAACGCGTTGAACGGCGAGGGAATCGAGCCGAAGTCGCGCATGAGATGCGCAGTTGCCTTGACGATGTACGCCTGCTTGCCGAACGCCTTCACGTAGGAGAGGCCGTGGTACGACTCGTCGGGGGCGACGAGGCCGGCGAAACGCTCGGGATACTTGGACCAGTCGAAGTTGCCGCTGTCAACAATGCAGCCGCCCACCTGCGAGGAGTGTCCGTCCATGTACTTCGTTGTGGCGTGCGTAACGATGTCGGCGCCGAATTCAAAAGGACGGCACAGCACCGGAGTGGGGAACGTGTTGTCCACGATCAGCGGCACGCCGAACTTGTGCGCGACCTTCGCGAACTTCGCGATGTCCAGCACCACGCCGGAGGGATTCGACACCGTCTCGCCGAAGACGCACTTCGTGTTTGGACGGAACGCCGCCTCGATCTCCTTCGGCGACGCGTCGGGATCGACGAACGTGAACTCGATTCCAAGCTTCTTCAGCGACACCGCGAAGAGGTTGAACGTGCCGCCGTAGATCTGCGCGCTCGACACCACATGGTCGCCTGCCTGGCAGAGGTTCAGCACCGCGAACATGCTCGCAGCCTGGCCAGAGCTTGTGAGAATCGCCGCCACGCCCCCTTCTAGCGCGGCGATCTTCTTCGCCACCAGATCGTTCGTGGGGTTCGCGAGGCGCGTGTAGAAGTAGCCCGGCGCCTTGAGGTCGAACAGGTCGGCCATCTGCTCGGAAGTCTCGTACTTGAAGGTGGTTGAAGAATAGATCGGCACTTGGCGCGGCTCTCCCTTCTTCGGCTGCCAGCCGCCCTGTACGCAAAGCGTGTCTATTGTCATGTCTATTGTCCTTTCAGAATGAGTGACTTTGTATTTTCACTGCGGCGGAAATTATACCAAATATTTCCGCACACTTCCAACACCTTGATGAAAACGGGCGCGGCCATGCCGCGCCCGTCCACAAGGAACTTTCCGTCTCATGCGGGGCTACCGCACGAGAATCATCGTCGGCGGCTGCACGATCTCGACCGTCGCCGAGGAGCTGACCGTGAAGTTCGCGCCATCCACGTAGGCGACGACGTCGTATGTGCCACTGCTCTCAGTCTCGGCGCGCACTTCAAGGAACCGCGACGTAGCGCCAGTGATCGGCTGGCCGTTCTTGCGCCACTGGTAGAAGGCGGCGCCAGGAGCGAAGGCCGACAGAACGAAAGGCTCGGCGGCCTTGCGCACGCGCACGCTCTGCGGCTGCACCGTGAAGACAGGCCCGTGCCCCTGGCTTTCGCCGCCGCTGGGACGCACGAAGACGGAAAGTGAGCGCAGCGTGTAGTTCGCCGCGTTCTCGCGGAACGTCCAGTCGGTCGAGCCGCTGTGCCCCGTATCCGGCTCATCGTTGCCGATGCCGAGCGACGGCTTCAGAAGTCCCGTTCCGCCGTCGTAGAAATGGCTGAACGAGAACACCGTCTCGCGCTTCATGTAGTTGTGCACCTGCATGGAGCCGTAGCCTCCGCTGGTGATCTGGTCGCCGAAGTCGTAACTTGCGCCATCTGCGCCTGGAATCCCAACCGCATTCGCCGTAGTGTAGCTGTTAGGCCAGAACTCTATGTTGCCCTGCGCGAACGATCCCGTCTCCACCGGGCTTACGCCAGTCGAGGATCCACCCGCAACGAACAGGTTCTCGACGTAGCACTGGAAAGTCGATCCGGGGCGCCACGGCGTGGGAATCGCGATAAGCGAGAGGTCGCCAGTGAACGCGTCCATCGACGCCCAGGCCCACTGGGCCTTGCCCGCGCCGTCCGTGAGCTCCATCAGGTACGCCACGCGGTCGAAGGCCATCGGACCAAAACGCGACTCGTCCACCGCGTACGCGAAGCCATAGCTGGCAGAGACCGTCGCAGGTATCGCATACTGGTACACGAGCGCGTAGTCCGCAGCCTCCGGAACGTTCGCAAGCGCCGCCGAAGCCGTGCCGCCTACGGTGAACGCGCGCTCCTGCCTCTCGCCGCCGCAGGTGTACAAGAGCGTGTACTGGCGGCCGGCGGCAAGCGGCGACGCGAACGAGAGTATCACGTCGCGCTCGTCGTACGCTGAGTTCGCTGCAGAGACGATCTCCGCGCCGTCGATGGAGAAGTTCTCCTTCACGGCATGGGCCGGCGCGGGCGCGCTGCGGAAGCATACGGCGAGCGACGAACCGTCCTTGGCCGCAACCACCTGGTTGATCGGCGCGGAGCCCGCGGCGGCGTTCTCGTCGTAACTGTCGGCGACTCCGTCGTAGTTCACGAGCACGTAGAGCGTGCGCTTCGTGTAGTTGCCGGCGTTCGTCTGGAACGTCCAGTCCGTAGCGTTGCTCTTCCGCTCAGGGTCGTTGCCGATGCCGATGCCCGGCGTCTTGTTGTTGTTGAAGTTGTTCACGGCCCAGAGGGTCTGGTTGGCCTGCCAGTTGTGCACCTGCATCGACCCATGGCCTCCAGGGCCTGCCTGGAGCGTGTCGTCGCAGTCGAAGAGCGAGCCGCTGCCAACGCCAAGGGCCGTGTTCTGCGCGTAGTTGCCGGCGCAGAACTCGATGCAGCCCGTCTCCAGATGCGTGCCGGTGACGATGCCGTCCACGTTCGAGAAAACGTCCATGTCCTCCACCTTGCCTTGTACTATCGCATCGTATGGCACGCCCAGGTAGCCGAGCGTGCGGGCAAGCGACTTGAACGACGTCCACACCCACTTTCCGTCCAGGTCCAGCATGTACGCCACGCGCACGGGGCGAGGACTGAGGCGGCCGCTGTTGTCCACAAGATAGCACGCCGCGCGCGATGCCGCGTCCTGGAAGGAGGCGTTCACGGGGATGTCGATCTTGTAGAGGAGCTGGTAGCTGGCCGCGTCCGGCACGCGCTCCACGACCTCGGCGGGGGCTGCCGTGTCGGCATACTTCACCATCACGAAGAGCTCGCGCGAAGTGAAGTTCGCGGCGTTGTAGGTGAACGTGCCGTCCGGCGCGTCTGACCTCGACGCGTCGTTGCCGATGAAGAGGCCGGGCACGCTGTTGTTGTTGAAGTGGTTCATGGACCAGACGGTCTGCCGCTCCGCGTAGTTGTGCACCTGCATCGTGCCGTGGCCCGTGCCGGCGGAGAGAGTGTCGTCGCAGTCGTATATGGAGCTCTCGCCCACGCCGAGGACCGCGTTCTGCGAGTAGTTGCCAGAACCGAACTCGATGCATCCAGTGGCGATGCCGCGGCCCGTCACGATGCCGTCCACGTTCGAGAAGACGTCGAGGTTGGACACCTTGCGCTGCAGCGTGCTGTTCATCGGCACGTCGAGAAGAGTGAAGCCCGCGCACGGCATGTCAAACGCCGTCCACGCCCAGCGCACGCCGTTGCCGTCCGTCAGTCGCAGCAGGTACGCCACGCGCGCGGCGTTCTCCGGCAGCTTTGTGCGATTGTCAACCGCGTAGCAGGCAGCGCGCCTCGTCGCGTCGCCGAAGGATGCGCTGGCCGGCACGTCGATCTTGTACAGCAGCTTGTATCCTGCAGCGTCGTCCACAAGCGCCGTCACGTCGGCCGGCACGTCGAGCGACGCGTCGTCGGGCGAGAGCGCCGGGCAGGGCCGCACCAGCACATGGAGGCGGCGCGCCACGTAGTCGCCAGCGTTCTCGCGGAACGTCCAGTCGGTCGAGTTGGCGTTGTTCGCCTTCTGCGAGGGGCCTATGCCAGTGGCGATCATGAAGCCGTTTCCGCCGAAGTGGTTGATTGCGAACACCGTTGACGCAGCAGTCACGTTGTGAACCTGCATGCATCCGTAATCGCCACCGGTTTCGAGCCTGTCGCCCATGTTGTAGCAGCTCGCGTCCTGTCCTGGAACGTAAGTCTGCTTGGCGTTGTTGTAGTTGTTCGGCCAGAATTCCACAAAGCCGTCAGCGCCGCGCGTCTGCACCGCGCCGCCGTTCGACTCCACCTCTAGGTTGTGCACGAAAAACCCGCCAGGCATGATGGACTGCTTCGCCGACGGCACGCCCAGCTGGCGCGCATCCTGGCTCCAGGCGTCCATCGACACCCACACATAGGCGGAGCCGCTGTTCGCCTTGTCGAGCTCGTAGTAGTACGCCACGCGGTCGAACGGCCCGATGGCCGGACCATACTCGTTGACGGTGTAGAGCGCGTCCTGCTTGCTCGGCCAGTCGCTCTGCAGCGGAACGTCCACAGTGTACAGCAGCTTGTATCCGGCAGTGAGCGCGGGCGAGACGATGCGCGTCTCGCTAGGAAGGCCCGCGCCGCCCTGCGTGATCGGCGCGGTGGTGCCGGCCGGCACTGCGTTCGCGTTCGGAGAGGTGTCGCGCACTCCGCCCAGCGTCAGCGCCACGTCCGTGTCGGTCTCAGGCACGGCGCGCGAAAGCGTGAGGTAGACGCGCGTCGCCTGCTTGTCGGTGCGCGTGCGCGGCAGCCTGCGCACCAAGGCGACGCCATAGTCGCCAACCGCGAAGGCCGTGCCAAGACCCTGCTCGGAAACAGGCTCGTCGAACGTCACCGTCACCGTGCGCCGTCCAAGCCCCAGCTCTGCGCTCACGACCTGCGGCGGCGTGAGGTCGGCGGCGTCGGGCATCACATACACTTCCAGACGGCGGATGTCGTAGCCTTCCGAGTTCTCCACGTGCGTCCAGTCGGGGTAGCCAGCGGAACCCGTGTAGGTGCCGATTCCGATGCCCTGCTGCATGTTGCTACCGCCGCCGCCCCAGCGGTTGTAGCCGAAGAGCGTCTTGCCGCGCGTGTAGTCGTGCACCTGCATTGAGCCGTAGTTGCCCGCGGTGATGCGGTCGCCGAAGTCGAAGTTGTTCGCGTCGGCGCCGGGGATGTTCGCGGAGTTCGTGCCTTCGTAGTTCGACGGCCAGAATTCGATGTTGCCTTGCTCGCGCGTTCCGGACTCGACGTTCGGAGAGTTGGAGTATATCTTAAGGTTCGTCACGTACTGCTGGAACTGCGCGCCAGAGGCGACGGTGGGAATGCCGATCTTCAGAACGTCGTCCGTGAACGCGTCCATGGAGACCCAGATGTATTCAAGGTTCTCGCCGGGCCTGCGCAGCTCGAGGTAGTAGGCGACGCGCGTGAACTTAGGCGTGGTGAAGTGGTAGTCTTCGTCGTAGGCCACGTGCTCGTTCTGGAACACCGCGTTGCGCGACGGAAGGTTCATCGCATAGACCTTCTCGTAGAGGCCAAATTCCTCGCTCGGGACGTTTCGGCTTGCGCCCTGGACCAATGCCACGGAGAACGCCTTCGACGTCGCGCTCGACGCGCGGCCGTCGGCGCTGAGCACGTTGTTGGCCGAGAGCGTGAAGCTGCCGCCCTCCTCGAGCGGAGCGTCGAGCGTGAGCAGAAGCGTGCGGCCATCGCCCGAAAGCTCGGCCGAGACGATCGTCCCGCCCGAGAACGCGTAGTTCGCCAGCGTCTCCGCGCTCGTCTTCTCCACCGTCTCGTTGAAGTACGCCGTGAGCGTCTTGCGTCCAGTAATGCCAGCCACGCTCAGGAACGCCGGCGAAGGCGTGTCGATCTGGGAAGGATCGGGGAATATCGCCTGGATCGCCGTCGTCCAGGCTTCCGCCATCTGCGCGTATCCCGTGTCGTTCGGGTGGAGCTTGTCGGGCATGTTGGACAGCGGCACCACCTTGTTCATGTCGAGAAACCGCACGCGGGTATGGCCCTTCGCCACCTGCGCCGTCACGCGCTCCTCGACGAACGGGTTGAAGTACTGGTGGATCTTGTCGTTGAGGCTGGCAGGCTCGCGCTCAAGGAGCGTCGTGACTATGATGTACGCGTCGGGGTGGCATTCGACAAGACGGTCCACCAGCAGGTCGAGACGGTCGATTGCGTGCTCGAAGTCGTTGTCGTTGGTGTCGTTCGTTCCCACATGCACGAGAATGACGTTCGGCGTCTCGATCGACCTTGCCCATGCCTGAAGATGCTCGTAGAGCCCCAATGAAGGATGGCTGATGCGCCATCCGCCGTGCCCTTCGTGGTTGATCTCGCCCGCAGCGGTCAGAATGCTCGAGGAATTCGCCGTGTACGCGCCCACGAGATCGACGTTGTAGCCGAGATTCTTCAGCATCGTGTAGAGAGGCGTGCGATAGCCGCCGCCCTGCGCGCTGCCCGCGCCTTCCGTGATCGAATCGCCCAGCGGCATCACGCGCAGACGCGGATTGTCCGCCGCAGCCGTGAACGCCAATGACGCGGCAAGCGCAGTCACGACTGCAACTGCAGCAGATAGATGTTGGAATCGCTTCATGCTCACTTTCCTCTCGCTCATAAGTTCAATATAATTTTGATTCTATCACATCAGCACATCTGGCACAAGAGCAAAAACTTTGAGAATTTTGTGACTTTTGTACAGAATCAGCGGAACACACTACTTTTCGGGCGCATCATCTGCGGTATAGGCGGAAGAACTCTGATGTTGCAGATTGTTCGGCAGGCAGCGACAACTCGCCCGCAGAACGCGTGAGGCCAGCATCATCCACATCGGCAAACGGTCCGTTTGGCGTGGCGGAACTCTGCACGTGCACGCGCGCTGCGTTTTCGGCCTCGTCGAATTCAAGAAAGACTTTGCCGCCCGTCAGCACGATGCCCAGGGCGGGAATCCATGCGCGCGCCGCAGCGTCAAGCGGATCCAGAGCGTAGCGCCAGCACGCAGCGCCGGTATAGCCGTTCGCGCATGCGCCCAGCAGGGCGTTCGTGCAGGCGGAAAGGCAGTTGACGTCCGCGACGAGCCCGTTCGACGCCAGCCACGAAAGCGGCACGTCCACCGGACCGTCCGCGTCCCTCGTCTTGATCGTCGGCTCCGCGCCGTCGTACACGCGGATGAACCGGCAGCTGCCTGGTTCCGGCTCTATTGCCTGCGGAACGTCGAACTTAGTGCCGTCCGGCCGCTCGAAGGCCACTCTGTGCACGCCGCCCGTAGGAAGGTTGCCGAACATCTGCACCACGCCCTCCGCGTAGCCGGACGTGACCCCGTCGACGCCGTATTCCTTTGAGCTGTCTTCCGGGGTCTTGTCGTCAACCTGGTAGCGGTAGAGGTAACCAGACTGCGTGTAGGAGAACGGCGTGCAGTCCGCAGCGGAAAGCACCTGCATGAATACCGACCAGAGCCTCCTCTCCTTCCTGACCCAGCCGGGCAGGTCGCCGCTGTCGTCGTCCCCGCCGTACGTCGGCGCCAGATCGTCCGGAACGCTTCCCTCCGCGAGGAAGTCGCGTATCAGGCGGAAGACGGCGTCCTTAGATCCGTCCGGCACGGAGCACAGCCCTTCCGCCTTCGCGTATGGCCAGACGCTGAGCGCGCTGGAGTGGCTGCGATAGACGTAGCGGGTGGGCACGTCGCCGCCAAGCGCGGCCGACCAGGCGTGCACAAGCCCGTCCCAGTACGATCCGTTCACCGAATCGCCGCCAATGTGCATGTCGGTGATGCCCGCGATGCACAGCGTGTCGGCCGCAGGCCAGGCCAGGCCGTTGAAGTGCCACGCCTCGCCCAGCCTCCAGAGGAAGATGGAGCCGTACTTCATCTGCTGCGCCTGGTATGAGACGTCTGCGTTCTGCCCGTAGTGCGGCGTGCCGAGCGTGACGTACCGGCGCACGACCGACGGATCGACAAGGCACTCCTGCGCGATCAGCGAGCGGAACACGAGCCCGCCCATCGAATGGCACACCACGTCCACACGCTCGCCGCAGGCGTCGTGGAAGTCCTGTATTCTGCGCGCGACCGCCGCCGCGACCTCCTCGATCGGAGAATCCGTGGAGAAGCCCAGGCCGCCGCCGTAGTAGCTGGGCGCGAGGAAGTCCGCGGAGGACGCGCCGGCGCTCTTGACCATGCGCGACTGCAGATCTTCCCAGAGCGATCCGTCGGAGTTCCAGCCGTGCAGCCAGACTATTGGATTGGCGTGCGCGCCGCAGACGATACATGCCGCCGCGGCAAGCGCGAGCAGTGGTTTCATGGCAGGTTCAGCGTTCATAGGCTTTCAGAAGCCGCGCGGCCGCGCGGCGGTTGTCGTTCATCACGGCGCCGGAAGCGAAACGGCGCAGTTCGTCCAGCAGCGCAGGGCTTGCGCCATCGTCCGCCAGGGCAAGGCGAAGCGCAGCAAACGCGTGGTCCTCGCGCTCGGTGCGCGTTGAGGCGAGCGGCGCCGCGCGGGCGAGAGCTTCGCGCGCGGAGGCGGAGTCGCGGCACTCCTCGAGAAACTTGGCGGCGCGAAGAAGGCGGGCGAACGTGGCCTCTCCGCCCCGGCAGGCATCCGCCGCGTCGCGCGCGAGAACGGCAAGTTCGTTCGTGCGGCCGGCGTTCCGCGCTATGTCGCACGCCCAGAACCGGCGCGTCACGTTCGTTCCCGCCCAGGCGCGCGCGGAAGGCACGAAGCCGGCGCCGCCGCGCGCAGCCGCGGCAAGCGCCTCTGCGGCCTTGAGGTCGTCCTCCGGAAAGAGCCCGCCGCGGAGCGTCATCGCCGCCGGCGCGCGGGCGGACTCCGGACGCGCTCGAGAGGCGCGCATCGACAGCAGCGCCGCCACTGCGAGAGAACCCGCGACGAGAGCTGCGACGAGGGCCGCGATATTTCCTCTTGACGTCATTGCGACTGCCCTTGCTCCACTTTGCGCGGCGGACGGCGGCAAGTCAGCGGTCGAGCGCGGAGAGCATGGCTGAGAGGTCGGCCATGCGCCCGGTCCAGATGCGGAACGACTCCGCCGCCTGCGCGGCGAGCATGCCAAGGCCGTCTAGGGTGCGCGCGCCGGCCGCGCGCGCGGCGGCGAGGGTGGCCGTCTCCCGCGCTACGGGGATGAGATCGTACACGAGCTGTCCGGCGCGGAATGCGCCCGCATCGATCACGCACGGATCGCCCTCGCGCAGGCCCACGGTGGTGGCGTTCACCACTAGGTCCGCCGCACGCGCCGCCGCAAGGCATTCTTCTGAGCCGAGCTGCAGCATTCCCGGGCGTGCGGTGCGGTTCGCCTGGGTCAAGGAGGCGCATCCCGCCGCCCGGCATGCGGCCACCACGGCGCGCGACGCCCCGCCGGCGCCAAGCACGAGCACCTTCGCGCCGGCGAACGGGAAGCCGCAGGACTTGAGGGGATGGAGGAATCCTGCCATGTCGGTGTTGAAGCCGGCCGTGGAGCCGTCTGGGGCGAAGAGGACGGTGTTCACCGCGCCCGCCTCGGCCGCGGCGGAATCGACGCGGTCCACCAGATCCATCACCGCCACCTTGTGCGGCACGGTGACGTTGATGCCGCGCAGTCCATCTGCGGCGAAGCGGCGAAGCGCCGCCGCGAGGTCCGCCGACGCCACATCGACTGCGTCGTACGCCGCCTCAATGCCGAGCGCGCGGAAGTTGGCCGCGTGGATACGCGGCGAAAGCGAATGGGCCACGGGGTGGCCGATCACTGCGAAGCGGAGCATGGTCAGCCCTTGTGGCGGGACGTCACCTCGATCACGTTCACCTGATTGCGCAGCTGAAGCATTATCTGGTTGATCACCCGGTCGTCGCCCAGCACGTCGATCTTCATGCGCGACACTGTGCCGTCCTCAGTGGGCCCCACGCTAAGCGTCTGGATGTTGTAGCCGCGCCCCGAGATCAGCCCCACGATGCGCGCAAGCACGCCGGGCTTGTTCTCGACGAAGCAGTTCAGTCTGTGTAGGTCTTCTTTCATTTTGTCCTCCTTGGTCAGCCCACCACGAGCTCCTCCCTGGGATAGCGTATCGTGCCGCACTCCTCCTGTCCGCCGATGAGCAGCACCACGGCAAGCGCCCCCAGGCGGCCGCAGAACATGCACACCATGATGACTATGCGCCCCACCGTCGAAAGCGACGCGGTGGTGTTGCCGCAGCTGAGGCCGGTGGTGGACACCGCCGACAAGGTCTCGAAGAGCAGATGCTCGAACGGAATCCCCCCTTCTCCGCCGCCGTCGCTCACAAGCAGAATCGTCATCCCGAGCGCGATTATGGCCGCGAACACCATCACTATCACGATCGCCTCCCGCACCACCGCCTCCGACACGGTGCGCTTGAACATCACGGTGTCGCGCCTGCCGCGGCAGATGGCGAAAAGCGTGGTCACGAACACCGCTAGAGTCGTGACCTTGATTCCCCCCCCCGCGCCGCCCGGCGCCGCGCCTATGAACATCAAAACACCCGTGACGAACCTCGTGGCCGGATGCATCTCGTGCACGGGCAGCACGGTGAAGCCGCAGGAGCGCGGCGAGACCGACTGGAAGAACGCTATCGCACCCTTCTCGGCCAGGGAGAACGGCTCGAGACCGGCATTCCACTCCATCGCGAGGACAAAAGCGAACATGCCCAGCAGAAAAAGGAACGACCACCTGAGCACCACGCGCGAATGGAGCGTGAGCCGCCCGCGCTTCACGAGGTTGCGCCTCCAGAACCGGATGGTGCAGATGTTGTACCCCACGATGAAGCCAAGCCCGCCCACTATCACGAGCGTACCCATGACCACCAGAACGAAAGGCCTTCCCTGAAACACCGCCAGAGAGCCCGGGTCCGGCGAGAACCCGGCGTTGCAGAAGGCCATCACCGCATAGAAGTACGCGCGGAACCACGTGCACGACGGAATCAGCTCGTGAAGCGCCCACATTCCGAGCAACTCGACCGCCAGCAGCGATATCACCACCCACAGCACAAGCGCGCGCCATCCGTGCACGCCAGAGACGCCGTACGCATTCATCAGCGAGAATTCGCTCGAAAGAGAGAGGCGCCGCCCCACGAGCACAAGAAAGAACGTGCCCAGCGTCATGATTCCAAGGCACCCCAGCTGCACCAGCGCCAGCAGCACGCACTGCCCAGTGTGCGAGAGGTCACGCGACACGTCTATCACGCTGAGGCCGGTGATGCACACCGCCGAGCAGGCGGTGAAGAGCGCGTCCATCGGCTTCATCCAGGTGTGCGACGGGGACGAAACAGGCAGCATCAGGAGAAAAGCGCCCGCAAGAATCGCCCCCAGAAAGCCGAGCACGATCATGATGCGGGTTTTTCTCATCTACGCTCTCCGCCGTCCTTCGCGGCCTTCCCGGCAGACTTCTTCCTGCTGTCCGTCGCCTCGCCGGAGCATATCTCCTTGAAGCGCACTCCCCATATGCTAAGCTCGTACAAAAGGCACAGCGGCAGAGCCATCAGCAGCTGGCTCATGGGATCCGGCGGCGTGAGCACCATTCCGAGGAAGAACGCCAGGACTATCGCGAACCTGCGCCACGCGCGCAGCGACTCGCTCGAGATCACCCCAAGCCAGCCCAGCACGAACAGCAGAAGCGGCACCTGGAACACGAGGCCGAACGCCAGCACCAGCTTCAGGATGAGCGGCACATAGTTCTCGATCTGCACCTGCGTCACGCTCAGTCCCAGCCAGTGGTTGACCACGTCGAAGAACCTCACGACGTTCGGCGCGAGCTGCCCGTATGCGAATACGACGCCGATTCCGAAGAGCCCCGCGCCGGCGAGAAGGAAGAAGAGAATCGCCGCCTTCTCCCGCTTGGTGAGGGCGGGGAACACGAAGCGGAGCACGAAGTACATCACGAACGGGAAGCTCAGGGCGGTGCCGCCCCACATCGCAATGGACATTATCTGGGCGAAGCCGCCGGTGATGTTCAGGCTCACGATCTCAAGCTTGCCCGCCTTCATCAAAGCCTCGGCGGGAGACTTCAGCCACGTGAGCACGGTGGGGGAGAACACGCCGACCACGATGCAGCACGCCGTCCACGCGAGCACCGCGTTTATCAGGCAGGCGCGCAAGGCGACGATGTGCTCGAAAAACGGGCGCGGCGGATCGTTGTACTCGTCCGGATTCTTGAGTAGAGGGCGCATCTTCATCTACTTCTTGCCCTTCTCCCTGTCGGCCGCAGTGGTGACGGTGATCTTGATTGCGTAGGGATCCTTCTTCGGCTTCGGCGGCTCGGGCGCGGGGGCGGGCGTCTCCTCGGCTGAAGACCCGGAAGAGGGTTCTTCGGCAGACGCCTCTTCGGAGCCGTCCTGGTACTGCGTCTCGTCGTAGTAGTCGTGCCCGGGATAGGGGCTGTCGGGGTCGTAGTCGTAGGCGCTGCCGTCCTCCTCGGGAACGTCTGCCGAGTCGGGCACCGTGGATGGATCGTCCTCCGAGGGTGGAGGCGGGGGCGCAGAGGTCTCGTTCGCAGAATCGTCAACGGCCTTGCGGAACTCCTCGTCCATGGAGAGCAGCTGGCGCTTGAACTCGTCCGCCGCGCGGCGCAGCGTGGACATGATGTTGCCCAGCTTGCGCGCAGCGCTCGGAAGGTTCCATGGCCCAACGACAATAAGAACGACACCGAGCAGAACAAGCCACTCGGTGCCACCCACGGATTCGAAGATGAAGGCAAATGTCATCTTTGAACGTCAGCCGCCGCAATTACTGCTTCTTCTGGAACACGACGAACTCGCCGCGGCGGTTCTTCGACCAGGCGGCCTCTCCAGAACCGGACACGGCAGGCTTCTCCTCGCCGTAGCTCTTCGTCTGCACGCGCTTCGGGGCGATCTCGAGCTGCAGCAGATAGTTGAGGATGGAGATGGCGCGCTGCTCGCCGAGCGAGAGGTTGTACTCGTTGGAACCGCGCTCGTCGCAGTTGCCCTCCACGATCACAACGCGGTCGGGATTCTGGGCCAGATGCTGGGCGACAGCCTCGATCTTGGCCATCTCGCTCGGCGCGAGGGCGGAGGCGTCGAAGCCGAAGTACACGGGCGCGAAGTCCACGTCGGTGCAGCGCGCGAAGTTGGGATCCTGGTCATAAGGAATGTCAGTGGCCTGGTCGAGCGAGGCGAAGTCGGCATTCGGATCGATGGCGTTCGGATCAACGGCCGCGGCGTTCATGGCATTCGGGTCGGTGGCGATGTCCGCGCCTGATCCGGCGTTCAGCCCGTCGTCGACGGGAGCCGTGACCACGTCGTTAGGGTTCGCAAGCCCGGCATTTTCCGGATCATCGTACTTGCAGCCAACGAGGGCGAATGCGAGCGCCCCGCAGAGCGTCAGCGCGAACACTGAGGAATACTTCATTTTCTTTTTCTCCTTTAGATGAAATTCTTTGTTGTCGAAATGACACTAACTATCATACAGAATCGGCGGCGAAAAGGCAAGCGGAAAAGGATTATTTTTTCAGCCGGGAGGGCCTTTAGCGTGCGGTGAGGCCCTTGAGTATCTCGTCGATGCAGTCCACCACGTCCGCCTGCACGGCGTCGCCGCTCACGGCAAGGCGCAGCACGGCGCTCTCGAACTGCGAGTAGAGGATGTCGGTGACGATGTCGGGGTTTACGTAGGCGCCGAACTCGCCCTTGTGCACGCCCCACGTGATGAGCGTGTGCATGATGCGCTTGAGGCCGATGGTGAAGCGCATTATGCGCCGCGTCATGTCGTGCCCCTCGCGCTTCATCGACATCACGAAGTCGATTATCACGCAGAGGAAGTCCCGGTTGTCGAAGAGCGTCGCCGTAACCACGTTGCATATCTGGCGCAGACGCACGGAGGCCGGCAGCTTCGAGTGCACGATCTCGTTGTGCTTCTGCACTATGCGGCCAAGCGCAAGGCTTATCGCGCAGTCGAATATCTGGCGCTTGCTCCTGAAGTATCGGTAGAGCACCGTGCGCGCGAGGCCGCACTCCTCGGAGAGCTCGCGGAACGAGACGTCCTTGTAGCCGAGCCTCGCAAAGAGGCGTATGGCCTTCGCGATCACCTCCTGGCGGCGCGCGCGGTGGTCCACCACGGCTCTCACGCCTTGGCCCCTCCGGCGGCGCCGGACCTCTTCTCGAGCACCACGAGCGTCTCGAAGCGCGCGGTGCGCGGGAACATGTCGAAGAGCGTCACGTCGCGTATCTCGTAAGTCTTGGCGAGCGTCGCAAGGTCGCGCACGAGCGTTGCAGGGTCGCAGCTCACGTAGATGAGGCGCGGCGAGGGCCTGTTCGCGAGCCATCCAGGCACGTTGGGCTCCATTCCGCCCCTCGGCGGATCCACTATCACCGTGTGCCGCGCGCCCGCCTTTATGCGCCCGAGACTGGCCCCCACGCGCTCGCAGAAGAAGTTTGCCTTCACGCCCATCGCCTCTGCGTTGCGCTTTGCGGCGGCCACCGCGCCGCGTCCGCTCTCCACGCCCACGAGGCGAGGCGGCTCGGCGCCCTGCGCCGCACCCTGCAGGCAGCACAGCCCGAACACGCCCACGCCGCAGTAGAGGTCAAGGACGTGCGGCGCCGCGTCCGAGCCAGCGGCGTACGCCTCGCGCACCGCCTTCGCGAGCATGTCGCCCACCGCTGGATTCACCTGGAAGAAGCCGTCGCCAGGAACGCGGAACGTGCGCCCGTCGGCGCGCTCGTGCAGCTCAAGGCTCTGCGGCGGCTCGCCCAGCCACCACTTCACGCCGTCGATCGCCGTCCAGCGCACCGTCACGTTGTCTGCCGCCTTCGCGCTCTGGCGCACTGCGCGCGCGCCCTGCGTGAGAAGCGACACGATTCCGGACCTTATGGCGGGCAGCGCGGCGTTGATCGCGTCGCACGCCAGAGGGTCCTGCGGCATGTCCACCACGCGGTGCTCCGGCTCCGCCCTGTATCCAAGCACCCACTTCCCGCCCTGTCGCTCCGTGTGGTACACCACCTTGTTGCGGTATCCGAGCGTCTGCGGCGCGCCCACCACCTTGAGCGGCACAACGGAATGCGCCACCTTCCAGAGGAAGTTCTCGAGCTGGTCCTGCTTGATCTTCAGCTCCGTCGCATATGTGACGGGGGCATATACGAGGCCGATGCGCCCTGCGGTCTCGGGCGGCGGCAGGCGCGGGTCCGGCGAGGCGCGCACGCCCTCGGTCTCCACGATCTCCACGAGGCGCGCATTCACGTAGCGCTTCTTCTGCTCCACGATCTCGGCCCTCACCGTCTCGCCCACGAAGGCGCCCGGCACGAAGCACACGCGCCCGTCGCCCAGGCGGCACAGCCCGTCGCCGCCGTACACGTTCTTATCGATCTTGACTGTCACCGTCATGACGCCGCTCCAGTTATTCGCCGAAAACGTAGAATGTGCTCACTCGCGGGAACACCGCGCCGATCGCCGGCGTGAGGTCGGCCACGCGGGCGCCCTTTGGCGCGTAGATGAACATCACCATGATCTTCGAGCCCTGCTCGCCCGTCTTCGCGATGATGCCTGGCAGCTCGCTCCACTCCTTGAAGGACGTCGTCTTCGGCTTGAGAACAGGGTCGATCCCGTCTCCGCTCCAGTCCTCCTCCACGAACGTGAACGAGCGCGAACCGTCAGCCGCCACATGCACCTCGAACGGCTGGAACGCGCGCGCCGCGCGGTCGCGCCACTTCTCCTCGGGCAGGAAGGCCCTGAAGAAGAACTGCCCCTTTCCGCATCCGTTCATCTTCACCCCGGCCCCGTCGAGCATCGCGAACGCGCGCGCCACCGCCGACGCGCGCTCAACGGTGACGGTGGAGTCGAAGGAGATCGTAGCGTGGACGTCGAACTTCCTGGCGTCCTCCTTGAGCGAGCCCATCGCCTCGCCTGCGTTCTCCGCCGTGAGCTTCAGGTCAACCTCCTTCACGCGTCTCTTTCCGTCCCAGGCGAGCTGCACCTCGAAGAGCGCGCCATCCGCGTGCTTGGCCGCGGTCACGAAGCGTCCGTACGATCCGGACTGGTCGAGCATGCCGTCCAGCTGAATCAGCGCCGGCCCGTGGTTGTAGAGCGCGAACACCGCGCAAGGCGCGTTTGTGGAGGCAAGAGGCTGGCCGAGCGCGTCGCGCGCGCCGCCCGTGTATGCGAAAGGCGCCTCCAGGATGCGCCCTTCCTCCTCCGCGCACTTGTCCTTCAGAAAGGCCGTGACCGTTCCCGACGGACGCGACGCCGCGTCCTTTCCCCACGCCTTCACCGACATCGTCACCTTCTCGCCGAGCGGCCAGAACCTCGCCGCCACCGGGTCCACACCCTTCCCCCGCGGCAGGCCTATCTCTTCGCACGCCGCCGCGATGTCCGCAGGCGACGCCACCGTCACGAACATCGCCTCGTACGCGCGGTCCGAAAGCGGCCCAATGGCGAAGAACTCCACCGTCTCCCCCGCTCCGATCCCCGTCGCCTCCGCGAGGAAGCGCACCGTGCGCGCAGCCTTGTCGGCCGCCACGCCCTTTGGCGCGGAGTTCTCGGCCTTCCAGCGCGCGATCTCGTTCGTCTGAACAGGCGTCCATTCCATTGGCGACTTCAGCGGCTCGCCGCACGCCGCCGCGCACGCAGCAAGCGCCAACGTGAACATCGCCCCCTTCATGACGCATCTCCGCCAGCGCGCGTCATCTTCGCGACTGCGCGCTTGAACCCTTCGGCCGAGCGCTCGATTATGCGCTCGTCCACGCTGCACGAGAGGCGCACATGGCCGGCCATCCCGAAGCCTCTTCCCGGCACCGCGAGTATCAGCTCCTCCTGAAGCGCGTCCACGAACGCGAGATCGTCGCCGCCCGGCGCCTTCGGGAAGAAGTAGAACGCGCCCTTCGGCATGCAGAACTCAACTCCCGCGTCCTGCAGCACCTTCGCCATCAGGCGGCGGCGGCGGTCGTAGATCTCGAGGTCCACCGTCTGGTCGAGCAGATTGGCCGCGAGGCGCTGGCCGATCACGGGCGAGTTCACGAATCCGAGCGTGCGGTTCGTGAGGGTTATCGCGTTCACGAGCGTGTCGCCGTCGGGCATCTCGGGATGCACCGCCACGTAGCCCACGCGCTCGCCGGCGAGAGAGAGCGTCTTCGAGAACGAGCCCAGCACCACGGCGTAGGGCGTGAGAGGCATGACGGGCGGCACAACCGCGCCGTCGTACGCGAAGGCGCGGTAGGGCTCGTCGCTCAGGAGGTAGAGCGGACGCGCCGCGTCGCCGAACTCGGCCTCGCGCGCGGCGTTCACGTCGTTCACTATCTTGGCGAGGCGGCGCATGTCCTCCTCTGCGTATATGCAGCCCGTGGGGTTGTTCGGCGAGTTCACGAGAAGCGCGCGCGTCCTAGGCGTCACAGCCGCCGCCATCGCGTCGAAGTCAGGACGGAACCCCTCGTCGGGCTTAGAGTCGATCGCCTTGAGCACTCCGCCGAAATGGCCGCAGTAGCTTCCGTACTCCACGAAATACGGCGCGGGGCATATCACCTCGTCGCCCGGCTCTATCACGGCGCGGAAGAAGCTCACCAGCGCGCCCGCCGCACCCACGGTCATCACGATTCCGCCCGGCGCGACGGCCGTCTTCTGCTGATCCGTGATGTAGCGCGCCATCGCCTCGCGCACGGCCGGGATTCCGGCGTTGGGGCAATATCCAAGGCCAAGCGGCTCGATTGCATGCACCGCGATCTGCTCGAGAACCTCCTTGGTCTTCGCTGGCGGCGGTACGTCCGGATTTCCCAGAGAGAAGTCGCACACGGCGTCTGCGCCATACGTGCGCTTGAGCTCAATGCCCTTCTCGAACATCTTGCGTATCCAGGAAGAGCCCGCCATGGACTGTTTGATCTGATTCGTAACGCTCTGCATTCTGAAACTCCCCGATTCGGGACAATGGTTGTCCGGGATGGATTCGAACCATCTCGAAGGGTATCAAAAACCCCTATGCTGCCATTACATCACCGGACAGTGGAAAACGAGTTGAGATTATATCAATTCCACGGCGCGGAAGCAAGAGCGGATTCAGCGCATCAGCGAATCAGCAGCGCAATGCCGGTCTTCGGAAGGTACTCCACCTGCGCGTCGTAGGGCTTGGCGGCAAAAGCCGCCGATGCGAAAGCCGTGCGCGGCGCCGCCCTCAGCGCACGATCAACAGAATGCCGCTCACGGCATAGAGACCGTCGGCGCGGACGGCAAGCGCGCGCCCCATGGCCTTGGACTCCTCGTCCAGCCTGAACGCCACTCCTTCGGGCGCGTTGCCCTCGCCCCAGTCAACCACCTTGCCAGACCACGGACGGCGCGCATGAACGTCCACCGTCACCGTCGCTCCAGGAGCGAACGTCACGCGGTTCGATCCGGCGGTGAAGGCGGAGGTGGTGCTCCACGCGCCGCTGCGCCCGTTGAGGTCAAGAACGGATCCGTGCTGCATCGTGCAGCCGTAGAAGTAGTCCGTCGCAGGGGTGAAGCGTCCATGGACGTTCATCGCGGCCGTGCCGTTGTTCGAATCGAACGTGCATGCGGCGTAGTAGTCGTCCACGTCCAACTGCTTTTCAAGCCACAGTGCGCTTTCCGCGCGAAGGGTTGTGCCGCGCATCTTGACCGCATTGAATATGCGCCAGCAACCGTTCCCCTTCGTCCAGAACACGCCGTTGGTGATGTTGACCGAGTCGGCGAAG
>JAFXIL010000073.1 GCA_017563185.1 Kiritimatiellia bacterium | reverse complement strand
GTTCCAGTCGCGGGCGTCCCTGAGCCAGTTGCCGAAGCGCTTGTCGCCCACGTAGTCGGGCGTCCAATGCACGGTGGAGTTGTTGGCCACGAGCTTGTCGTGCAGGTCCTCCACGCGCACGTACCATGCGTCGATCGCGCGGTAGATGAGAGGCGTGTCGGTGCGGTCGCAGAACGGATAGGAGTGGACGATCGTCGCCTGGTGGACGAGCTTGCCCTCGGCCTTGAGGCGCTTGATGATGTCCTTGTCGCAGTCCTTGCAGAAGCGCCCCTTGTACTCCGGCACCTCGTCCGTGAAGTTGCAGCTAGAGTCGAGCGGATCCGCGAACGCCTCGATGCCGTTCGCCTTGCACACGCGGAAGTCGTCCTCGCCGTACGCGGGCGCTATGTGCACGAGGCCCGTGCCGTCGTCGGTGGTCACGTAGTCGTCGTTCAGCACCGTGAACGCGCCCTCCGCCTCCTTTGCGGCGAAGTACGGGAAGATGGGCTCGTAGCGCCAGCCCTTGAGGGCGTCGCCCTTGAACTCGGCCACGGTCTCGTACTGCTCGGGCTTCTTGAAGATCGTCGCGAGGCGCGCCTCGGCCATCACGTAGATGGGCCTGGCGTCGTCGGTGAGATCGCGAACGGCCACGTAGTCGATCGACGCGCCGGCGCAGATTGCGAGGTTCTCCGGGAGGGTCCAGGGGGTGGTGGTCCAGATGAGGAGGTAGACGGTTTCGTGGTTCGCGGGCAACGAGCCGCTCACCACGCGAACGCGCACCGTCACGGTGGGATCCTGCACGTCCTTGTAGTTGCTTCCGGCCTCGAAGTTCGAGAGGGGCGTGGAGAGCTTCCAGGAGTAGGGCATGATGCGGTGGCTGCGATAGACGCGGCCCTGGTTCCACAGCTGCTTGAACACCCACCAGATGGTCTCCATGAACTCCGGGTTCATGGTCTTGTAGTCGTTGTCGAAGTCGACCCAGCGGCCCATGCGCGTGACGGTCTTGCGCCATTCGGAGACGTAGCGGAGCACCATCGAGCGGCACTGCTCGTTGAACTTGTCGACGCCGAGGGCCTTGATCTCGGGCGTGCCGGAGACGCCGAGGGCGTCCTGCGCCAGCGCCTCGATGGGAAGGCCGTGCGTGTCCCAGCCGAAGCGGCGCTCCACATACTTGCCGCGCATGGTCTGATAGCGCGGCACGATGTCCTTGATCGTGCCGGCCAGCAGATGGCCGTAGTGCGGCAGGCCCGTCGCGAACGGGGGCCCGTCGTAGAACTTGTAGCGCTCCTTGCCCGCATTGCGCGCAAGGGATTTCTTGAACACATCGCCCTCGGCCCAATACTTGAGCACTTCCTCCTCCATCTGGGGGAACTGGGCCTTGTTCGATACCGGCTTGAACATCTCTTTCTCCATTGCCATGAAAATCCGTTGCCGTGAAAAAAACGGCGAATATTTTATCAAAAAACAGGCGTAAACGCCAGCGCGAATCAGAGCCGGCGGCGCTTCACTTCAGAAGAACCGACACCGCCTGCGGAAACTTGCGGTAGTCCGTTATCACGATTCGGTCCATGCCCTTGATGCGAACGTGGCTGTCGCCGCCGCCGTCGGCGAAGTCGTCGCCCACGAACACGACATCCTCCGGCTTGTAGCCGTGGCGGCGCGCCCAGTCGAGAGTGGCGTCGTACTTGTTGTACTGCGGGCCGGCGAAGTCGAAGCTCGTGGAGCCGCCGATATAGACCGAGTAGCCCTTGAAGATGTCGCACACCTCCCTGTACATCGCACGGCGCCTCCGGCGGTCCGGGTCGAAGGCGAGCTTCTTCTCGGAAGGCGCCTTCGTGCCCAGAAGCGCGAACGTCACCATGCCGGAGGCGTGGAACTCCAGCGGTTCGCCGTCGTACGCGGTGTAGCCGTACTTGCGGCGAAGGTAGTCGGTCTTCTCGCGGAATAACTGCCTGTCCACCGCGTTCGTGACGGCGCGCACCACCATGAACTGCCCGTTGGAGACGGTGGACTCCTGCATGCCGTAGTTGGCCACTATGTCGATGGGATAGTTCTCCATCTGCCCGTAGATGCGCTGGGCGTTTCCGGCGCCCACCATGATGCACTTGAAGGAGGCGTCCCTGAGCGCCGAGAGGGCGCGCATGTTCTTCTTGGGCACGGGCGAGCGGTGCTGGCAGAGCGTGGCGTCGAGGTCCAGGCACACGAGCTTCTTTCGTCTGCCGTTCACGCGGTCCTGCAGCAGCATCGGATAGTCGCTCGTCACGCGATCGGCCCCCTTCGCCGCGGCCTCGCCGTAGTCGGCGGCGTTCTGCACCATCCACAGGCACACCGTCATGCCGAGGGCGTGGGCCTTGTCAACCATCTCCTTCGTGGTATTGCGCAGTCTGGGCGCAACGGAGCAGCAGCCGATGGACTTCGCGAATTCGAGGTCGGGATCGGTTAGCGCGCCGCCCATGATGTAGCCGAGCTTCGCGGCGGGATCGACCTTGCGCATGGTTCTGAGAGTGGTCTGGTTGAAGCAGGTGAATGCGAAGGTGCCGGGCACGAGCATCTCCTTCGCGAGCCTGTTGAGCGCGATGCAGTACTTCTCAAGCACCTCCGGCGTGTAGAAGGCGCTCGGATACGCCTTCATCTCGATCTCGATGAAGGTGTCGGCGCGGCCCTTGAGCAGCTGGAATATCTCGCCGGGAGTGGGGACAGGCTCGGAGCAGTTCCTGATGCGGCACTTCCTGATTTCGGCAAAGGTCATCTCCTCCACCACGCCCCTGCCGTCCGTGGTGCGGTCCACGCGGTTGTCGTGCATGATGACGAGCTGATGGTCCTTTGAGAAGCGCACGTCCGTCTCGAACCCGCGTATTCCTCGCTCCAGACATCTCGCAAACCCGCCGAGGGCGTTGTCGTCGTACTCGCTGCGCGAGCCGCGATGTGCCTGGATGAGCGGTGCGCATTCCGCTGCCGCGCATGCGATTGAAACGGCACAGAAGGCCGCGAAACGAATTAAGCTATTGTTATTCATAGGCAATAGTATATCATTTAGCTGCTGGATTGTCTCGCCGTTTCTTGAAGTGGTTCGTGGCTCGTGGGGACTGTCCCCGTGGGGGGTTGAAGAAAAACAAGAACGCCGGGGGCAAGCCCGGCGTTCTTGTTGGCACAGATGTGCTTTGCCTCTTAGTTCTTCTTGGGCGCAGCGGGCGCAACCGGCGCAGGCTTGGCGGCAGGCGCGGGAGCCGCGGCGGCGGGCTTCGCAGCGGGCGCGGGAGCCGCGGCGGCGGGCTTAGCCAC
>JAFXIL010000072.1 GCA_017563185.1 Kiritimatiellia bacterium | reverse complement strand
TCGCCAATCTACGAAGCCCTTTATCACAATCATCCTTCCCCTTATGGCAATTGCTATAGCAATAATCATGATAATCACACGCCGATAGAAAACTAACTCCGTTGTATGGCGCAGCCGGATCACCGGAATAGTCGGGTAATCCCATGACCATGTTACCATCCCCCCAACGCGTCGGACGGTTCTCGCCGTTGTACTGGACGGACCATACGCCGGTGAAGGTCTGGATCAGGGTCTGGTTGCCGTCGTCGTCGAACAGGGGGAAGAATCCATCACACAGAGTCACAGAGGCACAGAGGTTGGAGATTAGGGTGTACTGGTTGAGGCTGTTGGCGGTGTAGGTACGATTGGTGGTGAGGTCAGTCGAGGTGATGCGGTTGCCGATGTCGTCGTACTGGTAGGCGTATTCTAGGGTGGCGGCCGACGGCGCGCTGGGGGCAGCGCGCCCTACCGTGTGGGTGGTCGCGACGCTCACGCCGAAGCTGATTCTATGAAATTGCGGTTTCACTGGCGAATATTGTACCAAATTCACCTGAGACGCGCCAGCGCGCAGGACGCGCCGCGGCGAAGGATCTCCGGCGAATCGGGAGAGGCGATGATCCGCTCGAGCGCAGGGCGCGCGGACCTGACCCTGCGCTCGCCGCAGAGCTGCACGGCCATAGAGCGAGCGGCAGGCGCGGCAGACTCGTTGCCCACACAGGCGGCGAGCGTGGAGTCAAGTCGGCGCGGATCAATCTGTGGATCAAACGCCGCCATGTCGGCGAGTGCGCGGAACGCGGCGGCCGCGACGATCGTGCGCGTTTCGCCTGCGGCATCGAAGAGCGCGTCGCGAAGAGACTTAGCCTCCGCCGATTTTGCATTGTACACGCCGCGCCGGTTGAGGGTCTGAACGTAGAGGCCGATGTGCTGCACGGCGAAGTCGCGGGTAAGAACGTCCTGCGATCTGTCGCGGCAGAGCGAAACCATGGTCTCGCCGTAGTCGGATGGAATCTCCGGCTGGTTCAGAAGCGCGTCCATCAGCTGGTTCTTGTCGGACGCCATGCGGGCGCGCTCGGCTTCGGATTTTTCATTCAGCTGCGACGAGAGCCTCATGCGCAGTTCCTGCGAAACAGCCTCTCCCGCTATCTGCGATTTTTTATCCGCAGCTGATAGCGGCAATCTTGATTCAAAAACCTTGCTGATCCTCAATTCTTTCTCATCTTCACTTCCTCGACATGGCTTAACATCGTTCAAACTTAGGTAGAACCTTAATCTGCTGTTGACAACTTCCGCCGTGCCATCTCTTCCAACTTTATCAATGACAAAGTCTTGCCCGCGCTTCAGATCGCAAAGTGACACGTAATTGACGACATAATTGCTGAATATAAATCCCATATATGAGGACTGCTCCTTTTTACAATGGCCGACATGTTTTTCCTTTAGCGCGAAAGCACAAAATGCTTCTATGGACTGTGGCATGTCGCCAAACTTTTGACAATACGTACATAAATCTTGTGCAAAAAAAATCAGCTCTGTGCCACGATGCCATAGGCCGGAAAAACTTGACTATGCCGAAAATTGTAAAACCAACCAGCCCTAAGAGAATCATGACTGAATCTAGAATCTTCAAAACTCTGACGGTCCGCACGTTCATATAACTACACGTAGTTAATTTCTTGCAATCGCATTCACGCATTCCCCAATCTTCACCTCAACGGACAAAAATATGGATTATGTGAAAACACGTTGTATGGTTCATAGGAACCTCCCCGTTTTCTAATTGACTCGACAAGTCCTTCTGGCCACACACACCATCCAATGTCATCAACTCCAGATCTAATCAGCACTGCACGAACCGCCTGTGCGTAGTTGTTAAAGAGGAAACTGTAGTCATGGTCTTCCTTCTTATATTGTTCCATGCAATCAATGATTGCCCTGTCCGTTGCTTCAGATGTGACGATTCTAACATCATATCGCCCCATAGAATCCTTTTTATTTGAGCGCGTTACTACAGTCTTCCCCTTTCCATATATCAAATTCCTATTATAATCATTCCATCCTCCAGTAGCTGGTCCAAAGTCAAAGATCGCCACCTTGCCATTTTCCCCTGGTTCATCAACCCACATTGCAGCATGTCCTGAACTCCCGCTAATATAGGCATCATTCCCCATCGGATCTATTATGCCAATCGGACTGTCCATGCAGAACGCATACAAGTTCAGCCCGCCGCTCAACCCAATGGGATCCTTGGAGAGCCAACGGCCGGTCTCCGAGTCGTACCACCGCATGCGGAAGTTTACAAGCCCGGTCGCGGCGGACCACTCGCGGCCCTGGAAGCGATAGCGGAGCGTGGCGAGGGCGGGTACGGAAACGGATTCTTCAACGACATTGCCCCAGGCGTCGTACTGCCAGCGGGCGACGATGTTGTTCTGCGAATCGACATAGCCCCACACGGTGCCCTGCACGTCGGTGAGCGGATAGTATGTCGCTTCGCCGAGCTTCACCGCAAGCAGCCTGTCGATCCCTTCGCCCCAGACGTAAGACACGAGCACGTTGCCCTGCCCGTCGATGTCGGCGACCATTTGCAATGGCCAATTGGAAACTGGCAACATTGGAACTGGCAACACTTTCACATTGGCAACATTCAATAGCAGTATGGGGGACAGTCCCCTTCAAGTCCCCGCACAGTCGCTTTCATGTGTAATTATTTTCGCTAGGCGCGCGCCGAGCGCAGGTTGAACGCGAAGAAGAGCGGGCGGTACACGCCCTCCATCGCGGCCACGCGCTCGAACGTGCCCTTCTCGCGGTCGTACGCGAAGCTGCACACGCGCCAGCTCTCCTTCAGTCCCGCAAGGCAGAACCTGCCGCCTGGGAAGAACTCGAAGTCGCGCGGGAATGCGCCGCCAAGGCGCGCGTTGTTCAGAAACTCCATCGCGCCCGTGGCGGGATCGATGTTGAACACGCTGATCGAATCGTACCCGGAGCGGCTTATGTCGCGGTTGGAGCAGAAGAGCTGCGTGCCGTCTTCGCTCACCTTGATCGCCGCCGCCTTGCACGCCTCCATCGCCGCGCCGGAGAGAAGCGGCAGCGTTGCCACGTGCACGAAGCCCTCGCCCGTGTAGCGGAAACTCGCCACGAGATTCCCCAGCTCGAACACAACGTACGCGAACTTGCCGTTCGGATGGAACACGATGTGGCGCGGACCCGCCCCGGGCGCGAACTTGCGCGTGTCGATGCACGCGGCCGGCACAAGCTTCATGCCCTCGGCGCGGTTGGCGAAGTCGTACGCCATCACCTTGTCGAGAGTGAGGTCCACCACCATCTGGAAGCGTCCGTCCGGCGTCACCACCGAGCAGTGCGCGTGCGCGCGGTCCTGCCGCGGCTTGTTCGGGCCGTCGCCCTCGTGGCGCACCTGGCAGCGCGCGTTCACCTCGCCCGCCTTCCCGGCGCACGCAGGATCTATCGAGCCGTCGGCCTTCAAGTCGGCATAGCCCGCCGTGCCGCAGCTGTACTCGGCATAGACGAGCGCCTTCCCGGAGGGATCAAGCGAGACATGGCACGGCACAGTCCAGCCCGTGGGGATCTCGTTCATGAACGTGAGCTTCTCGCCAGCCGCCCCGCCGATGCTGAATGCCGCAAGCCCGCCGTTGCGTCCACCGGGGCCAAACGCCTTGCGCCCCAGCACGGAGTAGAGACGCGTGCAATCCCTGTTCAGCGCCATGTAGGTGGGATTCTCGTACGCATCGTACACGGCGATCGTCTTGAAATCTCCCGTGCCGGCATCGCACTCGAACACATGGATTCCGTCATTGTGCGACTCGCCAGTGTAGCTGCCAACGTAGGCGGTGTATTTCGCTTTGCTTTTGTCCATGGACGTCTTCCTTTCTATGCCATCGCCTTGTATTCGGCCTTTATCACCTCGTCGGCGCGTGCGAGCACCTCCTTGAGAGTGCCCGTCTTCACACGGTGCCAGAGCTTGAGGTCGTCGAGATCGGCCACAGTCACGCCATGGCCGCAGTCGTCGTAGAAGGTGTCGATGTTGCGCGGCACGCCGAGATCCACCATCAGCACGTTGCGGTCCAGCACGGCGGCGCTCATCTCGCGCGTGACTACGGGACGCGACGAGTCCACGGCCGAGAGCACGATGTCCGCCTCGGCAAGCGCAGCCCCGATTTCGCCAAGCTGCACAAGCTTCGGCGCCACACCCGCCACGGACGCGAACTCAGGTTCCGAGAGGTCCGGCACGTTCACGTGGTACGCCCACGTGACCCTGCATCCAAGGCGCAGAAGCGCCGCCACTGCGCCGCGGCCCACCATGCCCGTTCCCACCACGAGAACGTTCGTCTTGTCGTCCACTCCGCCATGCACTCCGAGATAGCGCACCGCAAGCTGGTCTATCTCCGTCACGCGCAGCAGCCCCTCCACCTCGTGGCGAACGGCCTTCGAGACGCGCAGCACCTCAGCGCCCGTGAAGCGCACTGCCCCCGCACTCCACTTGTGCTCCTCCGCCTCGGCGAGGGAATCCTTCAGCTGCGACACGATGTGGAACTCGCCGAGCAGGGACGACTCAAGCCCGCTCGCCACTCTCACTAGATGGCGGAACGCGTCGAAACCGCGCATCTCGAAACGCTCGCTCTCCGCAAGCCTGTCGAACCCCGTCAGGCGCCGCAGCGTTGCCGCCACAAGCGGATCGTGCGCCGCCACCACCACTATCTCAACGCGGCTGCATGTGTTGAGAATGAAGAACTCGCGCACTCCGCGCACGCGCCCCATCAGCGAGCCCAGCTCGGCACGCTCCTCCGGCGGCAGATGGTATGGCGCGCGCTTGCGGCTCGGCAGTACGGCATCGCTGGTGCCGATGACGAGCAGCTCCAGATCGCGGCGCTCGCCGAGGGCGCTCTCGATCTCCTTCTTCGCGTCACGCGCGGCGGCGCAGCTCTGCCCGCTCGTGGATACGGCCACCGTGAGCTCGCCGATGCGCGTGACTGCGGGCGTGGTGAAGTCGCCGTCGCTCCAGTTCATGTCGGCGCAGCAGCAGGGGACGCGCGCAAGGCGCGCTTCGTCGAGAACGGCGCGGTTTACGTGCTTGTCGTCGGTACAGGCGAACACCACCAGCTTTCCTGCCACGTCGCCAGGCGCAAATGCGCGCCTCTGCCACGAGATGCGCCCTTCCTCCGCAAGCGCCTTCAGCTCGTCAACCGCCTCGGGGCACACAAGCTCCACCTCCGCGCCGGAGTCAAGCAGGCCCTTCGTCTTGCGAAGGCCCACGCGCCCTCCGCCCACAACGAGGGCTTTGCGTCCGTCGATTATGAGGTTCAGCGGAATCGTGTTCCTGTGTGGACGCCCCCCCCTATGCATCCTTCACCCTTCCGAAGATGTTTCCGTAGCGGTTCAGGTTCAACGCCTCCACGAACGACGCAATCTTCGTGACCGTGGAGCACGGGTCGATCGAGGCGTCCATGCAGTCGCCCTCAAGAGAGAGGAGCGGGCATCCCGCCGCGTCTAGCGTCTCGCGCAGCAGCTTCGAGAACGCCCTGTCGGCGAGCGAGCAGCGCCCGAATCCGTGCGTGTAGAGGATGACGCCGTTGAACTTGCCCGCGGGTATTGCACGCCGCACGTACTCCACGCGCTGCGCGGGGTCGAGGAAGCCGGACTGCAGCAGCCTGCGCGCGAGCGAACGGTACGGATCCTTCGGGTCGAGCGGATTCCACCCAACGAAGTTCGTCTCCTCGAACACGATCGGCGCGTTGCAAATGGTCTCTATGAACGTGAGATGCTTCGTATCGTAGAACGGCGGCAGATGCAGCCACAGCAGGCGATGCGTGTCGTCTATCGAGTAGCGGCTCTCGGCCCACTCCTTCTTCTGCAGAAGCTCCTCGAAGTACGCCTTCTGGATGTCCACGAGGTCCTGCGTGCCCCAGAGCTGCGAGAAGACGACCGCGTTGTAGATCGCCTCGCTGCCGCGCACGAGCGGAGGCGAGGTGAAGCGCAGATGCGCGCACTTCTTCGCTAGCTCGGCTGCCTCGTTGGAGAGGATGCATGCCTCCTCGAGGCGGGCGGGGTCAAGCTTCGTGCCGAAGGTCTTCTCCATGAGCGCCACGGACTCCGCAAGGCCGTCGGCTATCGTCTCCACCGCCGCGCGGCTCTGCGCGCTGATTGGGGTCTGGAGAGAGTACATGCGCTCGGGGATTCCGTATTCGCGCGCGAGGTCGGCGAAGACGCGCTCAGCCTGCTGGCACGGCTGCATCGTGGAGACAATGTAGTCGGGCTTCTCGAGATCCATTCCCTCGAGCATTCTGAGAAACGAGCACGTCTGACCGTCGAAGCCCTTCTGCGCGGCCTTGCCGAGCGCCTCCTTCACCTTGTCGGCCTTGCGTCCGAAAAGCGCGGCGTACGTCTCGAGCGTGCGGATGCGGCATCCCATCGCGTTGAGGATCTCTGTGGGGAAGAAGAGATTGCGCCACACGAGCGGCTTCGACTTGTCGGTTGAGAAGAAGTCGCGCCGCGTCGCCTTGATGCGCAGCGTCACCGACTTCCCGCGCGTGGGCTCGTACTCAACCTTCGCGAGGTCGAGCTTGCCGGAGTCTCTCAGATCATGCAGCTGGCGCGCGATCACCGCCGCGCCGAGCGCGCCCATGACCTCGTGGTACTGGGGAATCACGATCTCGCTGCCGGTGAGCTTCTTCAGGAAGAACGCCACGGCCCTGTTGAACGCCACGCCGCCCTGGAAGAGGATCTTGCGCCCGGGGGCGTTGAGAAGCAGCTGCCCTACGGAGTTGAGGATCGTGCGGGCCTGGGCCTTGCAGGCGCCGGCGAGCAGGTCGCCGATCGGAACGCGGTTCTTGAACTTGTTGATGGAGGTGGCGGAGAGAACGGCGCAGACGGAGCTGAACTCAGCGTCGGACGCGTAGTTCACCTTGTCCGCCACGTCCTCCACCTTCACGCCGAGCTTGGCGGCGACGGAGTCGAGGAAGCTGCCCGTGCCGGCGGCGCACACGCCGGACATCATCGAGGTCCAGAGCTTCATCGTGGGGTTGTACACCATGCACTTCGAGTCCTGCCCTCCGCAGTCGATGATCGCGTCCACGTCGGGATGCAGGAACTTCGCGCCCGCCACATGCGCCGTCACCTCGCTCACCTGGAAGTCAAATGGTATGAACCGGCGAGTGTCCTCCACGATCTGGCTGCCGGTGACGACCACGGCGGCGAGGTCGCGGAACGACGACAAGCCCGCCACCTTCAGGAATTCGAGCGCAAGACGACGCGACGCGCCGCCACCGCAGGCGCCGCATCCCGAACAACGCCCGGTACAAGCGACCTTGCCGGAATCCACTGGCGTCGTGCGCTTGTACACCGTCCGCACGACCTTCCCGTCCTCCGCGAGGAGCACGGCCTTGAACGTCGTAGAGCCAATGTCTATTCCCAGATACTTCTTTTGCATGGCTGGTCTGTCAGGTTTCCTATTCTGCCGAAATGTCTATATTGTATCATCTACCAGCCATTCACGCAATGGCTTTACAGTAACGCGCAGATCGCATATCACAGGTCGCGCAGGTTGGGGGCCGTTGGCTTCGGCGGTTTCTTGCTCGCGTCAAGCGCCTTCTTCACCGGGTTGTCGCCGGGAATCCAGCCGCCGCGCGCAAGCATGTTCAGGAAACGCCCGAACGCATGCACCCGCTCCGAAACGGCGAACGAGCCCGCCTTCGCGGCAATCGCCTTCACGCACTCCGGCTCGTGCGCCTTGATGAGCGCCATCACCTTGCGGTCAGGCTCGTAGCAGTACGACTCCCAAAGGCGGATGAAGCGTTCGGCTGGGTCTTTTGTCTCGTTGGCGAACGCGAGCGACTCGCCCGCGAGACGATGGCGCAGCGCGGCAACGTCGCCGTACTTCAGCCCGGGACCGCCGCTGACAGTGTCGGCATAGCGCGAGGGAATGCGGCGAATCCACACGTTGCGGAATGGAACGGGGTGGCCGTGGTCCTGCAGAACGAGCGGCCCCTTCATCTCCTTCGGGTGCGGATAGCGTCCGCACCAGCCGGTGTGGCCCTGGAAGGGATAGGAGTCCTGCACCAACACGCCGTTGAAGAACACGGTGGTCGATCCTGGGTCCACAAGCCGCTTCCCCTCCCAGATCGGCGGATGGAAGACGATGTCGTACGTCTGCCACTCGTCGGGCTTGCGGCAGGGCTGCACGATGGGCGGATTCTCGCCGTACACCGCGCCGGCCTGGCCGTCGGCGTAGTTGGCGGGCTTCCACGGCGAGCGCGAGGGCCGCACGTTCGACGAGTCGAGAATCTGTATCTCGTACTTGCCCATGAGGACGACGCCCGAGTTGCCCCAGCCGTAGAGGTCGTCCTTGGGCGTCTTCCACTCGATGTGTATCTGGCAGTCGGCGAAGTCCTCGACCGTGCGCACGCTGCCCGAGCCGGGCGTGCACACGAACTCGCCGTTCTTCACGGTCCACTTCGTGGGCTTGCCGGCCGAAGCGCACCAGTTCTTCTTCACGCTCTCCTCCGTGCCGTCGAAGAGCACCACCGCGTCGCTCGGCGGGCGCCCGGGCGGCGTGGCAACCCGCACCGGGTCGGGACGGTTCACGTCGTGCACGGCCCATGCGTGCGTAGCGTTCGGACGCTCCCCCGAAGGCTCGGCCACCGCCACCATCGCCGCTCCCGCAGCGAATGCCGCCATCATTCTCTTCGCTCTCATGACCTCACCTCCTTCTTCTCTTCGCCCGCCATCTTCGCGCAGTCAAGCACCTCTCCCGGACGCAGCTGCGCGAGGTTCCCGAGGAACCCCCATTCCGTCATGTGGCTTGCCATCTCGAAGCCGCTCGTCGTCTTCCCTCCGCACAGGCAGCAGTTGACGTATTCGTGGTAGTGGCTCGGCGCCGCGCCCACGCCGGGCATTCCTGGCGCGCCCGAGCCGTCCTTCATCACATAGTACGGCTCCACATCGTAGTGTGTGGAGAGCAGCCATCCCTTCGTGCCCTCGACAACGCGCCCCTGCGCGGGCAGCCTCTTCATTGGCGTGAGCGCCGCGATGTCCTGCAGGAACGCCGGCGGCAGGAACTTCGGCTCAAGCCTGAAGCCCACGTGGCCAAACCCGTCGCACCACTCCACGGTGAACGGCTTCATGCCGCTCGCCTTGACTCCGGGCATCGTCCATGTGACGTGAGACATGGAGGGCCAGAACTGCTCGCGCTGCGCGCTCGTCCAGTCGTCCGCCGCCACTTCTGCCGTCACCTTCACGGGACTCGTCGCGCCAAGTCCCATTCCCAGCCACACGGGACTCATCAGATGAAGCCCCAGGTCGCCGAGCCGCGACGTGCCGAACTCGCGCCACTTGCGCCACGCGCCGGGATGGTAGCCAACGCCGTACGCACGCCACTTCGCCGGACCCAGCCACAGCTTCCACTCGAGGGTCTTCGGCACGGGCAGTTCGGGAAGCGGCCAGCGGAAATGCTCCGGACCTGGCTCACCGCGCCGCGTGGAGAAGAGCCACACGTGCCTCACCTCGCCGATCACGCCGCTGCGCAGCGCGGCGGCAGTGCGTCTGTCGCACTCCCACGCCGCAATCTGCGTGCCCATCTGCGTGACCGCCCCATTCTCGGCGGCGAGCTTCTCGATGCGGCGGCAGTCGCCGAGGTCGTGACAGAGCGGCTTCTGCGCATAGACGTTGAGTCCGCGGCGGAGTCCCTCTAGGATGTACTGCGCGTGCGTGTGGTCCGGCGTGGAGACGTTCACGGAGTCTATGCGGTCGCCCTCCTTCGCGAACATCTCGAACGCATCGCGGTATATGCGCGCATTCGGGAAGCGCTTGTGCGCATTCTCGAGATAGCGCGAGTCGACGTCGCACAGCGCGGTCACGTTCAGGTCGGGATGCGACGCGAGCTGATTGAGATCGTACCTCGCCTGGTTGCCGCAGCCGATCGCCGCATGGGAAAGCATTTCATTCGGCTTGCGCCGCTTCACCACCGCGGGGAATCCTGCTATCGGCGCCGCCGCGGCAATCGCCGCGCCCGCACGCACGAGAAAGGCCCTCCGGCTAGTTGCCGACGCACTTTGACGTTTCTCTCTCATATCGCTCCTCGCTTGTTTGTCGTCCGCCGGACTCCACGCCGACGCAACAAGGAGAGATTATATCATTTTCCAGCGCGCCAGACCATGTTTTTCGCCGCGACATGTTTTTCGCCGCGCGGCGGATGCGAGTCCGCCGGGCTACCTGATCAATATCACAACGCAGTTCTTGTCCACCACGATTCTGCGGCCGTCGCGGGAGAGGCGGGCCTTCCAGCCCTTCTTGTCGAGCGCCGGTGCGTTCGCGAATACGCCTTCCCCGGTGGCCTCGGCGAACACGTAGGATTCCATCGTCTTGCCGGAGAGCTCGAGCGTGGTGTTCTCTGTGGCAAGAAAGTTCAAGGAATCGGCAAACCTGTCACGCATAGCTGTGCATTCCGGAAAAGATGCGCGACAGATTGATCCACGTTAGCGTGAGCACAACCATGGCAGCGCCGGCAACTAGAAACACCTTCTTAGCGCGCGGCGAAAGGCGCGCGGCGAGATGGAAATACGCCGAGTAGAGAAGCCACGTCGCAAGCGACCACATCTCCTTCGGATCGAACTGCCACCAGTGTCCCCAACATACCTTGCCCCACGCCGCGCCCAGCACCAGGCCGAGCGTGAGCAGGAAGAAGCCCGCCGGCACAAGACGCCGCCCAGCACCAAGAGCGGCACGCACGAGGAGCACATAGCCCACCACGTATGCGCCCACATGCGGCACGAAGAACGGGCTCTGCAGAGCCGGCATCAGGCGCTTCACGCTGCCGTCCATGAAGAATCCAACCGGCATGAGAACGACCGTCGTCAAAAGCGCATCGACTAGAAGCGTATCCTCGCCGTCCACCTTGGCGCTGACGAACGTGAGCATGGGGATGAACGCCGCCATGCACATCAGGAACTCGTACATGTTCTGCATCGGCGGATGGCCCGTCGCCAATGTGCGATGAACAAGCATGGCGATTGCCCCAAAGAAGACGAGTGAGTACAAGATGCGAAGTTTCGAGGTTGCTAAGTCTCGAGGTTTCGAAGCTGCTGGGTTTCGAGGTTTCGAGGTTCTGAGGTCTTGGAAAGCATACCAGAGGGCGCCCAAGATGAGAAGAGCGCCGCCAAGGAAAACGAATGGAAGGCCGACGTCCTTGACGCACTGGAGGATCGTGAAGTAGAGCGGCTCGCCGGTATGGGGGTTCTGAAGTTCCTCGAAGGAGCTCTGGTAGATCCACCAGCCACCCATGACGAGCGGATGGTTGACGGATATCTCGCGCTCCTCGAGTCCGTCGTCGGTATCGGCGTACGGACCTGCCTTCACGCGGCTCGTGTACTGGCGCACCGTGCCAGTGTCGGGCCAGCGGTCGATCTTGAACTCGTCGAGGCGCAGCAGGAGCTGCGGCTTCGCCTCTTCGCCGCCCACGCCGCCGTACTGCCCAGCGCGAAGACGCACCCAGCCGTCCTTCGGGCCTGCAAGTTCGTTATACGTCCACCCGCCCAAGACGAGCGCAAGGCCAAGGTGGAGCGCCAGCACTGCGGGACGCCTCCACGTGAACGCCGCGGCGACCAGGCTCATGGCCGCGAGCGCGCCCACCGTGCCTATCGCCGCATAGTACTTCATGAAGTCCAGAGACTTCTCCGCCCCGCAGCACGCAAACGCCACGGATGCGGCGGCTCCGGCCAGCAGAACCGCAGCCGCGACGCGCGTAGATATCGCTCTTGCGTTCATTAGGTCAGAGCGTCCAGCCGTTGTAGTGCGGCACCTCGGCGAGGCGATTGGCATCGGCGTTGTCGACGAAGCGCTCGGCGGCGGGATCCCACTTGAGGGACGCCACGCCGAGGCGTTCGCAGATGTTCGCCATGTGCGCGATCGTGATCGAGCGGTGGCCCACCGAGCACGGGCACGCCGTGCGTCCGCCGGAGTAGATCGCGTCGATGAAGTCCATCTCGTGCGACGCGCGCGAACGGTACAGCCTCTTGTCGCTTCCCGTCAGGTCGCGCTTCTCGTTCCATTTGCGCAGCGGCGCTGGCTTATTCAGGCGTCCGCGCGAGACGAAGAGATCGCCCACCTTGCCGTGGAACATGAGTCCGTTGCGGAACTTGTTCGAGACGTGCGCGCGGAAGCCGTTGGCATAGACGACGTCGAAGGAGTAGTTCGCCGCCCAGTCGAAGATGGCGTCGTTGGGGTCGCGGTCGTGCTTCATGTTCTCGATCGCCACGGGGCCGCTGTCGTCCATGCCGAGCGCCCACTGCATGATGTCGAGGTGGTGCGCGCCCCAGTCGGTGATCATGCCGCCGCCGGTGCGCGAGTTCCAGCGCCAGCACATCGGGTCGTGGATGCCCTGGATGAACTTGTTGCCCTCCCAGTGCATTGCAGGGCCCTGCCACATGTCCCACATGCCGTCTGGCTGGAAGTATGCGGGCACGGGCGAGAGGTCGCGTCCAACGGAATTCGCATGCCCGTACATTCCCTTGTTTCCGCCCGGCAGGCCCACGTCGCACGTCATGCATTCGCCTAGGTAGCCGTTGATTACAAGCTCGGCCGCAACGCGGAACTCGCTGGAGCTGCGCTGCTGCGAACCCACCTGGAACGTGACGCCCGTCTCCTTCGCAACGCGCGCCATCTCCTTGCCCTCCGAGATGCCGAGCGACATCGGCTTCTGGCAATAGACGTGCTTGCCGGCCTTCATCGCGAGGACGGACTGTATTGCGTGCCAGTGGTCGGGCGTGGCGATCAAGACGGCGTCGATCGTAGGGTCGGCAAGCACCTCGCGGAAGTCGGCCACCATCCTGCAGTCCTTGCTCTTGTAGAACGAGTCAACCTCCGCCTTCGCGGGGGCGCGTCCACAAGTCTTCTCGCTTTGGTAGCTGTACTTGCCCGCGCTAAGCACAGGGTCGCAGACAACAGTCACCTGCACACGCGGATCCTGAAGGAACGAGCCCATGTTCACGAAGCCCTGCGTGCCGCATCCAATCACCGCAAGGTTCACGCGGCTCAAGGCAGGCGGACGGCGCGGCGCGGCGTAGCCGGCCTTGAGCTGCACCAAGCCGTATCCAGGAACGGACATTGCGCCGGCGGCTATGCCTGCGGCACGGAGGAATTCTCTTCTTGTGGTCATTTCTGGGCTCTCCCTTGGTGAAGTTAATAAGTTCCGAGGTTTCGGAGTTTCGAGGTTAGAGGTTGCGAAGAACGGCATCCATTACGGCGGAGACGGCGTTTTCAGGGAATATCTTGCCGGAGGGAACACCCTTCACGAAAAGAATGAACGCGCCGTCACCGCCGCAGAGCGCCACATCCGCGCCCTTCGCCTCGCCGGGGCCATTCACAACGCATCCCATCACGGCCACCTTCGGAAGGCGCGCGCCGCACGGCAGAGTGCGCTGCAGCTTCTCAAGCGCCGCCTCCACATCGGCAGCCACGCCGAAGACGTCCACCTTCGTACGCCCGCACGTGGGGCAGCTCGTGACTGACGGTCCAGGAGCGCGCAGTCCCAGCGAACGCAGTATCTCAAGACCCACCTTGACTTCCTTCTCCGGCAGGTCGGTGAGCGACACGCGGATCGTGTCGCCGATTCCCTCCGAAAGGAGTATGCCAAGCGCCACCGAACTGCGCACGGTTCCGGGAACGAACGTGCCCGCCTCGGTCACGCCGAGATGCAGCGGGCAGTCCGTGCGCTCCGCGAGCATCCTGTACGCGGCGAGCGTGCGCGGCACGTCGCTGGCCTTCACGGAGATCGCGATGTCGCGGAAGCCTTCCGCCTCGAGGAGCGCCACATGCCTGAGCGCGCTTTCAACGAGAGCTTCCGCGGTTGCGGAGCCGTGCCTCTTCAGGATGTCCGCCTCAAGCGAGCCGCCGTTCACGCCCACGCGTATGGGAACGCCCTTCGCCTTGGCAGCTCGGGCAACGGCCTGCACGTTCTCGCGCGCGCCGATGTTGCCGGGGTTGAGCCGGAGAGCGTCCGCGCCAGCCTCGATCGCGGCGAGGGCGCAGCGGTAGTCGAAGTGGACGTCGGCCACAAGCGGCACGGGAGAGGCGTTGCGAACATCGCCGAGAACGCGCGCGGCATCGGCGTCCGGCACCGTGAGGCGCACGAGGTCCGCGCCCGTCTCGGCGCAGCGCGCCACCTGAGCGGCAAGAGCCGCCGTGTCGTGCGGATCGGCAGTGGCCATCGTCTGCACCGATACAGGCGCACCGCCGCCAAGAGCAAGCGGACCCACCCGAAGTGCGCGCGTGTGGAGGCGGGAATGCATCACTTCAGCTCGAATGCGGGACGGAAGTTCTTGGCGCGCTCGGCATCGTCCTTCTCCTGCTGCAGTAACTTGTCCAGATCGCGTTCGGCGCGATGGATGCGGCGGCTGCGGCCAACGTCGCGGAACACAAGGAAGATCATGAGCGCGAGGAAGAGCCACATGAAGACGATCGAAAGGCCGTCCACCAGCTTCTTCGGCGGCTTGCGCCGGGTGAGGAGCTCGAAAAGGGCGAAGAAGATGAGACCTCCGTCGAGCACAGGAATGGGAAGAAGGTTTAGCATGGCGAGGTTCACGTTGAGGAACCGGAGGAAGCCAAGAGCGTCCCACCCATTGCGCCTCACCTGCCTGTAGAGGCTTTCCGCGATAAGCACGGGGCCGCCGAGGGCCTTGGCCGCGGCCTTTGACTCCCTTGGAGTGCAGAGCGCCTTGAGAACGCGGGCGATCTGCCCGGCATCCCACACGAGCTGCTTGATGGGGTTGCGGTTCGGCATCCACGCCGCAGCCTTGACGAGGTTGTTTGTGCTGCCGAAAGCGAGGATGAAGCAGACCTCGGTGGTCTTGTCGCGCAGTGGCGTGATCGTGAGCGTCTTTTCCTCGTCGCCGCGCTTCACCACGAAGGTCGCGGGGGACGTGCCCGCGATCTGCACTTCGGTCTGCATCTCGGTCCAGCTCTTGACTGCGCGGCCGTTCACCGACAGGACCTTGTCGCCCGCCTTCATGCCTCCCTTCGCGGCCGGACCATCCTCCGCCACGCCGCCAACGTCCGCAGGGCGTTCGCCGAAACGCACGCCCGGCACGGCCGCAAGCGCGAAAGCAAGGGCCACGGCAAGCACTATGTTTCCGAACGGCCCGGCGAACGCCACTATTATGCGCCGTAGGGGCGTGGCGGGACTAGCATCCGACTCTTCAGAAGAATCGCCGTCCTTTGTCTTTGCGTTTCCATTCTCGATCGCCTTGGTCCCCTCTGGATCTAGCTGCGGTAGCGCCACGTAGCCGCCAAAGGGTATTGCGGATATGCGGTACTCAACGCCTTTGTACGTCTTTTTCCAAAGGGCCGGACCAAATCCGATGGAGAACACCTCGACCTTGAAGCCGAGAAGCTTCGCCGCCACAAAATGTCCGAATTCGTGGATGAACACCGCGAACGAAAAGAGAAGAATGCAGGCGACAACCGCCAGCACTGTGTAGATGATTTCCATTTTTGTCAGTTTCCTATTGTCCGAAGGAGCAGTAATTATACCAAATATAGTGCCTAGTGCCTAGTACCTAGTGTGTGGCGGCTAGCGCATGTAGACCACCCTCGCGCACGAATCTCAACGGTGGCGCCTGTGATCCGGCCGCGGTGACGGTCATCACGAGAACGCCGTCGACGACCTCCTTCTCGTGGGGAAGCATTATGCCGTTCATCCGCGGGTTGAGCGCGAACTTCGCCGCGTCGTCGGCTGCGAAATATGCAGGAGACCGGAAAAGCGCGGACGAGCTAACCCGCGCACTTCTCTCAAAGTTGTTTTTACCAGTTGTTCTGGTCGTTTCCAATTTCAAAACGCATGGGTGAGAAACGCAGATGCGCCCGAGGGAAACTGACTTGGGTTTACGGGCGTCTAGACCCTGCCGCCGTCATCAGCAGAAGATGAGCGTGCATAGACCTGCAACGATGCAGTACGGCCCGAAAAGCCAGAACCAGCGGCCCTTCAGCGCCTTCACGAGAAGCGCAAGCGAGAAATAGCCCACAACAGCCGCTACGACCATGCCCCACAGTAGCACGCCCCATGACATTCTGGTGGTCTCGACCTCGCCCTTCACCAGCTCCAGCAATACGCCGCCGCATATAAGAGGCGCGCTCATCAGAAACGAAAATTCGGCCGCCGCGTCGGGATCGACCCTGCCGCCGCGTGCCGACGCTAGCGTCATGCCGCTGCGCGAGACGCCCGGCAGAAGCGCAATCGCCTGCCCCACGCCCATGAGAAGCGCGCGCATCCAGCTCACCTGGCGCGTTCCACGCGGCAGAAAACGCGTCCCGATCAGCACCGCGCCGGTGAACATCAGAAGCGCGCCCACCATTCGTGCGTTTGCGGTCATGCCCTCGATCTGGTGCTTGAAAGTAAAGTATATCGCCACGGCGGGAAGAGTGGATAGGAACAGCCGCCCCGCATACAGCCACGCGTCCATGCGCCTCTGGGCATTGTCGTGCCCGAACGCGAACGCGCCACCAAGGAGCGCGTAGATGCGCTTGGCGTAAAAGACGAATATCGAGAGCATGGTGCCAGCGTGCAGAAACACCTCCAGACGCATTCGCAGACTTTCCGGCACCTCAAATATGTGCTGAAGAATCACAAGATGCCCGGAGCTGGAAATCGGCAGAAACTCAGCCACACCCTGCAGGACGGAAAGCATTGTCACTTGGAGGAAATCTTTCATGGGCCATAGTATAGCATAATAAGTGCACTAGTGCCTAGTGCTTAGTGCCTAGTGATCTGGGGAAAAAGAAAAACCGCCGTGAAGGCGGTCTTGAATGGCGGGCTCAGGGAGAATCGAACTCCCCTCTTCGGATCGACAGTCCGAGGTCCTAACCGATGAACGATGAGCCCATTGCGTTGAAAACGGAGATAGTATAGCAAATCCCCGCGCACTGCGCAAGGGGGTATTTAAATTTATTTTTCAAAACTTTTCATTCACCCTATTGACCCTGATGCGCGAATATGCGATAATATGCATCATCAAAATGATGCAGAAAGGAGATTCTTGAAAAAATGACTACGGCGTTGACATTTAGGGCAGAAAGCGATTTCATCGATGCTATTCGGTCTTATTCGGAAAAGGCTGGTCTGAGTGTCAATGCGGCGCTCAAGGAAATCATTGCGCCGGCTATCGGTTTTTCGCGGCGCCGTTCAAATATGCCGCGAAACAACCTTGCATCATTTTGCGGTGCGCTCAAGGATGTGGATTGCCGCGAACTTGAGGCGACGCAGGCTGCATTCTCGGAAATAGACGAGGAGATGTGGAAATGAAGCCGCTGATGCTTGACACAAATGTGCTGATCAGATTCTTCCGCAGCGACCGCAAGATTGCAGACATAATATCGACATATGAGAAAATAGTCGTTCCAAGTGTCGTTCTAGGGGAATTCAAGGCGGGTGCCGATCCTGCGAAAGCCTGTGGACAAAGGCAGCTTGAAGTGTTGGAATCCTTTCTTGATTCACCATCTGTTGGAATCATTCCCGTTACCGAGGACATTGCATCCGTCTATGCGCGGATTTTCAGGGTTCTGAAAGCGAATGGCACTCCGATTCCGCAGAACGACATGTGGATTGCCGCCTGTGCCGTGGATGCTGGGGCCACGCTGATCTCGTCAGACGGCCACTTTGCAAGCATTCCGCTTCTCGACACACATGTCATCGAGTAGTCAAGAACATCTTCGCAGACTTCCACAACTACAACGAACTGCTTGACAAGAATGCCATTCCGCCCCTATGCGTCATTTCAACTACCGCTGGGACAGCAATCTTCAAGACGTCATCCGCGCCCCAGTCAAGCCCTTCGACGAGGAAATCTGCACGTCAACGAAGCAGAAATAGCGTGCCGCGGGGCCATGTCCGCACACCAAGCGCTCCGGCGGAGGCGTCAAACTCGACGCGCGCCATGCGCCCCTTCGGAAGGTCAACGTCCACCGCCACGCGCCGAAGCACATCGCCCGGCAAGGCGTCCGCCAGCAGGACATAGTGGAAGCCGCAGGGCGCATCGCGCGCCACGCCCACCTCGATGCGCGCCGCGCCGATCTCCGGCAGCGAAAGCGCGCCACCGCGAACATCCACAAGATCGCAACCCCATCGCCCCGCCGTCATGCGCACTTCGCATCCCGCAGCCATGGCGAAGTTGGTACACGAGACGAGCGTGGGCGCTTCGCCTGAAAGGTCAAGCACCGCCCCTTCGCCCAGCTCCACCGGCGCCGTGTACTGCGGGCCATCCAGCGCAAGCGCCGCGCCGCCGCACACCGTGAATCCCGATGTCGCGCTGCCCACGGCAAACGCCAGCACGCCGCCGCGTACAATGGTGCGCCCGGAATGCCCGTCCTCGATGCCGGCAAAACGCACAGTCCCTTCGCCCGCCTTCTCAACATCGCCCACACCGCCGAAGAAGAGCCCGTCCTCGCCGTCCGGCCCGCCGATGGAGATCGTGCGCGCAACCGGCAGAACGCCCGATCTGTCGTTGGTGTCGAATACAAGCCCGCCCTTGTCCACGTACATCGCCACTCGGGACCGCTCCAGCGGATCGCCGCCCACCGTCACGTCGCCGCCAGACGGTGCCACCACTGTGCCGTCGAACACCACAAACGCATGCGACCAGTCGATGAAGCCCAGCACGTGAAAACTGCTGCCGCCCTCCGGACACATCTCAAGGCGGCACCCGCCGAATCCCATTCCCGATGCCGCTCTGGAACGCAAACCGCGGGCCCTCACAGTTCCACCACCAGTCAGCTTCCCAAACGTTCCATTGATCACGCCATGATAGTCGATGAGGCCGTCAACCGTGGCAGTCCATGCGCGCCCTCCGTCGTCGGGCTGCGGCGTACACACTTCAAGCGCCACCCCCTGCGGAACGCAAAATGCCTTCTTAGGCGTGAACTCTCTAAGCGAAAGCCGGGCGTCCACCGCCCCCTCGACGCGTCTCAGCGCGTTTGTGGCAATGGCCGAACGCGACACCGCGTTCGTGAAGGACGCAATTCCGCACAGTTCAAGAAACGCTTCCGCCTGCACCGCAAGATTTGTGACGCCAGGCGCGTCCACTTCGCCCAGACGAAGCACGCCCTCCTTCACAAAAAGCCCGCCCTCGGAAACGTCCAGACGTCCATTAAGCTCCAGGCGGCCAGCCCCGCTCTTCGTGACGTCGCCCGCCACGTCCATCTCGGCGGATATCGCGGCAACAGAGCCATCAGGCACATCCAGCCAGCCCGAGCCGCTCGTCACCTTGCCGCCGAAGATCGCGGCGTCGGACGCAAACACAAATCCGGCAACGCGCACCTCGGAAAAATCGTTCGTAACTTCGGACCCATGCGGATGGTCGAACACCGCCGTAGAACCATCCTTCCACGCAACAAACGCACCGGTGACGTAGTCGAACCACGCATCGGCGTCAGACCACGCGCCCTTCCCGCCCTTCCAGCGCAGAGCGGCGGACTCTTCGAAGAAGACCGCGCCGCACGCCTTGCCATCGAGTCTGTTTCCGGCGAGGTCAACCACTTCCGCGCCTTCCTCCACCACAAGCGTGCCGCCGTTCGGAAGAAGATGGTGCCTGCCGGACGCCTCTGCCGGCACGCAGAGCGTTGCGCCTGCTCTCACCACAAGGCTTGTCGCATTTGCAAGCGGCACCTCCCACAAGGCGAGCGCAGCGCCTCCAGTCACCTCAACCCTTCCTGCGAGCGAACGCGCCGCATGCGCCACCGCCGCGCCTGATCCTGAGAATACAATCGATCCTTCATCCTCATCCACCATATCCAGTTCAATCGCAAGCTCTGCGCCATCTTCCAGCTCAACCGTCATCGTTCCCACCAGCTGCACAGGCGGCGCATCTTCACCGTCCACACCGCGCATGTGCGACTCGCCCTCCACCTGCAGCGAGAACGGCCTGAGGGTGTCGCCGTCGCGCCTTCCGAACGAGAGCCGCGCGCCCTCGCGCACCACCATCGACGCCTCCGCAAGCGCAAGCGGCCGCGCCAGACGTTCGCCTCCGTCCGGCCAGCCCGCCCTGGGCGAAGGCGCAACCACAAGCTCGCCTTCCTCCACGCGCGCAAAAGGCGTCGTCCCCGCGCCGAACGTCTCCGCCGTCTCCAGAACAAGTGCTCCTCCGCGCGAAACGAGACTCTCAACGCCGCAGAGCGCACGCGGCCTTGTGCAGCGCAGCGTGTTCGTGCCGTCACCATTCTCGAACGCCAATGCCGCGAGGTCTGGACCGAACCGCACTGCATCCAGTGTCTTACCCGAACCCGTTACGAGAATCTCCACGCAGTTCGACACACCGCCGAGGTAGAATTCAGCATCGCCGTCCAGCGTCAACCTGCCAGGCACGTCCCCCTTGAACATCACGCCTTTTCCAACGCCTCCTCCCACTTCGATGCGGCAACCATGATTCTCCACTTCCAGAGACTCCATCACCCTCAGCGTTCCCTCGCCCGAGACAATACCGTGCGCTTCTGCCGCAAGCACTGCATTGACGCACGTGATCTGCGCGCCGGAGGTGAATTCGCTCCCGTTCAGCACAACGTCTCTCTCAGCGGCGGGAACCGCAAGCGTTGGATCGCCGAGGAACATCTGTTCGGCAAGGGCGTACACCGCGTCTGCGTTGCGGGCATAGCCGTCGGCATAGTCCTGACGCGCGCGCAGAAACGCCTCGCCGAAAGAATGCGCACGTCCTTCGAAGACATGCTTTGCCGTGAAGTAGCCAACGGTGGACGACAGGCCGTCGCACACTGCAAGCGGCGCCGTCCATGTTGTTATTCCGTCGCGGCTGTTGAACACGCCCGTCGCGACGCCGCCGTGCGGGGAGCAGACGGCGGCCGAGCCGAGGCAATGCCGCGCGCAGAGGCGTCCGACGGACGGCTCGGAGCCGTCTATCTGGCCAGTACGGCAGGGGCCGCTGAACTCGGCGAAGAGCGAGAGTCCTGTCGCTTCCGCGTACAGATCGCGAGTGATCCAGAGCCTGCCGCCGGCGTTCACGGCAACGTTCATTCCGCCGTGCGAGCGGCAGATCGAGAAGACGGAATCCAGGGCAAAGAAGTCGTCCCTCGCCACCTCAAGGCTAGCATGGCGCGACGCCACCGACGGACCGGACGCATGCACGCCCACCACTTCCTCCACAGGCCAGAACGGCACAACGCACGTGCGCAGCGTCTCGCGCACGACGAACTCGGTGTCGGCCACGCGCGGCGCATGGGCTGCGTTCCAGATGTTGGGCACGTCGTCGAAGAAGCGCATCTCGCAAGGCGCATCTCCAAAGGACTGATCACCTCTCTCGTAGTCGAACGCCAACGTCGAGCTCGCAGCGCAGATGCGCCTTGCGCCTGAGAAGGCGGAACTTCCGGCGCGGACGATCTTCGCGGCGTATCCTGCGACAATGGCCGACGCGCTCATGGTCTCGCCGCCGAACGCGGCGGGCACGGCGGGGAACCGGCCCACGGCGACGTCCGCCCGCAGATCGCACGCGCTCCATTCGCCAGGGCCGAGGCACACGCCGTCGCCGTCTTCGTCCCAGCGCGCGCCCGGGCTGCATGCGCCGAGGCATGCGTAAAAGAGATCGCTCGGCGCGCGCTCCATCCCGGATGCTCCATGTGGACGCACGTACACACCCGGAACCGCGTTCGAAAGGGAAAGCCTTTCGCCGGTGGCGAAGAACACCTCGTTCGTCCCGGCGACGTCGATCCATGCGCCGCCGAGGAGGAAGGCGTTCGCGCCGGAGGAGGCCTTTTCGCGGATGAATGCGTGGATCGACTCTGCGGCGTTGCGGCAGGCGAGCGCGGGCCCAAACGGATGCGCCGCGTAAATGGCAGAGGCGTCGGCGACTTCGACCGCCACGCCGGCGGAGCGGCGTGCGGCCGCGTAGCTCTGCCATGCCTCGCGCAGGTCGGGCGGCGATATTATCACAAGGGCGTCCGCGCCGCGCGCAGCGGGCGCGACGAGTGCGATTGCCGCAAGAAATACGACGAGGTGTCCTTTGACGGGCATGAAACCATTATAGGACGGCCGCGGGCACGGTGGCTGGGCGCATCGCCACTATGTGCAGCTCAACGTGGAGCTCGCCGCCGTAGTCGGATGAGGCGGGCGTGAAAAGCACGTCGTATCTCGCGGCCGACTTCGCGCGCAGCGCCTCTACGTCCTGTCCATGCCCCCACCACACGGCGCGAGGAATCGAATTGTCGGCGAAAGTAAGTGCGGCATGGCGCCCATCCATTCCGACCACGCGCACGTCGCCGAACGCCACGTTCGAGATTCCGAAGACAGGCTCGGGATTCCCTTCGCCGAACGGCTCGAGCCTGCGGATCGTCTCGCAGAGATCAAGTGTAATCTCCTCCGGCTCCATCCATCCGTCGAACATAATCGCGCCTGCCGCCGACGCCTCGGCCTTTATGCCTGCGCACGCGGCGGAGAATGCCGCCTTGAACGCGTCGAACTCTCCAGGACGCACCGTAAAGCCGCCAGCCGCCGCATGGCCGCCGTAGCGAGCGAGGTGTTCCGCGGAGGCGTCAAGGGCCGAGCGCACGTTGTAGCCGTCAGGCACGCGCACGCTGCCCGTGTCGCCCACCACAACCGCCACCGGCACGTGGTAAGTCTCCATCAGACGCGCGGCAACGATTCCCGAGACGCCCGGGTTCCAGTCTTCGCCGCGCACCACGATCGCCGATTCCGGAGGCCTCTCGCCGATCTGGGCGCATGCTTCGGAATATATGCGCTGCTCCTCGCCGCGACGGCTGACGTTGAGGTTGTCAATCCTGAAGGCGATGTCGTTCGCCACGTCGCAGTCCTCGCACATCAGAAGATCGTATGCGACGCGGGCGGTGTCCATGCGGCCGGCGGCGTTTATGCGCGGCCCGAGCGCGAAGCTGTAGTCCCTCACGGCCATCGGCTTCACGCTGCGCGCGGCGCGCTGCAGAAGCGCGCGAAGGCCAAGGGGGGCGCATCGCCTGAAGTTGGCGAGGGACTGCATGACGAGAATCCTGTTCTGCCCCACGAGCGGCACGAGGTCCACCACCGTGGCCAGCCCGGCGAGAACGAGCAGCGGGCCGGCGAACTTCGGGCCGGAGTAGAGCCCGGCCGCAATCGCGGCCTTTGCGAGGGCGTTGGCGAGGAAGAACGCCACGCCCGCGCCGCAGAGAGCCTCGCAGCCCGGCGCGGAAGCAACGCTGGGGTTGACTAGAGCATCGGCCTCAGGAAGCGTGGTGCCGGGGAGATGATGGTCGGTCACGACCACCGCCACGCCGCGCGCGCGCATCGAGGCGACCTCTGAGGGGGATGTGATGCCGTTGTCCACGGTTATCACAAGCGACACGTCGGGATGCTCGGCGAAGAGACGCGTAATCGAGGCGCCGGTCATGCCGTAGCCCTCGCCGAATCTGAGCGGGATGAACGCGTCCGCGTTCGCTCCGAGGCGCCTGAGGGCCGTCACGAGGATTGCCGAGGCGCACACGCCGTCGGCATCGTAGTCGCCGAACACCACGATCTTGCCGCTGCGGAGGAACGGCAGAATCACCTGAACGGCGGCGTCGACGCCAGGAATGAGACTCGGATCGGAGATGCGTTCAAGCGAAGGATCGAGGAACTCGTCGAGGCCTGCCGCGTCCACTCCGCGGGCGGCGAGAATGCGGGCGACTACGGCGGAACACCCGGCCGCGGCGAATGCCGCCGCCCGGGCGCCGTCAAACGTGCGCTCGCACCATGTGGTCAGAACCCCCATACAATGGCCTTGCCGTCAGGCGGGTAGTTTGTCCTTGGTGCCCAGCACGCACTTCACCTCGGCCTCGGCCGCAAGCTCGTCGCCAACGTATCCCTTGAGGGCGAACACGCCGAGCCTGGAGAGCACCTTCACGTTCCGCGCCACGGTGACGAGCTTGTCTCCGGGACGCACGGGACGGCGGAAGCGCACCTTGTCGACGCTGCCGAGGATGAACGCCGCCTGCCCTTCAGGCAAGAGGTTGCGCGCCACCACGGCCGCGCCCGCCACCTGGCACATCGCCTCAACCAGAACCACGCCGGGCACTATCGGATAGAACGGAAAGTGGCCGCGGAAGAAGTCGTTCTTCTCTGTCGTGAACGTGTAGTGGCCGATGGCGCCCGTCTCGTCGGCCGCCACAAGCTCGTCAACGAAGAGAAACGGCTCGCGGTGCGGCAGCAGCTCGATGCCGGGCTTGTTGAAAGTCTGCTTGAAAACCGGAAATTCCATGGTCTGCCTCACTCCCCGTACTTCTTGAAGACAAGCGCGGCATTGTGGCCGCCGAAGCCCAGATTGGTGGAGAGCGCGGTGCGTATCTGCCGCGCCACGCCAACGTTGGGGGTGTAGTTCAGATCGAGCGGCACCTCGCCCTTCTCGGCGTCCACCTCAAGGTCTGGATGCTCGTAGTTGATGGTGGGGGGCACGTAGCCGTCGGTGATGGCAAGCGCGCAGAACGCGGCCTCGAGGGCGCCGGTGCCGCCGAGCAGGTGGCCGGTCATGGACTTGGTGGACGAGATGTTGATGCCCTTGGCAAGGTCGCCGAACACCTTCTTGAACGTCTTGGTCTCCATCTGGTCGTTGAGATGTGTGGAGGTGCCGTGGGCATTGATGTAGTCCACGGTGGAGAGGTCGGTCACGTCGCCGTCCGCGAACGCGATGCGGATGGCCTCCACCGCGCCGTCGCCGGATGGGTCGGGTGCCGTGATGTGGTAGGCGTCGCACGTGGCGCCGTAGCCGGCGAACTCGCAGTACACGCGCGCGCCGCGCGCCCTGGCGTGGGCCTCGCTTTCGAGGATGAGCACCGCAGAGCCCTCCGACATCACGAAACCGCAGCGGTCGGCGTTGAACGGGCGCGACCCTCTTTCGGGTTCGTCGTTGAACTGAGTGCACAGGGCGCGCATCTTCATGAATCCGCCGGCGCAGTACTCGTTGATGGTGGCTTCGGTTCCGCCGGCCACCACCACGTCGGCGCGGCCGGCGCGGATCATGTCGAGCGCGTAGCCGAGAGCGTCCGCCGAAGAGGCGCACGCCGTCACCACCACGTGGGCGGGCCCCTTCGCGCCAAGCGTTATCGCCACGTTGCCTGCGGCCTCGTTGGGGATGAGCGCGGGGATGTACGAGGGCAACAGCCGCTCGGGGCCCTTGTCGAAGAGCACCTTGAAGCCGACGGTGTTGATGTCCATGCCGCCGATGCCGTTGCCGATGATCGTCGCGACGCGCGACATGTCGGGGCGGTTGTCGTCGGTGAATCCCGCGTCGGCCCACGCCTCGCGGGCGGACGCGACGGCGTACTTGCAGAATAACGCCAGATGGCGCGCGGCCTTCTTGTCGAGGTATCCGGCCTTCTCGGCGTATTCGTCGAAGTCCTTCACCTCGCCTGCGATCTGGCAAGTGCAGCGCGAGGGGTCGAACTTCGTGATGCGGGCGATTCCGCTCTTTCCGGCCTTTATCGCCGCCCAGGTGGCCTCCTTGCCGTTTCCGCAGGGCGACACCATCCCGATGCCCGTAACCACTACTTTCTGTTTCATCGTTTCTCCTGTTTTTCTGAAATCGTTCCCGGCGCCCTTCACAGATAGGGCCATGTCATGAGCGTGCCGGCGTAGGTGAGACCGGCTCCGAACCCCACAAGGCAGATGCGCATTCCTTCGGCGAGCTCGCCCTTGCGCACGGCCTCGTCCAGCGTCACGGGAATGGACGCCGCGGAGGTGTTGCCGGTTCTTGCGATGTTCATGTAGAACTTTTCGAGCGGAAGGTCCATGCGCCTCGCCACGGCCTCGATGATGCGCCCGTTTGCCTGGTGGGCGAATATCCTGTCGAGCTCCACGGGGGTCAGACCGGCATTGAGGCACAGCTTCATGACCACGGAGTCCATGGTGCGCACGGCGAAGTTGAACACGGGCCGCCCCTGGAGGGTGAGGTGGGGGATCGGCACCTGGCCGGGAGCGGGAGCAACGCGCGTACCGCCCTCGCGGGCGATGAAGCTGCATCCAGAGCCGTCCGCGCCGAGGATCGTCTCGCAGCGCACCGCAGGCCTTCCGTCCGAAGGAGCCGGCGGTTCCCCCGGCGCGTCGCCCACCACGACGGCGCCTGCGCCGTCGCCGAAGAGGATGCACGAGGCGCGGTCGTTCCAATCGACCACGCGCGTGAGGGTTTCGGAGCCTATCACGAGCACCTTTCGCCCGGGGTGGAGCGCGGCCCAGCCGCGGCCCTGCTCGAGGGCGTAAACGAAGCCGGCGCAGGCGGCCTGAAGATCGTAGGCGCCGGCCGTCTTGCATCCAAGGGCGTCCTGCACGAGGCAGGCGGTGGAGGGGAAAGTGTTGTAGTCGGGCGTGGAGGTGGCCACGATCACGAGGCCGATGTCGTCCGGCTGCGCGCCGGCGCTCTCCATGGCCGCGTGCGCCGCCTTCACGGCCATGGACGACGTGGTGTCGTCCGCCCCGGCCATGTGGCGGGCGTGGATGCCCGTATGGGAGAATATCCACTCGTCAGAGGTGTCGAGCGACTTCGCGAGGTCGTCGTTCGTCACCACCTTCGGCGGCAGATAGCTTCCTGTTCCTAGGATCTTGAGGCTCATTGCTGATTCCGCTTGTTGAATACGCAAGAATTATATCATACTGCGTGCCATGTTTCAACGCCAAAAGGGAAGCGCCGCCCCCAGCGGGACGGCGCCTTGCCTTGAATCCTCCGGCCGGGCGCGCAGCCTTCCACGTGCTAGGAACCACGTGCCGGCGCGCGTTGGCCGAAAAGCGTCATTCAGCGCTCGCGCGCACCTTGCCTTCCTTGATGCGCTTCTCGATCACGGTCTTGGCGATCGAGGCGGGCACGGGCTCGTACTGCTTGAAGATCATTGTGAACGTGCCGCGACCCTGGGTGACGGTGCGGATGGCGTTGGAGTAGCCGAACATCTCGCCCAACGGGACGGTCGCCTTGATGAGCTTAACGCCGGCGCGGTCCTCCATGCCCTCCACGCGGCCGCGGCGCTGGTTGATGGAGCCGTTCGCCGCGCCCATGTACGTCTCGGGCACCGCCACTTCCACGTCCATCATCGGCTCGAGAAGCTGCGGCTTCGCCTTGAGGAAGGCCTGCTTGAAGCACTGCATCGCGCAGGTCACGAACGCGAATTCGTTCGAGTCGACCTCGTGGTAGGAGCCGAAGTACACGGTGGCCTTGACGTCCACCACGGGGAAGCCCGCGAGCGGACCGGCCTCGAGGGCCTTCTTTACGCCCTTCTCGACCGCCGGGATGTACTCGGTGGGAATCACGCCGCCCTTGATCTCGTTGACGAACTCGAAGCCCTTGCCGGGCTCCTGCGGCTCGAGGCGCAGGCACACGTGCGCGTACTGGCCGCGTCCGCCGGACTGCTTGACGTGCTTGTACTCGTTCTCGACCTTGGTCGTGATCGTCTCGCGGTAGGCGACCTGCGGCGCACCGACGTCGCAGTCGACGTTGAACTCGCGCTTCAGGCGGTCGACGATGACCTCGAGGTAGAGCTCGCCCATGCCGGCGATGATCGTCTCGCTCGTCTCCTGGTCGAAGGTGACCACGAAGGTCGGGTCCTCCATCGCCAGCGCGTGCAGCGCGACGCCGAGCTTCTCGTTGTCGCCGCGGCTCTTGGGCTTCACCGCCACCGAGATGACGGGCGCCGGGAAGTCGATCGACTCGAGCGTGATCGGGTGGGCGGGGTCGCAGAGCGTGTCGCCGGTGCGGGTCTCGGTGAGGCCGACGCAGGCCACGATGTCGCCGGCGTGCGCCTCGTCGAGCGGCTCCTGCTTGTTCGCGTGCATGCGGAAGAGGCGCGAGATGCGCTGCTCCTTGTCGATCGTCGAGTCGAGCATCTCCTCGCCGAGCTTGAGCGTGCCCGAGTAGAC
>JAFXIL010000071.1 GCA_017563185.1 Kiritimatiellia bacterium | reverse complement strand
TTTCCCAACTCGGCTAGAATATCCCCATCCGGCGGCCTGATTTTCCCAACCCTCAAACGCCGTTCAAAACCCTCTCCAATCCCTTTTAATCCAGCCACAATCCATCTTTGTCCCGTTTCCCAACCCCCACCCGATTATTCAGAGGTGGCTTCGCTCGGCGGCGTGGGCACGGTGCCATCGGGCAACGCGCCCGCCGCGCCCACGATCGCCGCGACGATAAAGGAGACGCCGGTCAAGGCGCTCGTCGACACCGTTTCGTTCACCGTGACGGGCACGCACCCCGACGGCGAATACATGTCGTTCGCGATTGATTTCGGCGATGGCACGGGAGACGGCACCACGAAGCTCGTGCCTTCCGGCACAGCGGTTACGTTCAGTCACGTGTTCAATGCGGGCGGCACGTTCACGCCGCGCGTGAAGGCGATCTCGCAGAACGGCGTGGAGAGCGAATGGGCCGCATGCGACCCGATCGAGGTGGAGCTCATCGCGATCGCCGCGCGTGACGTGCTTGTCACCTGGCCGTGGCAGCAGAACGTTTACACAAACCGCTTCACCATCATGTGCGAGGGCGTGAGGGATGCCGACGACATCACGCGCTGGGACGGCCTTGAGGTGCAGTATGGCAACGGCTACTCGCAGCGCGCCACGATGACGCGCGTGGAGGGCAATGGCGGCACATGGGTCTATTCGGCGCACATCACCGTCGATGGCGCGGAAGGGCAGATGGTTCCGTATCGCCTCGGCTACCACGGCCTGCCGCTCACATACGAGAACGCCGCAGACAATACGGAAGGCATGGTGCTGCTCTGGTCACAGAGCGACGATGAGTCCTTCACCTGCTCCGTGTGGGGCGACAACCAGCAGGGCGCGCGCGACAGGGACTGGGACAGCGACAAGTACCTATACATCACGCGCCTCTTCGAGCACATGCTCTCGCGCGACGTCGATTTCGGCATCTCGACTGGCGACATGGCGTCCAGCGCGAACTATGATACGCAGATACGCCCCTGCATCCTTGACCGAACGGACGCCATCTTCGGGCGCGTCAAGCCGTACTACGTCGCCTGGGGCAACCACGACACAAGCTACCCGGCGAACAAGCCTTATTTTGAGACTGGCGCCGTCGACGAGCCGGCGTACGGTTCAAGTGCATCCGGCAACTACTATCTCTACCGCGGAAACGTGCTCTTCATCTTCATCGACCACGGCCTGATGACCGCCGCAGCCACGAAGACGTGGCTTGCGGACCTGCTCGCCACGGAGCGCGCGCAGGGCGCGAAGTTCCGCATCCTCGCCCATCATTATCCATTCTGGCTGGAGTGCTGGGGCGGCAACAACAACACCGCGCTTCTCGACACTGCAAAGGCCGGCGGGGTGGACATGGTGCTCTCCGGCCACATGCACGGCTACGAGCGCATCTACAAGGACGGCATCATGCAGGTGACGAACGGCGGCGCGGGGTATCTCGACCACGTCGAGAGCGTGAACGCCAACTACGGCGACGCCACCTTCGTTGGCGGCCACAGGGACGTGCCCTACCTCTGGGCCCGCCAGAAGAGCGTGACGGCGACGGACGTTCTCGGTCCGGCCGAGCCGGTTCGCATGGGCTGCCTCCAGGGCTACGGCGAACTGAAGGTAGATGGCAATGTGCTCACCTACTCGGCGCACGGCTTCAATGCGGACGGCAGCTACATCGGCGTTTTTGACGAGTTCTCCATCACGTCGAAGACTGTTACGGCCACGGCGCCCGCGCCGTCGCAGCACGCACCGTGCGCAGACCCCTCGGCCTTCGCGCAGTTCACCGAGAAGCCCGTCACGAACGCGAAGTGGAAGGAGTACAAGGACGCCGTGGGCGAGGCGTTTACATTCCCCGAGGGCAAGGACGATGCGCCGGCCGTAAACGTTTCGAAGAATGACATCGAAAAGTTCATCGCGTGGCTTGGCGGCGGGTACAGGTTGCCGACTGTGGACGAGCTCGAGACGGCGTTTGGCGGCGAGATGCGCCGCGAGGTGGCGGAATGGACGGCGACGGTCGATCCCGTGAGCGGATGGTGCCGCATCCTCGGATCGCCCGCGCTGTCGCAGGAAGGCACGTGGATGCGCGCTGCGGACAAGCCGTCCATCGCCACCGCGGGATGTCATGCGAACTACCTCGGCTTCCGTCTGGCGACGGGTCCTTCTCCCGACGAGCCCATTGGGCCCCGCACGCCGCTCGACCTGGCGCTCAACGCGCTCGGCCAGATCGACAATCCGGCGGCGGTGTACAAGTGGGACGAGGGCAGCAGGTCCCTTGTGGACATCACCGCAGAGTGGGAGAATCCCTCCGGCGACCTCTCCTACGACGTGCCCGTTGTGTTCACCGGCGAGGGCGAGGTCGTGTACAACATGGGTTCGTTCAACGTTACGCTAGGCGGCGGCTTCGCCGCGCCGAAGAGCACGCTGTTCAGAAAGGGCGGCTCGGGATCGCTCACGGTGAAGGGCTATGTGAAGAGCGGAGTGTGCGACAGCGCGAACGGATGGCGCATCTGCTCGGATGGCGAGCTTGAGTGCGACGGCGTGACGTTCTCAGGGCAGGGAGTGCAGTTCTTCGCTGCCGACGGCGCGCTGCGCCTGAAGGGCGACAACGACTTCTCCTGCGCGGACATCGTTGTTGACGCGACAATCCTGGACGAAGCGGCCGCGAACTGCACGAACTATGTGGCGGCGGCAGCGGAGCGGGCGACGTTCCGCGCGAGGCGCATCACGAACAAGGGCGCCAACTTCACCGGCATAGGCGAGAATGTGTGCGTCACGCTTTCCAAGGACTACCAGTTCGGCGGCTCGTATCAGCTGGAGGTGGAAGGGTCCATTGACGCCGATGCGTTCAACATGCTGGGGAACCACGATCCGCTGATTATCGGAGCGGGCACGATGAGCATGGGATACATCGGGTACGCGGTGAACACATGGCCGCGCCTCGGAGTGTCGAACCTCGTGTTCACGACGGCGCGGCCGTTCAGGTCCAACACGCCCTCCACGAAGAGCTACTACGGCATCTTCATCGGAGGCCAGACGGTCAACATCTCCTCCACCTGCGGCTGGACCGTTCCCGCGAAGGACCATTTCGGAACGCCGATCTACTTCGTGGCGGATACGAGAGACGGTACGCTGTGCACGCGGCCGACGGTGACGTTCGACGGGCCGCACGACGTGCTCTACGCGCCCACGGCGTCCGCCGCCACGCTGAGCAACACCGCGTTCACGTCGCCTTGGGACATCGAGAAGACCGGCACGGGGACGCTGACGATGAAGACCGCGATCAAGGGCGACATCGCGGTGAACGGCGGCACGGTGAAGATATCCGCGATGCCGTGCGAGGGCGAGACGTCCGCTTCCGGCGACGGCAGGTGGGCGATAGACGAGACGCTCGCTCTCACTGCTGGTCAGAGGATAAACGGCGCGTTCGTGCCGGGCGGAACGCTCAGCTACAACTTCGCGGGCAACGGCGTGGGCGAGTATCTGGTGCTGAAGGGGTGCGGACTTTCGGAGGGCGACATCGCGGTCGAGACGAGCCTCGATGCGGCGGACAGCCTGACCGTGAAGCGCGACTGGACGGGCGGCGATCTGCGGCTCGTCGTGGAGCCGGTTGGGAAGCGCATCGCGGAGTGGACAGGCAGCGGCGCGGTCGGGAAGCCGCTTGATTCCGCCAACTGGCGCGTCACGGAAGGCGGCGTAGAGGTGCCTGGCGCCGTGCCTGACGCATCCACGTTCATACGCATAGCAGGCACGGTGACGCTCAGCTTCCCCGTGACCGAGGGCTTTGAATATGCCGGGCTGATGCTCGCCGACGATGCGGCGCTCGCGGCGGACTGCGACTGGCGCGGACTCGGCGCGGTGGCGCTGCGCGACGGCGCGTTCATCGACCTGCGCGGGCACCGCCTCGACGTTTCCGGCTTCACGGGAATAACGGCGGGCAAGGCCGGCGTGACTGATTCGACGACCGACGAGGTGCATCCCGGTGAACTGCATCTTCATGTTGCGGAAGGCGCAACGTTGACTAACGACAAGGCCGCCTTCACAGGAAACCTGAAGCTAGTAAAGGATGGCGCCGGCACCTACGTGGCGGCCTTCGCCCCGCAAACCTACACCGGCGGAACGCTTGTGGCGGAAGGCACGGCGCGGCCGCCTGACGGCAACGGCGCGAATACGACGTACAGCGGCGACGCGTTCAAGGCGTTCGGTCCGGGAATCTCAAACATCATCGAAGTCGCGGAGGGCGCCACTTTTGACCTTCGCGCAAACTACGCCTATCGCAACTTCGTGAGCCTTGCCGGCGGAATGCTCAGGAACAGCGCCGCCGACATGACAAAGACGGGCTGGGGCGGATCGGGCATCGGCATGCTTTCCAGGAACTCCCATCTTGACGTTGCGCGCAGCATTGTGTACGGAGACGTCAATGGCTACGGCGACACCGATCTCGGCGGCAACACGCTTACGGTCGGCATCGCCGCCGGCAAATACCTGTATCTGCGCTGCAAAGCCATGCACGACGGCAGGGTGGACCTTGTCTCCGGCGGATGGCTACAGCCGGTTGTCGCAGTAGACGCGTCGACGGTGGACTTCAGGGTCGGCTGCGCGCTGAACCTCACTTCGCCGCTCGACGTGCGCGACTATGAGCCGGTGTGGAACGGTGCCGCGTACAACAGGGGCGCCGCTGCGCTGAACGTGCACGGCGCGTTCAGGCCGGCCGCGCATGATCTCTTCTACGGCTGCACGATGCTCGACGGCTCCACGCTAGACCTGGTGAACCGCACCACGCCGCTTCCGAGGACTGCGGCCTTCACCGACTCGGGAAAGAAGACGCTCGAATTCGCGAGCGGCGCGACGGTGAAGATGAGGGTGGCCCCCGGAACCTTCAGCGACGGCGACAGGCTTGTGGAGTGGAACGCGCCGCCGGCCGGCGTGACATTCGTCACTGACCGCGCCGGCCTGAAGGTCGAGGCCAGGGAAGACGGGCTCTACCTCGTCAACATCGGCACGCTCGTCATCGTGCGCTAGCGCCTGGCGCTGAGCAGACTCTCCCTCTGGGGCGGCAGCAAATAATCCACACGAAAGCCGCATGAAATGATATACTATTCAAAAACATTGCGGCGAAGACGCCGCCCGTGAATCCGAACAAAGGAGAGAAAATGAGAATGATCTTTGCCGTGGCCGCAGTGGCGGCGGCAGTGCAGGGCGTATGCGCCGGGCCGACGGCGCGGAGGCTTGTTCTTTCAGACGAGTCGCGCGGCCTCATACACTACTACGACCCGTCAGACCCGTCGAAGTGCTTCTCGGTGCCGGCGGAGAAGACGACGTGGGACATTCAGAGCGTGGGCGCGCGCGCGCCTGGCAAGATCGGGCGCTACAGGTACGTCTGCCGCAGCGGGTTCAAGGTGGTGGACATGGACGAGCGGCGCGACGTGGACGAATTCCGCCACCCGTCCCTCGCCGGCATCTCCGCCGTGAGCGAACTCCCCGGCGGCGGCTTCATCGTGTGCGTCAACCCGCGCCTCAAGAAGGGCGAGCGCGCCATCTACGTGCGCAAGTTCTCCAAGGACCGCAAGCTGCTCGCCACCTATGCCTTCCGCGGCATCTTCAACGCGCGCACCATGACGCTTCTTCCAGACGGCGACATCCTGCTCGCGCACGAGACCGGCTTCACGCGAGGCCGTCTGCCCAGGGAGAACCGCGACCAGGACGGCATCGCCGTCAAGCACGTCAAGATGCCGCGCTCGCGCAACATGTACCACGCCATCACGTCACTCGACGGCAAGGGCTACTGGACCGGCGCGGGATACGCCGCAGAGGCCGTGCGCTTCGACCTCGACGGCAAGCCCCAGAAGGCGTGGTCCATACCGCCAGCCGACGGGAAGAAGGGCTACTTCTTCGCGAAGGTCCAGGAGTTCGAGAACGGCCATCTGCTCGTGGCCAACTGGACCGGCCACGGCAGGGACGACTCGAAGCGCGGCTGGCAGCTGATCGAGTTCGACGAGAACGGCAAGGTGGCGTGGACGCTGTATGATCCTCGGCGCTTTGGATCGATTCACGGATTTGTAGCCCTGGAGGCGAAATGAAGACGACTGCTCTTGTCGGAGCGGCGCTTGCCGCATCCTGCCTGACAGCCGCCGAGACGGCCGTTCCCACCGCAACCCTCGCCGCGACCAACACGCCGCCGCCTGCCGTTCTGGAGTCTAGGGAGGGCGGCCTGCGCGCAGACGCAGGCGCTGACATGCGCGTGCGCCAGGAGATCATGCACAACATCGTGGGCAACCCGGGCGCGCCCGGCGCGATGATGCCGCGCGCCTACAAGAAGGACATCAACCACTTCCGTTTCCGTCCGCGCGTGTGGGGCCGCCTGGACTACGAGAACTTCACGCTCTACGGGCGCCTCGTGGACGAGTTCCGCGAGCACGTTGTGGAGAACGGCGTTAAGCGCAAGTACCGCTCATACAACTTCCCCGACGAGGTGGTGCTGGACAATCTCTTCCTCGAGGGGCGCGGCCTCTTCGACGGCTTCTTCGACTTCCGCATCGGCCGCCAGGACCTGTTCGAGCGCGGCCACTCAGTGTTCGGGCTCGACCGCACGCTCTTCGACGGCGCGCCGTACGTGGGATCTCGATCCGTCTACGCCGACATGATGAAGTTCACGTTCCACACGTCCGACGACTCCAAGCTCGACGCCTTCGCGCTCTACGACAACGGCCGCAACATATACCGCTACGGCAACCGCCTTTCGCGCGGACGCCCGATGAACGCGATCCACCCCGCCGACTCGCCCGAGATGGACGAATGGGGCGGCGGCCTCGTGTGGCACCACGCCCTACTCGAGAAGCGCCTTCCCTACAAGCTCTACATGATCCACAAGCACAACGAGGACTACACCGCGTTCAACGGCCGCCATGTGCGCGACAAGCAGATCACCACGTTCGGCGCGCTTCTCACGCCCGAGCTCACCGAGAACGTCTCGTTCGAGTTCGAGGGCGCGCACCAGTTCGGCACGGCCGACAGCGGCCGGAAGCAGGCCGGCGGCACGATGGGCTACATGGCCGTCGACTTCCACAGAGACCGAGAGGCGCAGGGCCTCAAGCCATACGCACGCCTGAGCTCATACTATCTTTCCGGAGACAGGAACCGCACCGGGGCGGACGACAACGACACCGCCTGGGATCCGCTCTGGGGCCGCTGGCCGCAGGACTCCGAACTCTTCCAGTATGGCACGCTATACGGCCTAGGCTTCTGGAGCAACATGATATACACGAAGCTCGAGCTCGGCTTGAACATCGGTCCGCGCCACCGCGTGGCCGCATATTCGGGTCCGATCTTCGCTGCTGTGCAGGACCGCATCGGACATGCAGACGGTTCGGGCGACAGCATGTTCAAGGGTGTTCTCTCCGTGGTGCGCTACGACTTCCCGATACGGCTCGCCCCCAAGAAGGCGCGCGGCATCGACCGCTTTGAAGTCTTCGGCCACATCATGGCTGAAGTGTTCAATCCCGGCGACTACTACGACTCGTCGCGCCCGTCGTACTTCATCCGCTGGGAGTTCAGCATAAGCTTCTGACCGCGCACGCATGACGGTGTTCGTCATAAACATGGCCCGATCGACTGCGCGCCTCCGGCGCGTGGCCGCGCGTCTTGCAGAGCTTGGCGTCACGTGGGAGCGTCTTGATGCAGTTGACGACTCGCAGCTTGACGAGGCTGCGCGTGGCCGCGCCTTCAGCCGTCTGGGCTGGTGGTGCTGCACGCTCGCTCCGGTGGTGCGCGGACAGCTTGGCTGCGCGATGAGCCACCAGCGCGCCCAGCGTGCAATGGTCGAGCGCGGCCTTGACGTGGCGTGCGTGCTTGAGGACGACGTGGTGCTTGGCGACCGATTTCCCGAAGCGCTCGCCTGGGCGGAGAAAGAGGTAGATGCATCCCGCGCGCAGGTGGTGCTGTTCGGCGACCATGCGCGGACTCCGCACAAGAACGATGACGCCCTGGCCCGCTTCTCTCTGAAGCGCGCATCGTGGGCGTGGGGAGCGGAAGGGTATGCGCTCACGCGCCGCGCCGCCGAGGCAATGCTTGCCGACAATTCGCCGATACGCGTGATGAACGACACATGGGGAAGATGGGTGGACCAGGGAACGATCGAGCTGTTCCGCGTACAGCCTGCGGTGTGCGCGCAGACTTCCTGGGACAATCCCGACGAAAGCGAGATAGCGCGCAGCATGCAGGCGGCAGACTTGCCGCCCATCGGCCGCGCGTGGTGGACGGTGCGTCGCGCAATTGGCGTAGCGCTGGACGCTCTTTCCTCCCCGCGCCGCCTTCGCGGGCGCCTCGTGCAGCTTCTGCGCCGCATGCGCATAGCAGGGGAGGATGCATGAAACCCGCCGCTCCAGTGCTCACCGTGATAGTGCCGGCGTTCAACATGGAGAGCTATCTGTCGGCTTGCCTTGGCAGTCTTGGCCTCCAGGCATCGTCCATGGACAGTCTGGATGTGATAGTTGTGAACGATGGTTCGCAGGACCGCACCGGCGAGATCGCACATGCCTTCGCGCAGCGCAGTCCAGGCGCGGTGCGAATAATAGACAAGCAGAACGGCAACTACGGCAGCTGCATCAACGCGGCGTTAAGCGTGGCGCGCGGCGAATACGTGAAGGTGCTCGATGCGGACGACGCTTTCGACGGGGATGCGCTTGCCGAGTTCGTCGAATTTCTCGCGGGCCTCGCCGAGCCGCGTCCTGACATGGTGTTCTCCGACTATTCCGTGGTTGATGCCTCTGGACGCGTCGCCGGAACCGAGAAGATCCCGTTCGCCCCTGGACGGGCGATCGACCTCGCGGAGATTCTCGCGGCGCCTCCCGTGATGATGCACGGCGTTGCCTACCGCACTCAGATGCTGCGCGATCTGGGCTACCGCCAGCTGGAGGGAGTTTCCTACACCGATCTTGAATGGTCGTTTCTGCCGCTTGCAGGCGTAAGAAGCGCGGTGCGCTTTCCACGTGTCCTGTACAGGTATCTGCTGGGACGGGAAAGGCAGACGATGTCGGGCGAGGCGCTTGCGCGCTCATGGTGGATGCGCGGCGAAGTGGCGCTTCACATGGCAGGTCGTTTCTACGAGATCGCGGCGCATGTGCAGAACGCGCGTTCGGCGGCGCTTGAGCGGCGCCTTGCGGAGCTTGTGGCGGACGTGTACCGCGGGTGCATCTTCGGGGATAGACGCCGCGCGCGAGGATTCGACATTGCAGCCTTCGACGCCCGACTTGCCAAGACTTCGCCCTCTTGCCATGCCGCCGTTGCCGAGGTGCCGTATTCAAGGCGCATCCCGTATCGTTTCGTGAAGGCATGGCGCGCCCGTGCATGGTGGCGCGGGGTCGCAAATGCGCTCTGCCGCATCTACACGTGCCTTTGCGCTTGTCTTGCACGGTTGAATATGGGGAAATGGATACATTGAAAAGTCACGGAGGCCAGAGATGTCCAAAATGAGAAGAAAATCGTTCGTTGCGGCCTATGGTCCAACGCAGTTGCGCGCACCAGGATTGCGCTCAAGAGCGGCAGGCTTGCTGCCAAATGAAAGGCTCCGCCGGCCAATTCTGTTGTGTTTGTGCGGGGGATTTGATAAAATCATCTGCGTATCGGAAAGCATGCCGTCTTTACATAAGGAGAAGTTATGAAAAAAGCATTCTGCATTGTCGTTGCGGTTTCGATTGCCGCTGCGGCGTTCTGCGAGGAAAAACCCGCGTCGCGCTTTGCGCGCACGCGTGAGCTGGTGGCACGCCATTCGGCCTCTACAGCAACGGTGCTGGTGCGCTTCAACGCGCCGGAGGACGAAGACGACGACGGCTTCTCGCTGCCGTACATGTGCCCCAACTGCAACAGCATGCACCGCCGTGGCGTCTCCGAATACGTCAAGGAGGAGCGTCCCATGGACCTTGCGGGATACGTGGTGGCGCCTGACCGCGTGATGGTGCAGGATCTCATGATCAAGTCGAACCTCGTCGCCTCCGTGGAGGTGGAGTTCGCGGGCCGCAGGTACGCCGCCAAGCCCGTGCGGCGGTTTCCCGGCAAGGGCGCAGTCGAGCTGAAGACGGAGAAGCCCATCGACGGCGTGAAGCCGATAGAGTTCCGCGCGAAGGGGCCGGTGCCGCTTGCCGAGGCGAAGTTCTTCTTCCTCGTCAAGGAGAAAGGGCAGATGGTCTCGGGCCTCACGCCGAGTCCGGCGGCGAAGTTCCGCCACTATCCGGACATCGGAAAGGACATCGTGCAGGTTCCCGGAAACACGCTGGTGCTCGACGCGAAGGGCGAGGCGGCGTCGCTCTGCTTCAGCTCTCCAATGGTCGTCGACGAGGCCGCGTTCGCCGCGCCCTCGACATGGAAGAGCGAGCCCGTGGGCGAATTCGACGCGCGCCTCGAGGCGCTGAAGGCCAAAGTGAGGGCGTCGCTAGTGCCGGTGTACGTGCACCGCGATGAGGAGAAGCGCAGCGAGCGTGGCGGACGAATCTTCGTGAGCAGCGACGGCGACGACGAACGGAAGACGGACCTCGACCTGGTGGGCTTTGCGCTAGAGAACGGCGAGGTGATGATACCGCTCAACCTTGACGCGTCGAAGACGGCCGAGATCGACAAGATCGAGGCCGTGATGCCGGACGGCTCGCGCACGGCGCTCGAGTGGGTGGGCGCGTTCGACAGGTATGCGCTCGCGGTGGTGCGCTTCAAGGACGGCAAGCTGCCAAAGGAGTTCGCGCCGATGAAGGTGCACGGCGAGAACGCGGCCAAGCTCTTCCTCAAGACGCTCTACACGTGCTCAACACGCAGCATGGACGGCAAAATCACGTTCGACATGATACCGGAACGCGTGACTGAGTTCGAGTTCGCGCGCGGCGGCGCGGTGTGTCCGGACGTGCGCCAGAACTCCAGCCGCGGCCGTCAACCGTTCGCCGTGACTGAAGACGGCGAGTTCACGGTAGGAGTTTTCCGCCGTCGCTCCGGCGAGCGATGGTCGAGCGGCGAGGTGCTTCCCGCCGAGTCCGTCGCCGCGCTGCTCAAGAAGCGCGCATTCAATCCGGAATATGCGCTCAGGAAGGGCAAGGACCGCATTCGCGTGGCGTGGATCGGCGTGGAGACTCAGCCCATCACCCCGGATCTCGCGCGCGAGAAGAAGGCCTCTGGATTCCTTATGGCATACAGTACGCGCGGCGCGCTCGTGGGGCGCGTGTATCCCGGCACGCCCGCCGAGAAGGCGGGGATCAAGACGGGCGACGTGCTCCTCTATGTGCGCCGGAGGGGCGAGAACGATCGCCAGGACCTTGAAGCAGGCGGAAGCCTGGGCAGCGGCATCGACATCGGCGAGCTTCTCAGCCGCATCGACGGCGAACGCCTCGGGATGGTGGACGCCGACAGGTTCGCGCCGTGGCCCAACGTGGAGGAGGGCGTGAACGAGGTGTTTACGCGCTTTGGCATCGGTACGGAGGTTGACGTGGGATATGTGACTGGCGGCGCGAAGAAGGAGGCTCACCTCGTCCTCGCCCAGGCGCCAGTCCACTTCCGCAACTCCAAGCGGCTCAAGAGCAAGACGCTGGGCGCGGCATTCGCCGACCTCACCTTCGAGGTGCGCGGATACTTCAAGCTCGCCGACGATGCGCCCGGCGTGGTGGTGAGCAAGGTTCAGCCCGGCAACCCCGCCGCGGTAGCGGGCCTGATGCCGTTCGAGATTGTGACGCACGTGGACGACAAGCCGGTGAAGAACGTGAAGGAGCTGAGCGAGGCGATACGCGGCAAGCAGGAGTTCTCGCTCTCCGTGCGCCGCCTCGCCGCCACGCGCATCGTGCGTGTGAAGGCATCGCCCAAGACAGGCGACTGACGCCGCGCGAAGCCGGCTTCGCAAGAAAACTATCCTGCAAGAAAGGAACTGCGATCATGGAACTCAAGAGAAGAAACTTCATAGGCCTGGGCCTCGCGTCCGCAGCTGGAATGTGCCTTGGCGGTGCGCCCGCCGCCGTTGGCGGCAAGGGCGCCAGAAGCCGGTCATGGTACAACGGAGTGGAGGTGGGCTGCATCACGTACAGCTACCGCTCGATGAAGCAGAAGAACGCCGAGGACATCGTTAAATACGCCGTAGAGGATGGTCTCGGCACGCTTGAGCTCAAGGGCGAGGTGGTGGACGAATACCTCAAGCGCGGCGGCAAGCGCGACATGACTCGCCTTCCCGCCCTGCGCAAGCTGTTCGAAGACGCCGGCGTCTCCATCCACATCGTGAAGTACGGCGGCATCGGCGGCAAGAACGCGCAGGAGGACGAATACCGCATCGCCGCCGCGAAGGCCCTCGGCGCCGCATGCATCACGCGCGAGATTCCAAAGGCCTCAGAGTACGAGACCATAGGCCGCCGCTGCGCCGAGCTTGCCGACAAGCACGGCATCTACATCGCGTTCCACAACCACACCCAGATCGACGCGCTCACCTACGACGGTCCGCTGCTCGGCTATTCGCCCCTCCTTCGCATCAACTTCGACATCGGCCACTACGTGGCCGCCATGACGGACGACGCGAAGCGCTTCATAGACCCGCTCGCCTTCGTCGAGAAGTACCACGACAAGATATTCTCGCTTCATCTCAAGGACCGCACCACGAAGGCGCACAAGTCGCAGAACCTGGAGTTTGGCAAGGGCGACACGCCCATAGCGAAGCTCTTCCCGTTCCTGCAGCGCAAGGGATGGCACTTCTACTGCGACATCGAGCTCGAGTACAAGATACCCAAGGGATCCAACGCCGTGAAGGAGGTGGCGCGCTGCAACGGCTACTGCCGCGCGGTGGCAGGCTGCTGACAGGAGAAGGAGGCTCCCAATGGGATTCTTCAAGGCATACGACATGCGCGGCACGTTCGGGGTCGACTTCGACCTCGACGTGGTGTACCGCGTGGGCCTCGCCCTGCCGCAGGTGGTCAAGGGACGCCGCTGGCTCGTGGGGCGCGACTGCCGCACCACGAGCGGCGCCGTTCACGATGCGCTGGTGGCGGGCCTCGCGGAGGCGGGCGCGGAGGTGAGCGATCTTGGCCTTTCGACGACGCCAATGGTGTACTTCTTCACGGCGGCCGACGGTTTCGACGGCTCGGTGATGATCACGGCCTCGCACAACCCGCCCAAGGACAACGGCCTCAAGGTTTCGATGAAGACCGCTCTTCCCGTTGGCTATGCAAACGGCCTTAACGAAGTCGAAAGGCTGGTGGAGGAGTTCGCCGGGGGCGGGAAGCGCATCCCGCGCGTCCCATGCGAGGTGCCCACCACGCCGCTTCCCGGCGCCTTGCAGCGCTACATCGCGTGGCAGAAGGAGCGTGCAGACCTGGATGCAATCGCCGGCCTGAAGTTCGCAGTGGACTGCTCGAACGGGATGGCCTCGCTCTTCGCGCGGGACATGTTCCCTGGCGCGGTGATCCTGAACGAAGAGATGGACGGCTCGTTTCCCAGCCATTCGCCAAATCCTCTCAAGGCTGAGGCCCGCGAGCAGATTTCGAAGGCCGTGCGCGAGAACGGACTCGACTGCGGCGTCATATTCGACGGCGACGCCGACCGCGCGATGTTCGTGGACGAGTGCGGCGAGTTCGTCCAGCCCGACTACCTTGTGCCGATAGTGGCAAGGGCGACGAGGAAATTCGCGGATGCGCAGGCCGGCGGGCGTGAGCGCCAGCCCGGCGTCCCAGTGAGGATCATCCACGACGTGAGAACCTCGCGCGGCGCCACCGAAGCCCTCGTCGCCGACGGCTTCGAGCCGGTGATGGTGCCGGTGGGCCATGCGTTCGCCAAGCCGATCCTGCGAGAGAAGGGCGCGCTGTGCGGCGGCGAGCTCGCGGGGCACTACTACTTCTCCGAGTTCTTCGGCTGCGATTCGGGGCTGTTAGCCGCAACGCGCATCCTTGGCGAGATCGCAGGGGAGAAGGCGCAGGGGATGACGTTCTCCGAGATGATGCACCCGATAGTCTCGCGCTATGCGAATTCAGGGGAGATCAACTTCAAGGTAGAGGACAAGGACGCCTCCATCGTACGCGCGCTTGAGGTCGCGAAGACGCTTGGCGCCGAGACGGCGCGCTCGGAGATCGACGGCTTCCGCCTCGAGTACCGCGAAGGGTGGATATCGATTCGCAAGTCGAACACCGAGCCGTATCTGCGGCTGATCGTGGAATGCGATTCTGCCGAACGGCTGGCGCAGTGGAAGGCGCGCCTTTCGGCGGCGATAGAGGGGGCTGGAAAATGAATTGCAATTTTTTCAAATTGACCCCTTGACGCGGCGAGGAAATTATGGCATACTATGTCTCCGTTGCACCCGTGGTGAAATTGGCATACACGCAAGATTCAGGTTCTTGTGCCGCAAGGTGTGTGGGTTCGACTCCCACCGGGTGCACCAGAACAAGACGGCCCCCTCGTCTATCGGCTAGGACATCAGGTTCTCATCCTGAGAAGAGGAGTTCGACTCTCCTGGGGGCTGCCAATCTTGTTGATGCGCTTGCGGGCAATGTGAGGTGACGCGATGCGTAGGTTTTTCGGAATCCTGTGGAAGACCGTCAAGTACGGTGCTTTGACGCTGTTGGCTCTTGTGTTTGCTGGCGTGTTCGCGATCGTGTTCTTCGAGCATGACGTGCCGAAGGCGCTTCTCTCGCGGATCACGGATTCCATTTCGAGCGACGACATGCTGGTGACTGCCGAGAGCGCGTCGTTCCGTTTCTCGCGCGGACTGAAGGTGCGCAATCTGCGCGCGTTCGCGAAGAAGCGCCATCCCATGAAGGCGGACGAGCCGGTGACGCCTGTCGTGTCGGCCGCGCTTGTGGACGTGGAGCTGAACCTGCGCCGGATTCCCTGGGAGCGCGATAGCATCGTCAAGGGAATCACGGTGGTGGATCTCAAGTATCCGCGTCTGCCGGAGGGGTACTACGTGCCGGATTCGGTGGAGTTTCCGGGCCAGCCTGACTTCAAGGAGGTTGACGAGCCGCTGAAGTTCGAGCTGCCGGGAATGCGTCCGTTCCGCTTGACGCTTGTGCGCCCCGACATCCTCAGCGTGGCTCCGAAGAGCGTGGAGGTGAAGTCCGTGTCGCTCTCCCACGGCCGCATGGACGCCGACAAGATCGACCTCCAGTGGGCCGACTCCGACGCGATGATGCTGCTTGCCGGCGAGGTGCGCCTTGACCTCGAGAGCCAGCTCGTGCACGGCGAGGTGCACGGCCACGCGCGCCAGCACAACATCCGCCCTATGCTCGTGGCCCTCGACATTCCCAAGGCTCTGCCGTACATCGACGCCTTCACGAAGGTGGAGCCGCCGGTTGATGCAGCGTGCAAGTTCGATGTGAACCTGCGCAACAACGATCTG